>DFWO01000170.1 GCA_002380945.1 Methylococcaceae bacterium UBA4132 | reverse complement strand
ATCGTCAATGCGTAACTTCTATATACTATGAGCCTAATTCCTTTTTTAAATTCAATAGGCAAAAACTCCAAGGAAAATAAGAATGAGTGTGCTGGATGAGTTAAGAAAAAAAGCCGATGAAAAAAAAGCGGCTGAACAACAGCAAGCAAGAACTAATGAGGAGTTGGAGCAAGTTTATCTGTCACAGATTTTACCCAAAATGCAGCTTATTTTTGACAGTTTTCAAGAAGCCATTGATTATTTGAATTTTCTCGAAGAGCCTGTACAAGTAAAAAATTACTGCCAGCAATATCCGCAGTTTGGCGATCTTTCTCAGTTGAATTATAGAATTAATACCGATGGACGTATTGGTCTTGCAGATTACAATCGGATTATGCAGGTTAATGTCAGTTTTTTTTGTGAAGCTAAGGGCGAGTTTAGCTATCGTTTGGAATCAGACCCTCTCATTGACAAAGAAATTAACTTTCTACAAGCTAAAAAACTTATTTTTGATTGGAAACATCAATCAGTTATCTGTGGTACTCCTTGCACACAGTTTACGATTCAGCGCAAAATCCCCGTCGCCTTTCGAGTTGAAGTGGACTACCAGCAGTCTTTATTCAAAGTATCTATCAAAAATCATCAAAATTTACAGTCGTTTACTAAGAGTTTTTCTCCTGAACAAGTCGATAGTGATTTTATAGATTCGTTACTGCGCTATTTTCTGCGTAAAGATGACCAATTTGTTAAGGTTGATGATATTTCTATTGAGCATAGAAATGCTATTAAAGCCGCTGTGCAAAGTAAAGCAGCTCATTATCAAAAAAAATATGGCGAAGTACCGTCATTGGGTATTGAGTCAGCAGATGATAATGTGAAAAAAAACCCTCTCAAATCGCTATTTTCCAAATTTCAAAAGAAAAGTTAATTCGTTACTTATTCAGTATTAACCGAATCGCCGCCTTTACTCTCTCAGAACTCAAGCTATCCAAACAATCACTACGACTAGCCTGATGACGGTCGCAGCCTTCTAAATGGCAAGGTACACAGAATTTTTCGCCTTGTAGCAAATGAATGTTGTTGACGGTTTGACTGCCCACTTTGGCAAATGGATTTTTGTTTTCGGTAAAACCATAAGGAAATGGCGACCACTTAACGGGATTAGTAGGACCATACAAAGCAATGACAGGAACACCCGTTGCGGCGGCTAAATGGGTAATACCTGTATCCAGTCCAATATACAACAAGGCATTACCTAACAACGTGGTCATTTCAGCTAATGATAACTGTCCTGCTAAATTCAGGGTGTTAGCAGGTAGCTGTTGTGCAATTGTAGCGACATGATCTAATTCAACTTGTCCAGCCCCGCCTGTTAGCACCAGTTTTAAACCTTGCTGGTGTAGATAATGTCCGATTTCCACCCAGCCTGAAACCGTCCATTGTTTGTATGTCCACTGCGGATGAGTGTGTAGCACCACATAATTTTCCGTCAAGTTGCGTAATAACGGCGAATATTCGGTAGTTTCTGGTGGCACTAATTCAAAACACGGTGGCACATCAATCAAGGATAACACTTTTAAATGCTGTAATACCGTATGGGTGTTGTTATCATCAAATTCTAACCAGCGGTGTAAAAAATAACGTTTCCACCAACCTGTTTCAGGTTTAGGCGGCACCACACCGATGCGTGTTGATGAAGCAAATAAACTGTATAAAAAAGGACGGTCGCCGCATTGCGTGGTAATCGCTAAATCATAGCTTCTAGCTAGTTGACGGAATAACGCCCAGTTATCTTTTAACTTAGCCTTACTAGGCACACTAATGAGTTGATTAATATCAGGATTACCTTCCAACATTGCCGTGGTATTGGCATAAACCAATATATCTATTTGCGCATCGGGATAGGCGAGGCGTAATGAACGGATTAGGGGAGTCGTGAGTAACACATCCCCTAAATAACGCATAGCGATGACTAAAATTTTTTGTGGCATCATCAATCTTCGTGAGAATGCTGTTGGCAATCGTCAGTGGATTGCACTGCATTAACAGCCGTGCCGTAGTTATAAACCATGTGTCCACCCAAATCCGAACCTAACACCATGAGTAAACACATCAAGCCCGATAATACGAGAAAAAAATATTGCTTACCTCCTTCTAGCGTCACACCACTTTTCAACCGCCAAATCGACAGTATCACTGCCAATGTTAATACCGTTACACCAAAATGTTGATGTCGTAGCATAATGTGATGAACGGTCTCACTATGAATGACCGTATAAGCTGCCTGAAAACCCGCAATAACAGTAATAACAGTACCTAACGCGCCAAGATATAAAAAATAACTAGCCGCCTCGCGCCAGCACGGTTTTTTCAATATAAAACCTAACACCTCCAAGATAAAGAAACAGGATAACAAGGCAATCGGAAAATGCACCAGCAACGGATGAATATTATCCATACCTGCCAGTCCAGGCATGATTTTGGAAAGGAAGCTCTCGCAAGCACTACCGCCAGATGCCAATCCTTCAAAAAAACTCAGCAAGCCTGTCAACATATCGAGCAGACCGCCGCTATGATCGGCATTGCCATGAATTTGAAAGGCTAAAAAATTATTCATCGTCATCACCTTAAAGTTAATAAATATTCAATCAAACCGCCGTGCATCGTCTGGCAATTTATTAAAGACAGGATGTTTAGCGATACCATAGCGTTCGGGATAATACACCGACCCCAAATATAAACCATCGGGTGGTGCGGTGACACCACCGAGTTGACGACTTTTAACATGTAGAAGTTCTTGTGTCCATTCAGCAGACTGTTTACCTGACCCTATCGCCATTAACACGCCTGCAATATTGCGTACCATGTGATGCAAAAACGCATTCGCCGCAATATCTATAATTACTTTATCGTCATCTCGATAGACATCAATAAAATACATCCGCCGCCACGGACTTTTAGACTGACAACCTTGCGCTCGAAACGAGGAAAAGTCATGTTGACCAATCAGAGCTTGTGCGGCGTGGTGCATTTTATCGGCATCCAAGGGCGCGGAATGCCACGTCACTTGCTCGCGCAACAACGCCGATTTAATCGGACGATTCAAAATGACATAACGATAAAAACGTGCAATCGCACTGTAACGGGCATGAAAATCACCGACCGCATCTTGTACCCAAGTAATCCGCACATCACTGGGCAACTGACTATTGCCGCCCATTAGCCATGCACGAAGCGGGCGTGTCGTGGTGGTGTCAAAATGCACCACCTGTTCCAGCGCGTGTACGCCTGTATCGGTACGCCCTGCACACTGCACGGTAACAGCATGATTAGCTATTTTACTCAACGCTTGCTCTAACACCTGTTGAATATTGCGGTGTTGAGTTTGCCACTGCCAACCATAAAAACCACTGCCATCATATTCCACACCCAACACCATACGGGTTTTATTCATGACTAAAAACTCTCATTCCTACTGTAACGCGATTAAATAAATCCAGCATATCGTCATTGCCTAAGCGAATACAACCGTGCGAATCAGCTTGCCCATTCATTAACTCATCGGGACAACCATGCACATAAATATATCGCCACGTCGTATCCACCTGACCGTAACGATTTTTATGCGGCTCCAAACCGCCTAACCAAAGAATGCGCGTTAAAATCCAATCACGTTCTGGATAGTGCGCAGCAAGTTCAGGACTGTAAATTTCCCCCGTCCATCGCCGTGCTTTAAATACGCTATATAACGGTAGTCCATCACCAATTTTCGCGCGTATGCAATGCCAACCTCTAGGCGTACAACCGCTACCCATCAACTCACCCGCACCATTTTTAGCGGTGGAAATAGGATAGGTTTTTAGCGTGTGTCCGTTTTCAATGATGGACAGTTGTTGTGCGGAGATGGATATATCGAGGTAAGAATTGGGGGGCATAGGGTTTTGAATGGTTTGTAGGTTGGGGCGAGGTACGAACCCACAACATTTATACAATGTGATGATTTTTGTTGGGGTTCGCAAGCTCCCCTTAACTTACGCGGCTCGAGCTACAAGCTTGTTTTATCTTATGGCAAAATTTGAAAATTACTGCCGTTAAAATCAACTAAATTCCATGAAGTATCAAGTTGACCGTTAGAAAAGCCACGAAATGTAACGATGTTAAATCCACAATATGTATTTTTGGCTTGACATGCACTTGGTGCGAGAGAAATAAGGATTTCTTTTTGCTTTGCTCGGTTTACCATATCCTGTATGCGAATGTCTGATGGAACGTTATTTATTTGATCATAGAACTCACGGATGTATTGGTAATTTGACGGATCGTCAAGTTCGTATCCTTGCATCAAGAAAAATAGATAGTCAAAGTAACTCTTGCGTGTCGGTAGCTGACCTTTCTTAGTCGCCGTACGTCGGTACGGCACATTAACAATTTTGGTATTGTTTTCCATCATTTGAAGAATAACCTTTGGCGCGCGTCTAAGATCAGAGCTTGACTGTTGCCTTTTGTCAGGCAGACATCTACTTAATTTTTTAACGCTTTTTTGTTCAATATATCTCTTATGAGTGTGACCAAAAAAAATTGCATCAAATCCAGTGTATAACATATACGCTGCAACATCTGCTGAGTTTTTAAGATCCTTTGCAGTTTCGCGTGGATGCTCTGGCAGATGTAGAAAGGGGTGATGTAGAAGTGCTATATCAATCTCGGTGTCTTTTAGTGCCTTTGGAACAAGTGCATTCTGTTCAATTTTTCCACCTGCAAAACCACCATCAGATGTGGTGCTGTCAAACAAATGAATATTCACTTTGCATCCACGAATGGTCAAGCTTTCCACACTGCCAGCTTTAACTTCGGGGAACTCTTTATTGTAAAGGTTAAGACTACCCTGCCAAATATTTCCGCCAAAACGATCATGATTGCCTGGAACTATTAAGTACTTGCGTACAGTTGACTTGGAAAGATTAAGACCAACTGTAAAATTTCCTATAGTATAATTACCCTCGAGCCAATCTTTAACCCAGACAAAGCTATCACTTTCTCCAATTCTGGATACGTCCCCAGTAATCAGAAGCAAATCCCATTCGGTTGTTTTGAGAAAAGCATCCAAAGCAAGAAATGCTTTAACATTATGACCATGTCGACCTGGAATGTCGTACCACTTATCCCCATGAGACAGATCATCAGAGATGTGGAGATCGGAAATGTGAATAACTTTTATAGGTTCCATTAGTTTCAATTCTTCAATATCTTATAATTTAAGTGCATAGGATAGACTGAGGCACGCCTATCCTAGTCATGCGTTGGAACGTGAGAACAATGTGGCTTAATCAAGCCACTTTCGGCATAGCTCTCAATTTTTCAACCACTTTATCACCAAATTCAACCGTGCTTATCATCTTAACGCCGCTGTCGGGTTTGGATAAATCAGCGGTTGAATAGCCGTCGGCGAATACGGCTTGCATGGCTGCCCAAACATTTTTGGCTTCTGCTTCCATGTCAAAACTATTTTCTAGCATCATGGCAACTGAACCAATCATAGAATAAGGATTGGCAATGTTTTTGCCAGCAATATCAGGCGCGGAGCCGTGTGAAGGTTCGTAATAGGCTTTATCTGGACCAATACACGCCGATGGCATTAAGCCTAGTGAACCTAAAATTCCGCCGCCTTGGTCGCTTAAAATATCGCCGAACATATTTTCCATGACCATCACGTTAAATTGTGTCGGTTTCAGGCATAAGTTGGTGGCAGCAGAATCGACTAATTGTTGATAGACGGTGACATCGGGGTATTCTTTTGCCACTTCATCTAAAATCTCATTCCATAACACGCTGGATTTTAAGACGTTGCTTTTGTGAATATTGTGCAGAGTTTTTTTGCGTTTTTGCGCCAGTTTAAAAGCCTCATGCAGAATGCGGCGAATTTGGTTTTCGTCATATTCCAAGGTTTCTTTGACATAACGCAAACCTTGTTCATTTACACCCATTTCTTTGTTGCCAAAATATAAGCCGCCGACTAATTCTCTGACCATAATAATATCAATGCCTTCACCGATTATTTCAGGTTTTAACGGTGAAAAATGCGCTAAGGCTTTGGGTAATGAGACGGGTCTGAAATTGGCGTAGGTATTATAACGGCGACGCATAGGTAATAACGCGCCACGTTCAGGTTGTTTGTCGATGGGGATTTGTTTGGATTCTTCATGACTTAAACCGATTGGACCTTTCAAAATAGCATCGGCAGCGTCGCAAATATCAATGGTGGATTGAGGAAACGCGTCGCCAAATTCAAAATATGCACATGCACCAAAGGCAGCGGGCATTAATTCAAATTTAACATCGTTGCGCTCTTCAATAACTTTCAGGACTTTAATAGCTTCGGCGGTAATTTCAGGACCGATGCCGTCACCAGCCAATACTGCGATTTTATAAGTTTTCATGTCTACCTTTGGAATTTACTAAGTGAAATTTTGTAAAACCGCGTATTTTACTTTATTTTTTGACTTCGTTTGGTATAGCCAGCTAAAAAAGCTAGGCTATAGTGTCATGAATTAAACTAACCCGTTGTTAATAGCGACTAAAAAGCCATGTATTTTGGGGTATTACCTTAATTACAGTACCTACTTTTTGATGTCATAGATTATTTGTTTTAATTTGTCGCTAAGCATGACGTAAGTCATTGTCAAAAAAGAAAGATTATAAATGAATTCATCCTTGACTATGCACTGTTTGGAATTTATAGTGCCTGTTTGTGGTGCATTTGGCTTTAAAAATGTGCAAAATGGTCTATGACCAGCCAACGTACAGTGTAATGACCATCAGAGTCATGAAGAATAACCTCTTTATCTTTTTAATACGGGAGATTTGTTAGTGGAACATTTACCCGTTATGTTTGCAGAAGCATTGCAACAGTTGGTAATCAAAAAAGACGGTGTTTATCTGGATTGTACCTTTGGGCGCGGTGGACACAGTCAGGGCATTTTAAACCTGTTGGGCGAAAACGGGCGATTGCTGGCGTTTGACCGTGATTGGGACGCGATTAACTCTGAGTATGCACACGCTTTGCGTCAGGATAAACGTTTTACTTTAAAGCATTGTTGCTTTTCTGAATTGGAAACTACCGTGGCAAGCGAAGGTTTGTTGGGCAAAATAGACGGTATTTTAATAGATTTGGGCGTGTCTTCACCGCAACTCGATAATCCAGATCGAGGCTTTAGTTTTTTGCGCGATGGTCCTTTGGATATGCGTATGGATGGTTTGGCAGGGGTTTCGGCTGAACAATGGTTGGCGAGTGTTGATGAGAAACAGTTAGTCAATGTTTTGTTTGAGTATGGCGAAGAAAAGTTTGCTCGCCGTATCGCTAAAGCAGTTGTCGAAACAAGAGTTGATACGCCTATTACCACGACTCGGCAATTAGCTCAGCTATGTGAGAATGCAATTCCCTTACGCGAGAAACATAAGCATCCTGCTACGCGTACCTTTCAAGCCATTCGCATTGAAATTAATAGAGAGTTGCATGAATTAAAGGATGTTTTGCAACAGGCGACCCATGTTTTAAAAGCAGAAGGTCGATTAGTGGTGATTTCATTTCATTCTTTAGAAGATAGAATCGTCAAACGCTTTATTAAGGATGAATCAGGGGCGAAATATAATCCAAGTAGATTACCTATTAAAGAAGCAGATATGCCTAAAGGTTTATTGAAAAAAATAGGCAAAGCCCTAACTGCTGACCAGCAGGAAGTCGCTCAAAATCCTAGATCACGCAGTGCGGTCATGCGAGTTGCGGAGAGAGTGTAATGGTGACTAATCGACTGGTAGCTGTATTAAGCGCGGTGCTGTTAATAACGGCATTGGCTGTTATTTATAGCAAATACTACTCGCGGCTTATTTTTATAGACATTCAAAAACAGGAAAGGGAATTGGATCAGCGCGAAGTTGAATGGGGGCAGACCCAATTGGAGTTAACGACATTCGCTGAACAAAATCGCGTTGAGTTGGTCGCACGCGAAAAATTAAAATTGGTTCTGCCGATACACGAAAAAACTATTTATATAAAACCGTAAATGTTAGATTTTCGAGGCAAAATTAGCGAAGCAAGAAAGCCAACAGGCGACTTTTCTGGTCGGCGAAAAGTGCTAGTTATCTTTATGATGACTTGTATGGTGGTGCTGGTGGGTCGTGCCGTTGATTTACAAGTACTGAATAAGCAATTTCTCAAAGATCAAGGCGATATGCGGCTCGTCGATGACGAGCCTGTCTCCGCGTATAGAGGCATGATTAAGGATAGAAGCGGTGCGCCATTAGCGATCAGTACGCCTGTCGAATCTATCTCAGTCAATCCGCGTGAGCTTAAAATGGATGATAAAAACCAGCTTAAGCAATTGGAAAAGCAACTCAAAGCCAGCCAGCCAGGTGTGCCATTAACGGATGAACAAAAGGCTCATGTACTGAGCGAGTACAGAAAGCAAAAACTGCTGAAAGTCGCTGAAATGGAGAGGTTGCTTGGTTTACCTAAGGGCAAAGTGCTGGATATGTTGAATGATGATTCGCATAGACAATTTGCTTACATAGCCCGTCAAATTAATCCAGACCTCAGTGAGCAAGTAAAAGCCTTAAAATTGATTGGCGTTTATTTTGATCGTGAATTTAAACGCTTCTATCCGACAGGCGGTGTTGCGGCACATTTAATTGGTTTTACCGATTTGGATGATGTCGGTCAAGAAGGCATGGAAGCAGGTTATGAAAAGTTATTGAAAGGCACAGCAGGTAGCAAGCGCGTTATTCGAGACGGGTTACGGCGCATTATTGAAGATGTTGAAAATATAAAAGAGCCAGTGTCTGGAAAAAACATCGAGTTAAGCATCGACCAGCGTATTCAATACTTAGCCTATAGGGAACTACAATCAGCCGTTAATGAAAACCGCGCCAAATCAGGTACGTTAGTAGTATTGGATGCTAAAAATGGCGAAATCTTAGCCGCCGTTAATCAGCCCACATTTAATCCTAATGTACGCAAAAGTTTAAAAGAAAATTTGTACCGTAATCGAGCCTTAACTGACATATTTGAACCAGGTTCAACGGTTAAACCATTTGTCGCCGCAGCGGCTTTAGAGGGCGGTTATGTCACACCTAATACGGTTTTTAACACTAATGGCAGTTTTCAAATCGGTAAAAATGTCGTTAAAGATGTGCATAACTACGGCTCATTGGATTTAATGCACGTTCTAAAAAAATCCAGCAATATTGGCGTGAGCATGATGGCACTTAAAATGCCACCGAAATATTTTTGGGGCGTATATAAAAAACTCGGATTTGGCAGTTCGGCAGAGGCGGGCTTTGAAGGTGAAGCCAGCGGACGGATGCTAGATTATAAAAAATGGCATGATTTTGATCGTGCGGTTATGTCGTTTGGTTATGGCTTAAGCGTTTCCGCTGTACAGTTAGCAAGAGCGTATACCGCGTTAGCCGATGATGGCATACTGCATTCAGTCAGTTTGCTTAAACGTGATGAAGATGATAAAGCACAGCGGGTATTTTCTGCCAAAACGGCTAAAACTATTCGCTCCATGCTAGAAAATGTGATTATGAAAGATGGCACAGCCTATGAAGCCAGAGTGGATGGCTATACTGTGGCAGGCAAAACAGGCACGGTAAAAAAAGCTAGTGGTGCGCACGGTTATACCAGTAACAGTTATTTTGCGGTGTTTGCAGGCATGGCTCCTGCCACTGATCCGCGCTTAATTATTGTTGTGATGATTGATGAACCGTCATCAGGTCAATATTATGGTGGTCTGGTTTCAGCCCCTGTGTTTTCCAAAGTCATGACTGGCGCGTTGCGTTTGCTCAATGTTGCACCCGATCAAGAAACAACCATGCCTATTTTACTGACACGGCAAACTCAATAAAGCGGCTTTTATGAAACTGAACGATTTATTAGTGGGATTAGTTCCACTTACCTCAACCGATTTGAACGCAGTGTGTGAATTAGTTATTACGGGTTTAACTTTGGATAGTCGCGCTGTGGTTGCTGGCAATGTATTTATTGCCTTGGCAGGTTCTAAACAACACGGTTTAAGTCATGCAGGGCAAGCGATTACTCAGGGAGCGTGTGCGATTATTTTTGATCCTGCGGGTGGTGGTAAGCAGTTAGCAGAGACTTTGCAAAGCAACATAGCAATGATTGCAGTAGACAATTTAGGTTGGGCGTTAGGCAATATTGCCGCACGATTCTATGGCGATCCTTCTCAGTTTATGAGCGTTATCGGCATTACAGGCACGAATGGTAAAACCTCATGCAGTCAGTTTTTAAGTCAGGCATTGAATGCTTGCGGCATTATTGGCACACTGGGCTGGGGTGAGTGGGGTAATCTTAATAAAACCCTGAATACCACACCCGATGCACTAGCAGTGCAACGCATACTGGCAAACTTATTAGCGGCAAATAAACAAGCTGTGGCAATGGAAGTGTCCTCACATGGTTTAGAGCAGGGCAGGGTGAATGGCGTTCATTTTAAAGGTGCAGTATTTACCAATATCAGCCGCGATCATTTAGATTACCACGGCTCCATGGAAAACTACCTACAAGCTAAATTAGCGTTATTACAAACGCCTGATTTGGCTTTTGTTGTGGTTAATTTAGATGATGCCTATAGCGAACAAATTCTGGCAGCCGTTCCTACAACCGTGAAAATATGGGGCGTGACTCATGCCACTCATTCAGTGCAAATGAGTAATATTGATGAACAAGTCACAGCCGAACATATTGTTAACAACACGACAGGCATTGAGTTTGATGCGCATTGGCGTGGTGAAAGTCAGCGCGTAACCATTCCGCTGTACGGTGATTTTAATGTTGAGAATGTATTATGCGTATTGGCGGTGATGTTGGCATTGGGAATATCATTAAATGACGCAACTAAAAAATTAGCACACCTACAACCTGTGACAGGACGCATGGAACGCTTTGGCGGTGATAAACAGCCACTGATTTTTGTTGATTATGCTCATACCCCCGATGCTTTGGATAAGGTGTTAGGCAGTGTCAGAAAACACTGTACACAGGATTTGTGGGTGGTGTTTGGGTGTGGAGGTAATCGAGACACAGGCAAACGTTCGCAAATGGGGGCGTGCGCTGAGCAGTGGGCGGATCACATTATTATTACCGATGATAATCCACGTTTTGAAAACGGCTTAGACATCGTAACTGCCATTTTGGCAGGTTGTAAAGACAGCCATAAAATAACAGTCATGCAAAACCGAGAACAAGCCATACACAGTGCCATCAGCCAAGCTAAAGTGGGTGATTGTATTGTGATTGCAGGTAAAGGTCATGAAGACTATCAAGAAATCAATGGCAAAACATTCCCTTTTAGTGACAGTGCTTGTGTACTGAATGCGTTGAAAACAAGAGTTGAATAATGGAAATGAAACTGAGCGAGTGCGCAAAGATTATACAAGGTAAGTTAGTTGGCGAAGATGCTAGCTTTTCATCGGTCAATATTGATACCCGTACCATCAAGCCTGAACAGCTGTATATAGCCATCAAAGGTAAGAACTTTGACGGTAATGAGTTTGTTGAGCAAGCTCAGCAAGCAGGAGCTATCGCCGCAATTGTCCATCAAGGCGTGCAGACTACGTTGCCGCATATCGTGGTCGAGGATACAAAACTTGCTTTAGCCCAACTGGCTGGCGCGTGGCGTAAAAAACTAGCAGTATCAGTCGTCGGTGTGACAGGCAGTAACGGCAAAACCACGGTTAAAGAAATGCTAGCGGCAATCTTGGCAGTTAATCACGAAGTGTTATTTACCCAAGGTAATCTGAATAACGACATCGGTGTGCCGTTAACCTTATTACGCCTCGATGAACAACACCGTTACGCAGTGATTGAAATGGGCGCGAATCATGCCAAAGAAATTGCCTACAGTAGTACCTATGCGGCGGCTGATGTGGTTGTACTTAATAATGCAGGTGCGGCACATATTGAAGGGTTTGGTAGTCTTGAGGGCGTTGCTAAAGCCAAAGGTGAAATCATTGAAACTCTGAAAGCGGACGGCGTAGGCGTGTTAAACCGTGATGATGATTATTTTGACTATTGGCGTGGTGTTGCAGGAAATAGAAAAATCATTTCCTTTGGCTTGAGTGCTGATGCTGATGTAACTGCCAAAGAGATTAACACAGCGATTGTGAACAATGAATTCATAACGCGTTTTGATTTATTACACAAACAACAAGCCATCACCATTCAGTTAAAACTTGCAGGTCAGCACAATGTCGTTAATGCCTTAGCCGCAGCGGCAGCGTGTATTGCCTTGGGCATCGACCTTGAACAAATTAAACAAGGCTTGGAAAAGGTAAAACCTGTCACAGGTCGTTTGCAACCCTTAGTCAGTCGTTTCGGTAATATTGTGATTGATGATAGTTATAATGCTAATGCCGTCTCACTCAAAGCAGGGTTAGCTGTGTTGGCAAGTTGTACGGGTAAACCTTGGTTGGTTTTGGGCGCGTTTGGTGAATTAGGCGAGGAAAGTGTCAATATACACACAGAAATGGGTAAGTTTATAAAAGCCAGTGGCGTGGTACGTTTGTTAGCAGTGGGCGAAGATGCACGGCATACTGTACAAGTTTTTGGTGAGGGCGCGACTTTTTTTGACACACAAGAAGAGTTGATTGAAACATTAAAACAGGAGCTGAAAGGTGATGAAACCCTGTTAATTAAAGGTTCACGAGCGCGACGTATGGAAAATGTGACAGCCGCTTTGGTTGAGAATTTTAGGATTTAAACAATGTTACTTTATTTTTCAGAATATTTAATGAGCTTCGATAGTAGTTTCAGGGTTTTTCATTACCTGACTTTTCGGGCCATTCTTGGTGCATTAACATCATTGACCATTGCCTTTATTATTGGTCCTGTGATGATTAGAAAGTTAAGCAGTAATAAAATCGGGCAGAGTATCCGTGAGTTGGGTCCTCAATCACATTATGAGAAATCGGGTACGCCAACAATGGGCGGTACCTTAATTCTGATAGCGATTGCTATTAGTACCTTGTTGTGGGCAGATTTGGGTAATCGCTATATTTGGGTGATTTTGTTGGTCACAATGAGCTATGGGATTGTAGGTTTTATTGATGACTATCGCAAAGTGGTTAAACGCAACAGTGATGGCTTATCGGCGAAAGCGAAATATTTCTGGCAATCAGTCATCGGTTTAACAGCGGCAATTTTTTTGTATAAAACAGCAGTATTACCCGCAGAAACACAATTTATCATTCCATTTTTCAAAGATGTCATGTTGGATATGGGTTGGACATACATCGTTTTGACGTATTTTGTTATTGTTGGCACCAGTAATGCGGTCAATTTAACTGACGGTTTGGATGGCTTGGCTATTATGCCAACCACAATGGTCGCGGCAGGTTTAGGTATTTTTGCGTATTTATCAGGTCATGTCAGTTTTTCAGATTATTTAGCGATTCCCTATCTACCGAATTCGGGTGAACTCATCGTATTTTGTGCCGCTTTAGTGGGGGCAGGTTTGGGGTTTTTATGGTTTAACGCCTACCCTGCAATGGTATTTATGGGTGATGTGGGTGCGTTAGCACTGGGTGCGGCATTAGGTGTATTGGCGGTATTAGTAAGACAAGAAATTGTGTTGGTTATTATGGGCGGCGTGTTTGTGATGGAAACGCTGTCAGTCATGATACAAGTTGCTTCATTTAAATTGACAGGTAAACGTGTGTTTCGCATGGCTCCTATTCACCATCATTTTGAATTAAAAGGCTGGCCTGAGCCGCGTGTGATTGTACGGTTTTGGATTATTACCGTTATTTTGGTGTTGATTGGTTTAGCCACTCTAAAATTGAGATAAGCAATGGATAAAGTAGCCATTATCGAATCATTAAAAAGACACTTCGCTTTAGACCCAAAAAATGCCAAGATTTTGGTAGTTGGGCTAGGTATTACGGGTATTTCAGTAGCGCGTTTTTTACATTCGTTGGGGTTTGTATTTGCGATGATTGATAGTCGTGATAAACCACCGTTAAACGATGAATTTTTTCAACAAACGCCAGATATTCCTGTCTTTACAGGTGGTTTTGATGAAGCGGCATTTAAGGTGGCAACGCACTTAATCGTTAGCCCAGGGGTGTCACTGCATGAACAATCCATTGTCAAAGCGATGGCTAATGGCGCGAAAATAGTCAGTGATATTGATTTATTAGCCTGTTCTGTCAATGTGCCGATAGTGGCTATTACAGGGTCTAATGGCAAAAGCACTGTGACTACCATGTTAGGCGAGATGGCGAAAGCATCTGGTAAACAGGTCGGAGTTGGTGGTAATTTAGGTACACCCGCTTTAGATTTATTAGCACCCAATACAGAGCTGTACGTTTTAGAACTCTCCAGTTTTCAGTTAGAACGCACGTCGGTATTAAACGCCGCCGCCGCTACCGTGCTGAATGTCAGTGCCGATCATTTAGATAGACACGCTGATATTGTCGAATATGCTGGGGAGAAACAGCGCGTTTATCATGGCGATGGCGTGATAGTCATTAATGCCGATGATGCCTTAGTGAATGCTATGAGAGAAGTGGCTCGCAAGGTATTATCCTTTTCAATTAAAGGCGAAGCAGATTTTTATCTGGCTTATCAAGGCGAAACAGAATATTTGATGTATCAACAATCACTGCTGATGCCATTAGCGGATTTACCACTAGAGGGCAGACATAATGCTGCTAATGCCTTAGCCGCTTTAGCGTTAGGTGTGGCAGTCGGTTTGGATATACCCGCTATGTGTTCTGCGTTAAAAACCTTTAAAGGCTTGGATCACAGAATGCAGAAAGTGGCAGACGTGAACGGTGTAACATGGGTTAATGATTCCAAAGCCACCAATATTGGCGCGTGTGTTGCGGCTTTAGAGGGGTATGATGATAAAGTCATCCTGATTGCAGGCGGTGATGCGAAAGGCGCGGACATGACTGAATTAACGCCTGTTGTTAAAGAAAAAGCCAAAGGCGTTGTGTTAATGGGTAAAGATGCAAATTTAATAGAGCAAGCATTGGCAGGTTGTGTACCTGTTCATCGTGCTGACAACATGGTACAGGCCGTACAAATAGCGGCAAGCCTTGCCAGTGGGGGTGACAGTGTGTTGTTGTCGCCTGCCTGTGCGAGTCTTGACCAATATAAAAACTATCAGGACAGGGGCAACCAGTTCGCACAAGCGGTACTGGCATTAGTGGCGTGAGTAAACGAATCAAAACGTCGTTAGACGGACGCTTTCATTTTGACCCCTTACTGGTGTTTGCCTGTTCGAGTCTGTTGCTAATCGGTTTTGTGATGGTTGCCTCCGCTTCATTACATTTGGGTGTAAAAGTAACAGGTAGTGAATTTTACTATCCCATTAGGCAATTAATGCACATGGGACTGGGTTTGATATTAGGTCTTTTTATTGCTGCAACGCCGCTACGAATGTGGGAAAAATGGGGGGCATGGTTATTTATCGTCGGGCTGGTGTTATTGATTCTTGTGTTAATACCAGGATTAGGTATCAAAGTAAATGGCAGTATACGTTGGCTGTCTATAGCAGGAATAAGAATACAAGTCTCCGAAGTCATTAAGTTTTTTTCGGTCATTTATATGGCAGGCTATGTGACACGCCATCAACAGACCGTACAAGAATCCGCTTTTGGCTTGCTTAATCCATTAATACTGTTCTCAATGGCGTGTGTGTTACTGCTCTTAGAACCTGACTTTGGCTCATCGGTGGTTATTTTGATGATTGCGATGGGCATTATGTTTTTAGCGGGCGCGCGATTATCACAGTTTATTGTCTTGTTAGGTTCGGTGGCAGTATTAGTGATGTTATTGGTGTATTTTTCACCGTATCGACTCAAGCGTGTCACTAGTTTTATGGACCCTTGGGCTGATCCATTAGATACGGGCTTTCAGCTCACGCAAGCTTTAATTTCCTTTGGACGTGGTGAATGGTTAGGAGTCGGTTTAGGTAGCGGCGTACAAAAATTATTTTATTTACCTGAAGCGCATACCGATTTTATTTTTTCCGTGATAGCGGAAGAATTAGGCTTATTAGGCGTAGTCACTGTTATCGGTCTGTTTGCGTTATTGGTCTGGCGCACCTTTGCAGTAGGCGTAGCAGCCGAACAAGCAGGGCAACGCTTTTCTGCTTTTGTCGCTTATGGGCTGGGTATATGGTTTGGCTTTCAATCATTCGTCAACATGGGTGTTAATATGGGATTATTACCTACCAAAGGACTGACTTTGCCATTAATAAGCTATGGTGGTGGTAGTATGATGATTATGTGTTGTGCAGTCGCGCTATTATTTCGTGTCCATAGTGAGATTGCTGAAATCAATGCGACTTCATTGAATAAAGGTAAAGGCGTAAGGGTTCAATATGGCTAAACGTATCGTTATTATGGCAGGCGGCACAGGCGGTCATGTCTTTCCTGCGTTAGCCGTTGCGCAATCATTATTGGAAAAAGGTTGGCAAGTAAGCTGGTTAGGCACAGAGAAAGGCTTGGAAAGCCGTGTGATTCCTGAAAACGGTATTGCTATTGACATCATTTCGGTGTCGGGCATACGCGGCAAAGGTGTGTTATCAAAAGTCACCGCTGTGTTTGGGCTGTTTAAAGCCTGTGTGCAAGCGGCAAAAGTCTTGCGGCAACGTAAACCCGATGTCGTATTAGGTATGGGGGGGTTTGTTGCAGGACCAGGGGGGGTAATGGCAAAGCTCTTGGGTATTCCATTAGTGATACACGAGCAGAACCGTATTGTTGGTACAACTAATCGTTTATTAGCAAAACTCGCCAACCGCGTATTAGAAGCCTTTCCTAATAGCTTTAAAAAATCAGTTGGTGCAGTCTGTACAGGCAATCCACTGAGAAAACAATTTTTAGCCCAGCTTCATGAACGTGAACCTGTCGGGCAGTGCATAAAAATATTGATAATCGGCGGTAGTCAAGGTGCGCAGATATTGAATGAAGTCGTGCCTGAAGCCATTGCCCATTTGTGCAATCAAATGAATGCGCCCACTGTGCGAATAAAACATCAAACAGGCGCGGCAATGCAGGCGCAAGTGGCAAGCCGTTACCAAACATTAGCTATTGATGCCGAGGCGACGGCATTTATTAATGATATGGTAACAGCGTATCAGTGGGCGAATATACTGATTTGTCGCGCGGGAGCGATGACAGTCAGCGAAGTTGCGGCTGTGGGTATTCCTGCCATTTTTGTCCCATTACCCAGTGCAATTGATGATCATCAAACGGCAAATGTCAACTATTTAACCGATGCAAATGCAGGCATATTACTGATGCAAAAAGATTTGAATGCTAAAACGCTGGCTGAGCAAATAAGCCTCATGCTAAACCAATTGGACAACATGAGTCGCGCAGCAAAGCAATGCGCTCGCTTGAATGCAACGGAAGAGGTTGCCAATTACTGTATCACGGAGGCTACACTATGAATGTGTCACACATTAAAACGCTAGTGCAACAATTAGGCAATATCGAACGTATTCATTTTGTCGGTATTGGCGGAACGGGCATGAGCGGTATTGCTGAGGTGTTATCCAACCTAGGTTATAAAGTTTCAGGGTCAGATATTAAAGAAAGTACCGTTACCCAACGTTTGGCTGAGTTAGGCATCAATATTGTCATAGGGCATAAACGCGAAAACATCAATCAAGTGGATGTGGTCGTCGCATCCACGGCAATAGACCGTAGCAATGAAGAAATTGATGAAGCCTATCGCCAACGGATTCCCGTGATTCCGCGTGCAGAAATGCTGGCTGAACTCATGCGTTTTCGATTTGGTATTGCAGTGGCAGGCACGCATGGCAAAACCACCACCACCAGTTTAACTGCCAGTATTCTTGCCGAAGGCGGACTTGACCCCACGTTTGTTATCGGTGGACGTTTAAACAGTGCAGGAACAAATGCCAAACTGGGTTTAGGACATTATCTGGTGGCTGAAGCCGATGAAAGTGATGCGTCATTTTTATATTTGCAGCCGATGATGGCAATCGTCACCAATATTGACCAAGATCACATGGAAACGTATCAGGGCAGTTATCAACGCTTAAAAGATACCTTTATTGAATTTTTACACCATTTGCCTTTTTATGGCTTAGCCGTGTTGTGTTTAGATGATGAAGGCGTGCGCGATATTTTGCCGCACATTTCTAAACCTGTCGTAACTTATGGCGTGCATGAAGACGCGGATGTGCGAGCAATTAATATTCAACAACAAGGAATGCACACGCATTTTACGGTGTTACGCAAAGGCGATTATGCCCCTTTGCAAGTGACGCTCAATATGCCTGGTTGGCACAATATGCTCAATTCACTCGCCGCGATTGCGGTAGCCAGTAAACTAGCAGTGACTGATGCTACCATCATTAAAAGCCTAAGCGCGTTTAAAGGTGTCGGACGACGGTTTCAATTACAAGGTGATGTCGCTATTGGTGATGGCAAACTCACCTTAGTTGATGATTATGGGCATCATCCGCGTGAATGTGCGGCTACCTTAGAAGCGTTGAAGCAAGCGTGGCCTGATAGACGTTCGGTAGTTGTTTTTCAACCGCACCGTTATACTCGCACCCGTGATTTATTTGAAGATTTTGTTCATGTTTTATCGGGTGTGGCAGTGCTGATTCTAATGGAAGTCTATTCAGCAGGTGAAGCTCCGATTGCAGGTGCGGATGGGCGTGCGTTAAGTCGTGCCATTCGTTTGCGTGGACAAGTTGAACCGATATTTGTGGAAAACTGGCAGGAATTACCCAGTATTTTAGCCAGTGTGGTTAAAGCTGATGATGTGATTTTAACGATGGGTGCGGGTAATGTCGGACAGATTGCTAGTCAGTTACCGCAGCTGTTAACTGAGGCGTTGGCTAGTTAATGAAAGGACAGTTATTAAGCCATGAAAAACTGGCGAAATATACCAGTTGGCGCGTTGGTGGCTACGCGGATCATTTATATATTCCCGCTGATCGCGCTGATTTGGTTGAATTTGTCAGACAGTTATCGGCAACTGAACCGTTGTTTTGGATGGGTTTGGGGTCTAATCTATTAATTAGAGACGGCGGTATACGCGGTACGGTGATTAATACTAAAGGACGGCTAAAAGCCATGTACCGTACCGAGGACGGTTTAGTTTATGTGGAAGCAGGTGTACCGTGCGCCCATGTTGCGCGATTTTGTGCAGAACAAGGCTTAGTCGGTGCAGAATTTCTAGCAGGTATTCCTGGCACAATGGGCGGCGCGTTAAAAATGAATGCGGGTGCGTTTGGTGGTGAAACATGGTCGCTAGTTAAACAAGTGGATATGTTAAATGCACAAGGTGAAATCATTGTGCGTCAACCGCAAGATTTTAGTGTTAGTTATCGGTCTGTCAAAGGCGCGGATGGCGAGTGGTTTTTAAGTGCGCTGTTGCAACTGTCCGAAGGTGACACGACCGACAGCCAGCAAAAAATTAAAGGCTTATTGGAAAAACGTAACCAAACCCAGCCCACTAATCAACCCAGTTGTGGTTCAGTATTTAAAAACCCAACTGGTGATTATGCTGCTCGTTTAATAGAACAAACAGGCTTAAAAGGTTACTGCATTGGCGGTGCTTGTGTGTCTGAAAAACACGCTAATTTCATTGTCAATACAGGCAATGCAACGGCAGCAAATATAGAAGAATTAATTAGCTATGTACAGGCGAGAGTTAAGGAGCAACACGGTGTGCTATTATCGACTGAAGTGTGCATGGTGGGTGACGCGAGTGAGATAAATCATGATTGAAAAACCAGAACAATTTGGACGCGTTGCCGTCGTAATGGGCGGTACAGCGGCAGAAAGAGATGTTTCTTTGCGTAGCGGCGCGGCAGTTTACAACGCGCTAAAGCAACAAGGTGTGAATGCGATTGCAGTTGATGTAACAGGCAGTCTGATTGATGCGTTGCAAGATATTAACGTCGATAGAGTGTTTAACATTATTCATGGTCGTGGCGGTGAAGACGGTGTGTTGCAAGCTGTACTTGATGTGTTAGGCATTCCTTACACAGGTAGCGGTGTGCTGGCATCGGCGTTGGCAATGGATAAGTTAAGAACCAAATTGTGTTGGCAAGGTTACGGTTTGGTTACGCCTAAGTGGTTTCTGTTAAAGACAGAAGCAGATGTGGATGCGTGTATTGAAAAATTGGGTTTTCCTGTCATTGTTAAACCTGCGCAAGAAGGCTCTAGCATCGGTATGAGCAAAGCCAGTAATCGTGATGAGTTAGCTAAGGCGTTGAGAATCGCCGCTGATTATCAGTGTGATGTTTATGCAGAAGCATGGGTGACAGGTAAAGAGTATACTGTTGGTGTGTTAAATGGCGTAGCATTGCCTGTGATTCGCTTGGAAACACCCAATGCGTTTTATGATTATGAAGCCAAATACCAAGCAACGACTACCCAATATCATTGCCCTTGCGGCTTGGAAGCAGAGCAAGAGCAACGATTACAACAGTTAGCAATTACAGCTTGTGACGTTATTGGTGTGAAAGGGTGGGCAAGATTGGATGTATTTATTGATGACTCAGGACAGACTCAGCTCATTGAAGTCAATACTGTACCTGGTATGACCGATCACAGTTTAGTACCGATGGCAGCCAAACAAGCAGGCATTAATTTTGAAACATTAGTGTGGAAAATTTTGGAAACCAGTTTAGGATAGAGCGGTGACGACTGCAAGATTTTTGCTGGTAACATTGCTATGTGCAGGCTTGGCTTGGCAATATGGGTTAGATGCCATAGATACGCGCTTAAGAACAGTACTACCTGTTAAATATGTAAGAACTGAAGGTGTTTTTCAATACCTAAGCAAGGATGAGGTAAAAACGACACTAGAGCCTCTGGTAAAAACAGGTTTTTTTGATGCGGATGTACAAGCAATTCATGCGGCGGTTTCGACATTGCCTTGGGTCGAGTCGGTCACGGTTAAACGTGTGTGGCCCGATGCCATTGACATAAAAGTACACGAAAGAAAGCCCTTTGTGCGCTGGGGAGAAAAAAGCCTAATTAGTGATCAGGGTGTGGTTTTTACGCCTAAAAGTATAGAACCTTTTGAAGATTTGTTGGTATTAACAGGTCCTGACCAACAACATGGTAAAGTATTGGAAATTATGAAAGGTGTTAGAACAGTTTTAGCTGATCAGTCTTTGGAACTTGTTGAGTTTAATATCAATAATCGTTGGGCATGGAAACTCAAGTTAGCTAACGGATTAGAAATATTATTAGGACGTAATGAACAACTAAAAAAATTACAGCGGTTTTTAAAAACCTTGACAGTGTTACAACAAGAGCAGATTGATGCAATGGAAGTGGTTGATTTAAGGTATCCTAATGGCTATGCCGTGTCATGGAAAGCAGGAACCCCCGAATTTGACTGGAAAGCGATTGCAAGTGGGATTCCTCAAAGTACAACAACGAGTACACAAAAAGGCAATACAGAGTAAATAAAATGGCGAAAAAAACAGAGCGTAATTTAATAGTGGGGCTAGATATTGGAACATCCAAAGTCGCGGCTATTGTTGGGGAGCTATCCAATGAGGGTAATCTTGAAATAATAGGTATAGGCTCTGCGCCTTCACGCGGTCTTAAAAAAGGAGTCGTTGTTAATCTGGAATCCACTGTACAATCCATACAACGAGCCATTGAAGAAGCTGAACTCATGGCTGGTTGTCAGATTGAATCTGTGTTTGCAGGGATTGCAGGTTGCCACATTAGAAGTCTTAATTCCCACGGCATTGTAGCCATTAAAGACAAAGAAGTGTCCCAATACGATATAGATCGCGTTATAGACTCTGCCCGTGCGGTTGCTATTCCTGCTGATCAAAAAATTTTACACATCCTGCCGCAAGAATTTATCATCGACCTGCAAGGTGGTATAAAAGACCCTATAGGTATGTCAGGCATACGCTTAGAAGCCAAAGTTCACATGGTGACAGGTAGTGTCAGTGCCTCGCAAAACATTATAAAATGTATTCGTCGTTGCGGTTTAGAAGTGGAAGACTTAGTACTAGAACAGTTGGCTTCCTGTAACGCAGTACTGACCGAAGATGAAAAAGAGCTAGGGATTTGCTTAATTGATATTGGTGGCGGTACTACTGATATTGCTATTTTCGCCGATGGTGCGATAAAACACACAGCTATAATTCCTGTGGCAGGCGATCAAGTCACCAACGATATTGCAGTGGCATTACGGACACCCACTGTCAATGCGGAAGAAATTAAACGTAAATACGCCTGTGCATTAACGCAACTTGCCGATGTGGATGGCACTATTGAAGTACCAAGCATAGGCGACAGATCACCGCGTAAAATTTCTGTACAAAATCTAGCAGAAATCGTAGAACCGCGTTACGAAGAATTGTTGTTACTTGTACAAGCTGAATTACGGCGCAGTGGCTTTGAGGACGTAATTGCAGCAGGTGTCGTCCTAACGGGTGGTAGCTCAAAAGTCATGGGCTTAATTGATTTGGCGGAAGAGATTTTTCATGTGCCAGTCAGAATGGGTGGACCACAAAATGTGACAGGATTAACTGAAGTGGTGAAAAATCCAATTCACTCGACAGGCGTAGGCTTGTTAATATACGGAAAAGACCATCAAAATTTAACTAGCAGCATTGATGCCGACAATTCTGGATGGTTCGAAAAAATAAAAAACTGGTTTAATGGTAATTTTTAATATGGCTTTGCATAGTATAGCTGAGGGGCAGTAACATGAAATATGAATTAGTAGACACATACAGCGAGACTGCCGTCATCAAGGTTATTGGTGTGGGCGGTGGTGGCGGTAACGCCGTTAATCACATGATTAATAGTAGCATTGATGGAGTTGAATTTATCTGTGCAAATACCGATGCACAGGCATTACGGAAATTAAATATCGGTACAATCATTCAACTTGGCGTTGAACTCACCAAGGGTTTGGGTGCAGGTACTAACCCAGAAATCGGTCGCCAAGCCGCTGAAGAAAACAAAGAACGCATTAAAGAAGTACTAGAGGGCGCGGACATGGTCTTTTTAACCGCAGGCATGGGCGGCGGCACAGGTACAGGTGCGATTCCCGTCATTGCCTCTATTGCCAAAGAAATGGGTATCTTAACCGTTGCAGTAGTGACTAAGCCGTTCCTGTTTGAAGGTAAAAAGAAGCAAGGCGTAGCAGAACGCGGTATTGTTGAATTAGAAAAATACGTTGATTCTTTAATCACCATCCCCAATCAAAAATTATTACCCGTGCTAGGCAACAACGTCTCTTTAATGGACGCATTTAGAGCCGCTAACGATGTCTTACTAGACGCAGTACAAGGCATTACTGAACTAATCGTTCACCCTGGTATGATTAACGTTGACTTTGCTGACGTAAGAACTGTTATGTCGGGCATGGGCGCAGCAATCATGGGAACAGGTACTGCATCAGGCGAAAATCGCGCCCGCGAAGCAGCTGAAAAAGCCATTGCCTGCCCGTTATTAGAAGATATTAACCTACAAGGTGCGCGTGGCATTCTGGTCAATATTTCAGCGGCTAACATGGGTATTGCCGAATTTAACGAAGTGGGCAATATCGTCCACGAATTTGCTTCCGAAGATGCCATCATCAAAATCGGCACCGCGATTGATCCCAACCTGGATGATGAAATAAAAGTAACCGTCGTTGCAACAGGTATGGGCTTACCCCCTGTACAAGCAAAAGCCACGGTTAAATCCATGCAAACTAACACGGGTGCAATCAATTACGATGAATTTGATAAACCCACCTCAACACGTCAAAGCAGACAAGAGAACCGAGAAGGGCGTACTTTAAATCAACCCAAAGGTGATTTAGATTATCTCGATATTCCCGCGTTTTTAAGACGACAAGCAGATTAGTCTTTTTAGTCTTTAATCACAAAAAAGCCCGATAGAGTCGGGCTTTTTTGTTTTATAACAATGACGGGTTATTTAAAACTAATCACACAAAACCCCAGCCTCCAAACGAATCGTCCGCCCACACCGCGCTGCCAACGCATGATCATGCGTCACTAAAATTAACGTCGTTTTATGCTCCGAATTCAGCTCAAACAACAAATCAATAATATGCGCTCCTGTTTTACTATCCAGATTCCCCGTTGGCTCATCGGCAAATAAAATAGCGGGTTTAGTGACAAACGCTCGTGCTAAAGCAACACGTTGTTGTTCGCCGCCTGATAATTGCTTGGGTCTATGCGTTAAACGATGTGCTAAACCCACTCGTTCAAGCAACGCCATTGCTGCTGTTTTAGCGTTTTTATCGCCGCTTAATTCCAACGGCAACATCACATTTTCTAACGCCGTCAAGCTAGGCATTAATTGAAACGACTGAAATACAAAACCAATCAGCGCGTGACGCATAGCCGCTCTGCCGTCTTCATTCATGGTTGTTAAGTTTTTACCGTCAATAAAAACAGCCCCTGAACTAGGCGTATCTAAACCAGCTAATAAACCAATTAACGTCGATTTGCCCGAGCCTGATTCTCCCACAACCGCAATACTTTCACCCGATTTGATTATCAAATCTAAGGATGACAGAATATGTAGCATCCCATCCGCCGTCGGCACTGACTTTCCTAGGCGTTCTGCTACTATAATATTGTTCAATGAATGATCTATTTGGAATTGCATAATGGTTAAGTTTTTATGTGTAGTAATGATGGCGTTAATATCGCCGATGTTAATGGCTAAGTCGATAGTCGTATTAGGCGATAGTATCAGTGCAGGACACGGAATAGAAGTTTCACAAGGTTGGGTCGCGTTAGTACAGAAAAAACTCGACGATAACCACCTTGATTTTATCATCCATAACGCCAGCATCAGCGGAGACACCAGCTCAGGTGGTCTTGCGCGTATTGACCAAGAACTAAGCCAGCATAAACCCAGCGTATTAATCCTAGAACTCGGTGGTAATGACGGCTTACGCGGCTTATCACCCGCACTGATGAAAAGCAATCTAGCAGAAATTATACGCCGCGCCCAACACGCTAATGCTAAAGTTTTATTATTAGGTATAAAAATTCCACCCAATTACGGCAAACGTTACATTGATATGTTTTATAACGTCTACCCGCAATTAGCCAAAGAAATGAATGTTCCTGCTATTCCTTTTTTACTTGAAGATGTTGCTTTGACTGCTGAGTTAATGCAATCTGACGGACTCCATCCTAATACCCAAGCACAACCTATAATTGCCGAAAAAATCTGGCAACAATTGTTGCCGTTACTTAACTAATAGAGAGATACATGACCTTACTAACTTTAGAAAAAGCCAATAAAATTATAGAAACTGCCATTCGCAAAGCCCGCGAACTAAATTTATCGCCGCTAACTGTGGTGGTATTAGATGAAGCAGGGCATTTAAAAGCCCTGCAACGCGAAGACGGCGCGAGCATGATACGCCAACAAATTGCCACTGCTAAAGCATGGGGTGCGGTTAATATGGGCGTGTCTTCAAGAAGTCTTGCGGGTGTTGCCTTACAACGTCCCGATTTTATGAATGCCTTAATTAACATTGCCGATGGAAAAATAATGCCTGCACCAGGTGGCGTGCTGATTCGTGATGCTGACAATAATTTAATCGGCGCGGTGGGTATCAGTGGTGACAGTTCTGAACAAGATGAACGCTGCGCTATTGCTGGCATTGAAGGCGTTGGTTTTTTTGCCAGTATTTAAAGGCATTACCGTTCACCATGAACTTGCTGAAAGGTGAACGGTAATGTACTGCTATTAAATTAACGCAGGAGCAACACGCTTTAGCATAGCTAATTCCTGTTATTGAAATTGCATTCACTCAAATAACTACCATGTCAGAACCCACCGAAACCACCGACAAAACCAGTTATCAACGCGACCAACCTGCTGGTTTTTTAGAGAAAATCGGCGTTCAATATTATCAGCATCTAACCAAAAAAACGGGTGTAGACACGCTAGAAACCCTAGCTATTGATGACTTGCCGCCCGATGAAATCATGACCTCGTTAGCGGAGAGCCTGACCAACTTTGCGGCTATTATCGCCTTTAGTATTGGCGCATTGACCACCGTTGCCAGTGTTTGGTTTGAATGGAAATACGCTGGACGCATGAGTGATTTCCTCTACTACAGCAGTTACGCTTTCATTATCCTCGTCATGTTAGCCATAGAAATGACGGTATTATTTTGGTTAGGGCTACGAACCGTACACGGACTTGCCTGTTTAACAGGGCATCACGGCACGCATGACGACAGCTTAGCCGACACCAACGCCGTGCCGAATATGTTAGCACGCGCCGCCTTAGAAGTGCCTGATCCCGTCATTCATTATCTCGGCATAGACCCACTCAAACACGTTCCCAAAACCAAATTACTGTTTGTCGGCGTGTTATACAAAGCCAAAGTGCTATTAAGTAGCCTACTGATAAAATTTATTCTCGTTCGTTTGTTTGGTAAAGGCGGTTCACGGTTAGGCTTTCAATGGGTAGCTATCCCTGTTACGGGAATATGGGATGCCTTCGTCATGTACAAAGTTGCCAAAGAAGCCAGACTACGCCTATTCGGTCATCGACTGGCTCGCCACATCGCCGATGACATCATGCAGCCAGAGCTAATGGACAAGCTATCACCCAAAGCCAAAGAAGGCGCAATCCGTGCCGTCGCTACCATGATGGTATTATCACAAAACCACCATCCCAATATGCTGGTGCTACTCATTAAACTGTGCGAAACCTTCGCCGTTGCAGACAACAGCGAATATGACAATTGGGCAGACTTTCTGACCCTACTTAACGAAGTCACCGAACCCGAACGCTATTTTATTTTAGATTTACTGTGTGTCTCCGCCGCCTTCGATGGACATTTATCACGCCTAGAACGCGAACACCTGCCTGAAGCGTTCGACGAACACACCGACGTTTATATGCGCCGCATCGAAGAGCTAATAGAAGCCTTGCTAAACGGACGCTTACACAAAGCTAAAGAACTGTGTAAGCTGGATTTTGAGGCGGGTTAAGTTCACGCTGTGTGTATCTTTAATCGGTAATGGGTCAAATCTGTGGTTCGGACATCTGATGGGTCAAGTATCATAGAAACAGGAATCACAGGTTTAACCCACTACCGTCAATCGCATCCACGCCCCAATCGTCCATGCGAAATTCAATACTGCCGATAGAACTGACACCATCAACGAATAAGAAAGCAGGGTGATTTGCCGTGTCCAAGGCTTTTGGGAAACAACCATATATCTGCAAGAGTTGCGGGCGCAGAGGCGTTGTTAATCCAAAGGCAAGGCATAGTGACGAAGAGAAAGAGCAGATATTGACTGCGTATTTTGAGAGACGGAGCATGAGAGGTATCTGTCGAATATTTAACGCTTCTCACCCGACACTCGCCAAGTGGTTAAAAAAAAGCC
>DFWO01000091.1 GCA_002380945.1 Methylococcaceae bacterium UBA4132 | reverse complement strand
AGACATGGTGAAATGTGTCGTCGCTCAAACGGCTGAAAAAATGCCAGGTCTTTTCCCATTTGATCCTGCGCGTTTAACAGCTTATCGTAACTATACAAAAATGTTGAGTTTAGACACGCCTAAAGACCCTAAATCAACTACCGACCAAAAAGCGGTCATGGATCAATTACGCACTGATTTCGGCTCACCTCAAGCCCTTGCAGAAGCACATACTAACTATATGGAAAGTGTGGTGGAATGTTATTCAGTGGTGATTTCAAAGTCTGAAGACAAAGAAAAAACAAAATAGGCGCAGTGAGAACCCCATCACATTGGCGATTATGATGGGGTTCGGCTAACCACCAAGTTGTAAAAATTCAATCCGCTCAACACATAACAAGCCCTCATGCCCGAACTTCCCGAAGTTGAAACGATTTGCCGTGGCATCGCGCCGTATATTATTGGACAAACCATTAAGCAAGTGGTGGTTCGTCAGCCTAGTTTACGTTGGCGGGTCTCTGACAGCTTAGCTGATGATTTAATGGGTTTAACCATTGTGTCAGTGACAAGACGCGCTAAGTATTTGTTATTGGCAACGGCTAACGGTACGTTGTTGATACACTTGGGTATGTCAGGACGCTTGCAGGTTTTACTGACTCAGCAAGAAATCGGTAAACACGATCATGTCGATATTATGTTCAGCAATGGTGCGGTGTTGCGTTATAACGATACGCGACGGTTTGGTGCGGTGTTGTGGACTAGCGAACCAGTCAATGAACACAAGTTGTTGAAAGAACTAGGGGTTGAACCGTTGTCTGAGGCTTGTAGCGGTGAGCTGTTATTTGAGTTATCGCGGCAACGAAAAGTCTCTATTAAGTCCTTCATTATGGACAGTCATATCGTGGTCGGTGTCGGTAATATTTATGCCAATGAAGCTTTATTTATGGCAGGTTTATTGCCAACACGCCACGCTGGGACGCTCACTTTAGATGATTGTCAACGCTTAGTCGCGTGTATTCGCGTGGTCTTGCAACACGCAATCGAACAAGGTGGTACCACCTTACGCGATTTTGTTAATGAGTCAGGTAAAGCGGGCTATTTTCAACAGCAGTTACGCGTTTATGGGCGTGCAGGTTTGCCTTGCGTGACCTGTCAACAACCGTTACAAGAAACTCGGTTGGCGAATCGTACCACTGTGTTTTGTTGCGTATGTCAAAAATAACGTTGCTTTATTGCGACACATCCTTATAATGCCGCCCTTGCTTTCAGGTTCATGCGATAGTTCTATCAAATGATTAAATGGGAAGTCGGTATAAGCCGACGCTGCCCCCGCAACGGTAATTAAGTAAAGAGTCATTAGTATGCCACTGTGTTTACGCATGGGAAGGTGATGATTCAGGCGCATAGCCACTTAACAGCCCGGAGACCTGCCTAAAAGTACATTCGGGACAGCGGAGGGCTGTGCTATCGAAATTAGACCGCTGTTATTTGTCCGCTTTCGTTTTCTTTTGTCCTCCGTTGTCAATTACTTACTCATCATGCGCGGGCGGCGCAGAGGACAATCATGCAAAAAATTATCGCCAGTTCCTTATTGCTTGCGGGTTTTAATACCCCAGCTTTTTCACAAGACACCCCAGTAGACCCTTCGTTAGCATTACCTGAGCAAGTTGTTACCGCAACGCGTTCTGAAACCGCTAGAAATCAATTAGCAACTGCGACTACCGTGTACACGCGTAAAGACATAGACCGTTTACAGGTGAAAACAGTACCTGAATTATTGCGCGGCAGTGCGGGTATTGATGTCACGCAAACAGGCGGTTACGGTAAAAATACCAGTGTGTTTATGCGCGGCACTAATTCCGATCATATTTTAGTGTTGATTGATGGCATTAAAATAGGTTCAGCTACCACAGGCACATCACCGTTTGAATACATTCCTTTAGATCAAGTGGAGCGTGTAGAAATTACCCGTGGCCCTAATTCCAGCTTGTATGGTTCGGAAGCTATCGGCGGTGTGATTCAGATTTTTACTCGTAAAGGTGAGCAAAAAGAGACACCGAGTGTGTCGCTGGAAACAGGCGGTGGTTCTTACAATACTTATAAAGCAGCGGGTACGGTCAGTGGCAAGTGGCAAAATACTTGGTATACATTGAGTGCATCACGCCTTGCTTCAGAAGGGTTTAATGCTCAGCAATCCAGTTTTGGTAAATTTGGTGTTAATCAACCCGACCACGATGGTTATACCAACACAGGCGTTAATGCACGAATCGGACATCACTTTGATGCCCACAATACCGATATTGAAGCCTTTTTTACTCGCGCCCAAGGTAGAAATGAATATGACGGTAACACGGTTAATAAAACTGAATATATCGAGCAAGTCGCAGGAACGACGCTCAGCACCGATATTGTCGATAACTGGCGTTCGACTATCCGCTTAGGGCAAAGCTTAGATTGGGGCGATCAATTCACACCTAAGGGTGCGTTTTCTTCACGCTTTGATAGCACACGCTGGAATGCCACTTGGTTAAATCAGTTTCAAGTAACGGATGACCATCAAGTGATGCTAGGTTCAGATTATCGCTTGGATGAAGTCAATAGCGACACAAAATATAACGAAAGCTCACGTTATGATGTGGGTGTATTCACTGAACTGCATAGTCGTTTTTGGGACGACCATTTTTTAAATGCGTCAATACGCTGGGATAAAAATCAAGCCTTTGGCGATGCGGTAACGGGTAATATCGGCTGGCGCGATAACTGGCATTATGGTAAAGGCAATGACACCATCAGCACGTTTGCGAGTTTTGGTAATGCCTTCAAAGCACCAACGTTTAACCAACTTTATTATCCAAACTTTGGCAATCCCAATCTAAAAGCAGAACAATCTAAATCAGTTGAAGTCGGCTTAGCAGGCGATCATGACTGGCTACAATGGGAAGTCCGCGCCTATCACACTGATATTGATAATTTAATTGCCGTAGTGACCAATCCAAAAACCTTTGTATCTACCTCAGAAAATATCGGTAAAGCACAACTGGACGGCATAGAAACAGAAATGAGTACGCAGATATTGGGTTGGAATAGTAAACTAAATATGAGTTTATTAAGTCCAGAAAACCGTATTACTAATCTACGCTTGCCGCGCCGCGCTGATAAAACTCTAGGATTTGATTTATCGAGAAGTTTTGGTGATTTTGATGTAGGGACGCACGTCGTGGCGCAAGATTATCGCTTTGATGATGTAGCGAATAAAACTAAAGTAGGCGGCTATGTCACGTTAGATTTTCGTACCGATTACCACTTAAATAAAAATTGGCAACTCAGTGCAAATTTCAAAAACGCATTGGATAAGAAATATCAAACGGTGAACAGCTATAATACCGAGGGAAGAAACTTTTTTGTTTCCATTCATTACAATAACTAACCCCCCCTTTTTTGGAGAGACTCCCATGAATACAAAACAATGGCTATCAGCGCAAATGCTAACCTTGCCGCTCATTGCCTTGATGGCATTAACACGCTTTCATCATTTTGGTGATAGCTTTTCTTTACCCGATGCGTCGTTAGCTGTGTTCTTTTTAGCAGGTTTGAGTTTTGCGCGGCGTTGGTGGTTATTTGGCTTTTTATTGCTGGAAGCATCAGTCATTGATTACGTCGCTATTACGCATTTTAATGTCAGTGCGTTTTGTGTATCACCTGCTTATGTATTTCTAATTCCAACTTACGCAGTGATGTGGTTTGCAGGCAGTTACTGTGCAAAATTCAAAGACTTGAACGCGAGTGATATGGTGTTATCTATTGGTGTTTCAGCATTAGCAGCGTCAACAGCTTTTTTGATTTCTACCAGTAGTTTTTATTTGCTCTCAGGTCGTTACCCTGATTCGTCATGGGCGCAATATACCTCACACATCATGCAATATTACCTACCACATACCAGTTCGGCGTTATGTTATGTCGTATTGGGCTTGATTGTGATGAAGTTAGTTAAAGCGTTACCTGCTTTGATGGCGAATCATAAAGCAGTTTAGTGTACTCGTAGGGACGCGTATATCGCGTCCCTACAAGTTATATAAAGAGTAAAACATGATGCAAAAAATAATCTTAGAATCAACGCTTACTTGCCCAGAGTGTGGTCATGTAAAAATCGAGACCATGCCAACGAATGCCTGTCAGTGGTTTTATGAGTGCGAAAGCTGTCACACACTGTTGCGCCCAAAGAAAGGCGATTGCTGTGTTTTTTGTTCTTATGGCACGCTAGCTTGCCCACCTATACAACAAGGGCAAGCGTGCTGTAGTCACTAAATGCGTGACCTGCGAGGATAATGCGCTATGTTATTCAACGCATCTAATCGTTCAAACCATCCACAATTTTTCAAGCTGATAATACTCACGCGCTTGTGCTGTCATGGCGTGAACAATCACATCGCCTAAATCTAACAATATCCAGTCTGAGCCTAAATCGCCTTCTGTGCCTAATGGCTTAAAGCCTTCTTCCTTGACTTTTTCTTCCACATAAGAACATAAAGACTTCAAATGACGGTCAGATGTACCTGTCACCAGCACCATGTAATCGGTAAAGCTAGTTTTGCCCCGAACATCCATAGTGACAATATCTTGTCCTTTGCGGTCGTCCAAAACGGTTTGGACGAGTTTTAATAATGCTTCTGTGTACATGTGTTTCCTAATAAATGGTGAGATCAATTGATCTGGTAAAGCTGTTTTTGTGTGATGTAGTCTAGCACTTCATCGGGTAATAGAAAGCGTGGACTACGGTGTTGAGCAATCAACTGACGGATGGCGGTTGCTGATATGTCTAGCTGAGTAATGGCTTGAAAATAAAGTTTTCCCGCAAGTGTATTTGCCAATTCTGCTGGGTTTTCTGTGTGGCGGGTTATAAAAAAATCATCGAGTGATTGGCTATTAAAGCTAGGTCTAGTCATGACGACAACATGAGCAAAAGCAAATAATCGTTGCCATTGATGCCATGTTGTTAATTGGTTAAACGCATCCGTGCCGATAAATAATAATAGCGGCTGGTCTGGAAAATCCTGCCGTAATGAGGCTAGCGTATCGACCATATAAGATTTGCCGTGTCGGTCTAATTCTCTAGCATCACAGATAAAACCAGCTTGATGCTGTATCGCTAGATCAACCATGTGCCGCCGACACTCTGCATTGACAGCGGGTTGATGGCGATGTGGCGGTGTCGCGCTGGGAATAAAGCGGACTTCCGTTAAACCAAAAATTTCCTGTACTTCCAACGCTGAACGCAAATGCGCGTAATGTATCGGATCAAATGTGCCGCCAAACACGCCTATCATTTATTGCCGAATATGCCCATCGCCTAGGACGATGTATTTTAATGACGTAAGTCCTTTTAATCCGACAGGTCCTCGCGCATGGAGTTTATCGGTACTGATACCAATTTCCGCGCCTAAGCCGTATTCAAACCCATCAGCAAAACGCGTGGAGGCATTGACCATCACCGAACTGGAATCCACTTCGCGTAGAAAACGCCGTGCCAGTGTGTAATTTTCAGTCACAATGGCTTCTGTGTGTGCAGAACTATATTGATTGATATGTGCCATCGCTTCATCAATGCCCGTAACGATTTTAATCGACAAAATCGGCGCGAGATATTCAGTGTGCCAATCTTCTTCAGTAGCACGGCTACAATTGATGAGAGAACAAGTTTTAGCACAACCGCGTAACTCAACGCCTTTAGTACGGTATTGTTCTGCCAATAGGGGCAAAATTTTAGCGGCAATGTTTTTAGCCACTAACAAAGTTTCCATTGCATTGCACACCCCATAACGGTGAGTTTTTGCATTCATTGCAATAGCAATCGCCTTGTCCATATCAGCACTGTCATCAATATAAACGTGGCAAATACCATCTAAATGTTTAATGACGGGAATGGTCGCTTCTCTACTAATACGTTCAATTAAACTTTTACCGCCGCGTGGCACGATGACATCCACATATTGATTCATGGTAATCAATTCGCCCACTGCCGCACGGTCAGTGGTTTCGACAATCTGCACCGCAGCAATAGGTAAACCAGTCGCTTGTAAGCCCTCAGTAATACAATTAGCAATGGCTCGATTGGAATGAATCGCTTCTGAACCGCCGCGTAAAATACAGGCATTACCCGATTTTAAACATAACGCCGCCGCATCCACAGTCACATTAGGGCGTGATTCATAAATAATGCCAATCACACCCAATGGCACGCGCATTTGTCCCACTTGAATGCCGCTAGGTTGATAATTCAAATCTGTGATTTCACCGACAGGATCAGGCAATGCGGCGACTTGTTTTAAACCATCAATCATCGCAGTAATACGCGCAGGCGTTAATGCCAAACGGTCTAATGACGCGGCATCCAAGCCATTTTTCTCACCTGCCGCTAAATCTTGTTGATTTTCACTGCTGAGAAAATCACGTTTACTATCAATCACCTCGGCAATTTTTAAAAGGGCAGCGTTTTTTTTGCTTGAATCGGCACGACTAATTTCACGCCCTGCCTGTTTCGCCTGTTGACCAAGACGGTGCATATAATCTTTGATGTCCACTCTGTACTCGCTGAATGAATAAAGTAACGCGTTATTATATCGGTTAATCAATGCTTTTAACAGTAGAGTACGCAATGTGTACCAATACCCCAGTTACCACGACGAACACGAACAGCAGAATGTTTTTTTGTTCGGGACAAAGATTTAGAAAATTCAGCCTTTATCAGTCGCCAACATAAGGTGAAGTCACAGTCACCCTCAGGCAACTCTAGTACACAATACAAATGTTCATGTAATACGACAAACGCATGGATAGTAAACGGATGGGCTTTTTTACCTTACGCACCGCTTCGCGTAATAAATCAATTGTGGGGTCAATAAGTTATTACCGTGTCATTGCAAAAGATTGACGGTAAAAAAACAGGTTCCTTCTTCAATGTAAAATCGGCGGTAATTCGGCATAACAACTCCTTGATAACGCCAGTGCGGTCAGCAAAGGCTGAGAAACATGATCAAGTATGGGTTTTAAGTTATGAGAATCGTTTACACAGAACACTAAAATGCCAGCCCCATTTTCTCGACAGTTTTTACCAAACTAGAAGTTACGCATTGACAG
>DFWO01000058.1 GCA_002380945.1 Methylococcaceae bacterium UBA4132 | reverse complement strand
CTGTTCAAATGCGCCCGCTAGTCCGAATAGATGAATTGGTGGGAATGCTTACCGAGACCGATACGCTGGTTGTCACTGAACTCAGTAGACTCGGACGCAGCACGGCGGAGGTCATTGCGTTGGTTAATGCTTTAGTACTACGCAATATCCGCGTCATTACCATCAAGCAAAATCTGGATATTGCGAATCAGGATATGAATGCCAAGATCATTATTACGCTGTTCTCGCTGTTCGGCGAATTGGAGAGGGATTTGATCAGTTTGCGCACCAAAGAAGCTTTAGCCGCAAAAAAGGCGAGTGGTCAGCAACTCGGCAAACCCAAAGGCACTTTACAGAAAAGTAAATTCGATAATAGCCTGGATCGTATCAAGGAATTGCTTGGATATGGCCTTTCCGTACGGAAGATTGCAAAAGTGTTGGGCTATTCGAGTCACATCGCATTAAACACTTATATCAATAAACGCGGTTTACAACAGTCGATCAAGAGTTAGCCTATCGCCCATATTAACGCGATTTATGGCAAGTTGGCATGAAATAAGGGCTGGTAAGATTTACCAAGGACTCGCCGGAATTTTGGGCGGTTTGGGCTTACACCCCCAGCCTGGTAAAGTGTTATTTTTAGCCTTTGACAACCAACCATGATAGCAATAACGTTGTCAACAAGCTTTGCGGCATTGACAATCACAAACCCGTTTAAATGTTTAAATTCACGGGGGAATTCTTCGACTTTCCAACGCACGTTATTAAATGTTGGGTTGAAAAAGCACCAACCCAATCTACGCCGCTGATTTTTCATTAGCCAAAAATTCCACCATGTCATCATTTTGTACGCGATGATAAATTTCTTCTACTGACAAAGGTTAAATCTATGGATTGGGTCAGTTCGTCACCTAAAAAATAATGTTTGACTAATTTCATGATTCTCAAACAGTGAAACCCGCAAGCCGTTCCACACGTTAGGTTTCTGGCTTATCCGCATTAAGAATGTTCAAGGGTACGCCTGTAGTTTTTTGTTCAAGAATTGGCGAATCAGTTACTAGCAAAGTTGTTCCAGGTTCCAATATGTTATACAGCGATTCTGCAAAAGTCTGTGGCAATTCGATATTATTGAATACCGTTGCTTTTAAAGGTAGAGCATTTTCTTTTTCATGCCCCGGAATACCTACAGCAATCCAACGGTGTGCTTTAGCCCCTTGTAAAATTGGACTTTCGCCAGTTCCCCAGTCATTCTGCATGATGAACGCATGAGTGCCTATTGCTTGTTTTCCTATTTTAATTTTGGAACGCCCTATTTCAATGCCATTACGGAACACCAATACGCGATGATCTGCTTTACTCATCACTATGGATAAAGGTCCTTCTGGCGATTTTTCAGGTTGCCAATGAAACTCTTCATTAGCTGCTAGACGAGAATTTTTTACTGCTGCTCCTGTTTTCGCGTTGACAGGTGCGATAGGTGCGGGATGAGCCACTTGTTCTGGATTTTTTGCGATACTCGCAATAACAACTGTCATGCCTTTAGGAGATGATTCAAATAACAAACGTGCAAATTCAGAAGGTAAATGTACACAGCCATGAGAAGAAGGATAACCAGGTAATCCCCCTGCGTGTAAAGCAACGCCATCCCATGTTAAACGTTCACTAAATGGCATAGGCGCATTGTTATAGGCTTTAGAACGATGACTACGATCTTTGTTTAACACTGTAAATACACCTGTCGGTGTTGCATAACCACCTTTACCTGTACTGACCGAAGAAACACCAATACGGATACCATTCCGATAAACATACGCTCTTTGTTCGGTTAAACTCACGACCACTACTATAGGGCCATTTGGAACAGCATCGCCTTTCCAAATAAACTGCCCAGATTTTAGCCGTGCTGGATTAGTCTCCGCAGAAAGAGAAGCCTTATCACCCCAAAATGGCATATTGCGATCATGACTGACTTTGGTTTTTGTTTCAGGTACAGGCAATGTTTTTTTAACTTGAGGCGGTTGCGTTGGTGTTATGTTTGCCTGATGTTGAACATTATCAACAGATGTAGTTGTCAGACTCCCTTGATTATTATAAACAGGCGGAAGTTCAGCAGGTGCGGCTGTATTAGAATTACCCAAATAACTATCTAGTACAGCACATCCAGATAATAAATTTAATGTTACCAGTGTGATCAACGTTTTTTTAAAGTGCATATAAAATCTCAATAAAGGTTTATTTTTTAAAATTATAAATAAAGAATTTAGTATTTGGAGAGGTTCTGTCGCAAAGTTTAACAATCTCGGGTAAAATTTTTCAATTTCAAAATTGATGATTAGTTTTAGCGGTGCCCAGTTTCCCAAAGACGTTATTTTATACGCGGTATTTTTCTATGTCGGATATGGCGTTTCGTATAGAGATTTGGAGGAAATATTTATCGAACGAAATGTCAAGGTTGACCATTCGACATTAAATCGTTGGGTAATCAAATATTCATCATCGTTAGCTTTGACAGCAAAGAAAAGTAAACGAACGGTTGCTACTTCGTGGAGGATGGATGAGACCTACCTCAAGATCAAAGGACAGTGGGTATATTTATACCGCGCGGTTGATAAATTGGACAATACGGTTGACTTCATGCTCTCCGAGAAACGTGATGAAGCAGCGGCGACTGCGTTCTTTCAGCAAGCCATAGATAACAATGGTTTTCCGAGCAAGGTCGTTATGGATAAAAGCGGTGCCAACTATGCTGGACTGGAGAATATTAACTTCTTGTTGATGCTGGCTGGAATCATCAGTTTTGTTGAAATTCTTCAGATTAAATATCTGAATAACCTGGTCGAACAGGACCACCGTTTCATCAAGAAAATCACAAAGCCGATGATGGGCTTTAAAGCCTTTCATTCCGC
>DFWO01000177.1 GCA_002380945.1 Methylococcaceae bacterium UBA4132 | reverse complement strand
CGTCAATGCGTAACTTCTATAAATGTATTATAAGTATTTATTTATGCCCCATCACCAAAAACATTCATTAACAAAAACTCAAAAAGATAAGAATAAACAGATGGCTTCAGAAAAAATAAAAGTTGAATATAATATTGCTGGTATAAAAAGTTACCACATAGTTTCTGACTGTCTGCGCATTTCCCTTATTGATTTATATGATGATGTTCTAGGTATTTGTGCAGGATTTTGGTAACTGATTTTTTAAAAGTCACATCATGTTTATTACTATTTGTGCCAATTCGTAGTATCAAATAATGGTTTTATTAATACTACTGATATTGAAACAATAACCCGCAGTGATGGAAAAGTTGTCACTTATAAAAATCAATATTCAGACAGGAAAGTTATAAATAAATATGCAGAAAAATTAAAAAATGAAATCTGCATTAACGGATTACTAGAAAACACCCCTTCTTATCTAAATCACGCTTGTAACGAGCTGAAATGTCTTAAAAATTAAAGAGATTACCGTGATAACACAACATTTATTATTTGAGCTAGGCTCTGAAGAACTTCCCCCAAAAACGTTATTAAAACTCAGCAACGCCTTGTTAGACGGTATTGTGCAGGGTTTAAATGCCGCTGAATTGGGCTTTACTGCCAGCAAGGCATACGCAACGCCTAGACGTTTGGCGGTGTTTATTGAAAATTTAGCCAGTTCACAACCTGATAAAACTGTGGAAAAACGTGGACCTGCGATACAGGCGGCGTTTGATAAAGACGGTAATCCTAGTAAAGCGGCGTTGGGGTTTGCGAGCAGTTGCGGTACGACATTTGAGCAGTTGGAACGCTTGAAAACGGATAAAGGCGAATGGCTGTCTTATACGCAAGCGGTAAAAGGGCAGAATACCGAAGAGCTGATTGCCGATATTATTCGCACCAGTATTACTAATTTACCGATTGCTAAACGGATGCGTTGGGGTAGTTTTACCACTGAATTTGTCCGTCCTGTCCATTGGGCGGTGTTGCTGTATGGCGATAAAGTGATTGAAACGGAAATTTTAGGACTGCATACAGGCAGAGAAACACAAGGGCATCGTTTCCACGCGCCACAAAAAATTGCTATTGATAAGCCTGAAAACTACGCTGATTTATTGTTCACGCAAGGCAAAGTGATTGCTGATATTGAACAACGTAAAGCGATTATTAAAGACGCGGCACACAAAGCGGCGGCAAATGTCGGCGGTATCGCGCACATCGAAGACGATTTATTGGAAGAGATTGCCGCGCTCAATGAACAGCCTGTGCCGATTACAGGCGGTTTTGATACGCGCTTTTTGGCATTGCCCGCCGAAGTGTTAATCACCACTATGCAGACCAATCAAAAATATTTTCCTGTGAAAAATGCGGAAGGTGGTTTGTTGGCGCATTTTATTACCTTTAGTAATATCGAAAGCACGCGCCCTGAATCCATACAACAAGGTAATGAGCGCGTGGTGACTCCGCGTTTATCAGATGCGGAATTTTTCTGGAATCAAGATCGTAAACAACCGTTAGAAGAGCGGGTGTTGGATTTAGCCAATATCGTGTTTCAAGAAAAATTGGGAACGGTGGCTGATAAAACCCACCGTGTAATGAAACTGGCGGAATTTATCGCCCAGCGTTTGAATGCCAATGTGGAACTTGCCAAACGTGCCGCCTTATTGGCAAAAGCCGATTTATTGACTTCAATGGTCGGTGAATTTGGCAACTTGCAAGGCATCATGGGACGTTACTACGCCTTAGCTGAGGGCGAACCTAGTGAAGTTGCTTATGCCATTGAAGAACAATATTTTCCTAAACAATCAGGTAGTATCACCGCTAGTAGCCAAACAGGGCAGATTTTAGCCATTGCCGAAAAAATTGATACGCTGACTGGTATTTTCAGTGCGGGATTGATTCCAACGGGTGATAAAGACCCGTATGCCTTACGCCGCGCGGCTTTAGGTGCGTTGCGTACACTGATTGAAAACAATCTAACGTTGAATATTGTGGAATTGATTGAATTTTCGCTCAGTTTGTTTAGTCATTCGTTTGATATTGCGGCAACACAAACTGCCGTAACGGATTTTGTCTTTGACCGTTTAAAAGGTTATTGCTTAGACAAAGGTTACAGTGCCGATGAATTTGATGCGGTGATAACCGTAAAACCTGCCGACCCGTTAGATTTCATGCAGCGTTTAGCCGCCGTAAAAACCTTCCGCCAATTACCCGAAGCCGAAAGCCTTGCCGCTGCCAATAAACGCATACGCAATATTTTAAAAAAATCAGAATCACCCGCCGCCGCAACCGTCGGTGCATTGGTTGAAAACGCAGAATTGCAATTATTAAACAGCGCAAACTTAGCCGCTGTCGCTATCGCACCGTTACTGGCTAAACATGATTACACCGCAACCCTAACCCGCTTAGCCGCCTTGCGTCATGATGTCGATGCGTTTTTTGATAGCGTCATGGTAATGTGTGATGACTTATCGTTACGCGCCAATCGCTTGGCTTTACTCAATATGCTATCGGAACAGTTTTTAACCTGTGCGGATATTTCTAAGTTGCAGTCATAAATGCTCAACACGGAACAACTCGGGCGCGGAACACTGCTAAGTATGTTCTTGTGCCCACGCGCTGCGTGGGAACACAGTGGTGGCGCGTCGCGCCACACACCGCAGCGCGGTATTCCTAGCATTCCCACGCGGCGCCTGGGAACGAGAGAACTTAAACGAGGAAATTAGCGTGAACGATGAAATTAAAATGCTGAGAGCCATGTGGCAGGACGTATCACCCTATAAAAAAGCAAAAGGCAATAAGCCACCTGAACGTAAAAATAAAATTTTTATTTATTTATCGCAGTGAAAAACTGATATTTCCTGAATTTGATAGTAAAGGCGATTTACATAATCAACATTGGGCTTATAAAGTACCGTTTGCCTTTTGCGACGCATTAGACATCCAATACAGCAAACGCAAAAAAAATGATTCCTGTTTTGGATGAAAACGGCGACCAGTGCATTAAAGAAAATGGCAAAAAAGCGACTAAAGAATGCTACTATGCCGCATGGACACAAGGCTGTTTATTAAACTTTACCACCAATTCCTTTTTTGCATCGGCAAACGGTGAACCTGATTTACAAATTAGCATCGCCAAGCCAATGGTATGGGACAGCAAAATAGGCGTAATGGATGAAGGCGAAGTCACAATCAATACTTCATCAAACGTGGTACAGGTAAATTTTTCGCCGTTACACAAATTGAATTCTTACGTTTGCTTATTCATGGACTAAATACATGAAATATCTATATTTCATGTATCAAAATGCCAAAGGTGAACTAAAGGCAAGAACTGTTCTAAATGCCGTTGAAAAAGGGGAGTATATCCAAGGATTTTCAATACCATCCGATGCCTTTAGAACTTTTAGACAAGATAGAATCATTGAATTTGTCGCAACCGAACAAGAACTAATCGACTGAGCGAATCATTGGCACTGTCAAGAATACATCCCAAAACCACGCCTACCTAGCATACTACGCACTAAGAACGTGTTCAAAATCTCATCTAAAAGCCTGATAATAAGCGGATGAGAAAAAAATATCCAAGCGACCTTAGTCGAGAACAATTTGAATTGATTCGCGAATTATTAGAATCGGCACGCAGGATGCGTGC
>DFWO01000128.1:8892-9374 GCA_002380945.1 Methylococcaceae bacterium UBA4132 | reverse complement strand
GGAGATGTTGAACAGGTTCTTAGTGTGAAAAATTGATTAATAACCCGTCCGCTTGGACATCAGATCAAGCCCAACTTTAAATAAACGGGTAAACAACGAGTGCTTACAAAAACACTCGTTGTTTAATTGGCAATGCCGATATGTCTATTGCTGTTGCGTTTGTTCTTATTGCGCTGGGGGTTGTTGTTGAGCTGGTTGTTGTGTTCGTTGTTGCACGCCTTGTTGTGCTTGCTGTTGTATTTCTTTCTTGCACCGTATTAGCTTGCACAGTAAAATTAACCACTAAGACTAGTTAAAATTAAAATTTCTATTTTTTACCCCTTATATTGTCGACTGATTCATAACGAATCATCTCAATATTCAGTTTATCGCAAAACCATTATTCAAGAGTTTAAGCAACTTAAAAACTGCTCGGTCATGATTCGTAAGTTAGTCATACTTGAAAGGAGCAGTTAAGTTACAATCAACCCATCTTCCATGTG
>DFWO01000128.1:0-8596 GCA_002380945.1 Methylococcaceae bacterium UBA4132 | reverse complement strand
TAAGCTATGGTCATGCGTGACGACCAGAAAACTGATATTCAGTTCTTGATTTAACTCCAGCATGAGCTGATAAACCGAATCGGCAGTTTTACTGTCCAGATTGCCTGTTGGTTCGTCAGCCAGTATCACGTTAGGTTTATTAATTAAGGCTCTGGCGATAGAGGCACGTTGGCGTTCTCCGCCTGATAATTCGCTGGGCTTGTGTTCGATACGATGCCCTAAACCGACACGTTCTAATAATGCAATGGCTCGCTGTTTTGCTTCTTTGACTGATAATTGGGCAATCAGCAACGGCATGGCAACATTTTCCAATACGGTAAATTCACCCAGCAGATGATGCGATTGATAAATAAAGCCTAGCGATTTATTGCGGAGTTGTGCCAGTTTAGTCGAGCTAACTTGATTTAGATTAACGCCATCCAAAATGACTTCACCGCTGGTCGGTTTATCCAACCCACCTAGTAAGTGCATTAAGGTGCTTTTACCTGAACCCGACACACCCATGATAGCGACACGTTCGCCAGCAGTGATGGCTAAGTCCACGCCTTTTAAGACTTCAACATCCAGTTCGCCTTGATAACTTTTTTTCAATTTTTTGCATTGCAAAATAATAGGCTGTTTATTCATAACGCAGTACCTCGGCTGGGTTGACTTTGGCGGCTTGCCAAGCGGGGTAAATGGTAGCGAGCAGGGACAATAAAAATGCCATGCCAGCGGTTGCCCACACATCTGTCCACATCAGTTCTGAGGGTAATTCGCTAATGTAATAAATTTGCGCATTTAAGAATTTCACATTGAATAATTTTTCGATACCACTCACCAGTTCAGGCACATTGAGGGCGAGTAATACGCCGCAGATAACACCCAGTATCGTACCGAATAACCCAATGACAGTGCCTAATACCATAAAAATACCCATCACCGACGCGGAGGTTAGCCCTTGCGTTTTTAGAATGGCGATGTCGCTACGTTTATCGGTGACGACCATGATGAGCGTGGAGACGATGTTAAACGCCGAGACGGCAACCATGAGCAGCAGAATAATCGACATCACTTTTTTTTCCATTTTAATCGCTTGGAAAAAATTATCATGTGCCATCGTCCAGTCACTGACTGAATAATTACCTGCAAAGGTTTTCGCCAATCCCATAGTGATTTGCGGTGCGTTTAATAAATCATCCATTTTGATGCGTAGCCCAGAAACATTATTTTCTAAACGAAACAATTTAGCCGCATCATCAATGTGAATTAACGCCATGTTGCGGTCGTATTCATACATACCCACTTGAAATATACCGACGATAGTAAATCGGCGCATTCTAGGCACAACACCCGCAGGAGTAGAATTCACTTGTGGACTAATAAGAGTAATTTTATCACCGACCGTGACACCTAGATAATTCGCTTGCTCTAGCCCTAGCACAATGCCATATTCACCCGCGACTAAATTCGATAATTTGCCCATTTTCATTTTATCGGCTATTTCGGATACACGCGATTCATAGTCGGGCAAAATACCGCTCACCATCGTGCCATTTACACGGCGGTCAGCATTAATCATCACTTGCCCATTAATAAAAGGCGCGGTGCCTTGAATATGCGGGTAATTTTTTAATTGCTGTTCTAGGGTTTGCCAGTTTTCTAACTGACCATATAGACCTGTAATAGTGGCATGGGAAGTCATGCTGAGCATACGCTCGCTGATTTTGCCGACAAAACCATTCATCACTGATAACACAGTAATGAGTGCAGTAACGCTTAAGGCAATACCTAACACAGACGCGAGAGTGACAAAAGAAATAAACTGCGTTCGACGTTTAGCCCGCGTATAACGCAAGCCGATATAAAAAATAAGGGGTTTAAACATGAAGTGTCTGAGAAGTAAGGGTAATTAAGATTTTCGGCACGCGGGGCAAAAACCATATAAATAAAGGCTATGGTCAGTTAATTCATAACCTAATTTTTCGGCAATGTCTTTCTGGCGAGCTTCAATGGATTCATCAGTAAATTCATCCACTTTGCCACATTTCATGCACAGAATATGATCGTGATGATGACTATTTGCCAATTCAAAAATAGAATTGCCGCCATCAAAATGGTGGCGCGTCACCAAGCCTGCCGCTTCAAATTGCGTTAATACACGATAAACGGTTGCCAAGCCTATATCTTCATCTTCACTGAGCAGAATTTTATAGACTTGTTCTGCTGTCAAATGGCGTTTATCAAGTTGTTTTTCTAGGATTTGCAGAATTTTAATCCGTGGTAACGTGACCTTTAAACCTGCATTTTTTAAATCATGCGTTTCCAACATCCATCTCCTATTAAATCGCCGTGGGCGGATTGTATTATGTTATGCGCATTGTAGCATGACAGTTTTATAGGATAATCTTTTAACATCCTGTATGATTTTAACTTTTTAATCCTTTCGCACTATCTGATGAGAAAATCGCTTTTTTCTTTAAGCCTATTGGCAAGCCTATCACTAACGTCCTGTTCTACTGTTTTAAATAACTTACCAGGCGTTTATACCTTAGAAATTCAACAAGGCAATATTGTTGACCAAAACATGATTAATCAACTAAGACCCAATATGGATAAACGGCAAGTGCTGTACATCATGGGTTCACCGATGCTGGTTGATTATTTTCACAAAAATCGTTGGGATTATGTCTATTCCGTTAAGCCTAGTGGCGAAGAAGCAGTAGAGAAGAAAGCCTTTTTAGTGTTTAAAACCAAAGATGGCACAGACCGATTAGTCGGTATGTATGGCGATTTTAAACCCAGCAATCTGCCTGTTGTTAAACCCACAGAAGAACAAACAGTCGATTTGCCTAAGCGCGAAGTTGAACACACGCTATGGGAAATGATTACAGGATTATTTGGTTTTGATGGTAGCGATACTACAAATACCGAACCCAAAAAAGAGCCAAAAACGCAAGTAGATTTGCCTTTGTAAAGATTGCTGTATATGTAGGCATGAATTCATTGATGCCGTGCGGATAGTGTCTACAACAGGGTAAAAACAACGATTACCGACACGAAATATTACCTAACCTATTTATTAATTTTTGCTAGTAATCTGAAATTGACGTGCCGCGTGTTTAAAAAAAACTATGCTTTTTGGTTACTTTGTTTTTTTACGGGCTGTGTTTTTGCAGATGAATTAATTTTGAAAGCCTCTGATAAGCCGCCAGTAGGTTTTGAAGATTTAAGCGCGGTACAAGAAAGTTCGGTTGATGTGTATTTTGGTGATAAAAAAATTGCTGATGCAATGGCTACTTTTTCGCCGACTCAGTTTGAATTTAAAACGCCACTGACAGTTGTTAAAGCGATTCCCGATTTAAAAAAATCAGAAGAAAATGCCATTTTAAAAGCATTGACAGGTAATTTAGAGCAGAACCCCGCTTTAATTTGCCAAAAGCCTAATCAACCCCAAGGTTGTGGGCAGCTTAAACCAACTGTAGCAGGTATTATTTTTGATGCAGGTCGTTTTAAAGTAGTGTTATTTGTTAATCCTACTTCTTTAGAAGTTATTCATTTAAGCGATAATCCTTATATCCCTTTTCCTGAAACCAAAGAATTTTCGTTTATTCAAAATTTAGCAGGTGGATTTGCGAGTTCTAATCAAACGCTCAATTTTAATATTCGCACTAGAGGTATTCTTAGTTATTATTTAACGCGATTACGTTATAACCTCTATGCGACTGAAAAAGGCTTTCAAATGAATTCGGCTGCCATAGAAACAGAATGGCGTGATACCGATGCTTTATTGGGTATGTTTCGCAGTCAAGCAACTAGCTTATTAGGTCAGCAAGAAGTTTTAGGTGTGCGAGTTGCTACTTCTTTTAAACAACGTACTGATTTGCGCACGGCTTTTGGTAATGAGTTGGTAGTATTTTTACCGCAACGCGCTTTAGTAAAAACGTTTCGTGATAATCAGTTATTGTCTAGCCAACGATTAGAAGTTGGCAATCAAACGATTGATACCAGTTATTTTCCAGATGGTGCTTATAATGTCGATATTGTCATTGAAGAGGATTCGGGCAGTAGCCGAGCTGAGCATTATTTCTTTAGTAAATCTATGATGATGCCACCATTAAATAATCCAATTTATGTTGCAGAATTGGGGGTTAGAAAAAAAGTAGTTAATAATTTATCGCCAATTCCGCAATATACCACCGTTCCTTTATTACATTTAGCCACTGCCCGCCGATTAAATGATTATTTTGGCTATGATACTGATCTTTTGTATAGCAATAAGGAAGGATTCGGCACGTTGGGTTTTTCTTTTCTTTACAGTCATATTAATTTACGTTTAGCAGGTTTAGCCAGTAATACGGGTTATGGTGCTGAGTTTAGAACTAATTTACAATTTGATAATTTTAATTCTACGGTTAATTTACATAAATCTTGGCAAAATAATTCTGCACTACTACAAGAAGATAGTTTATCTTTTAATCCATTTACTCAAGCCGATATGTCTATGGGTTATATTTTTCCTCATGGTATTAGCGTTAATATTCGCTCGCAATGGCGTGAAAATAATTCAGTTAATAATATTAAGTCTAGCCAATATACGATTAATCCATTTGTGACAGCACCTTTGTTTCAATATCAGGGTTTTCGTGCCGATGTAAACTTATCTTATGCGTTAAATTCTCAAGATCAATTGGGTATGTTTACGTTACGTTTACAACAAAATACCCGTAATGGCTTAAGTATTTCTAATCAGGCACAGGCGAGCTATCAACCTGTACAAGAAAATCAGCGCACAGGATTTAATAATAATAATTTAAATGCTAATTCTAATCAGGCACAGGCGGACTATCAATCTACACAAGAAAGTCAGCGCATAGGATTTAATAATAATTTAAATATTAATTGGCAAGATAACCAACAAGGATTTGTTAATAAACAAGTTGCTTTAAATTGGCGTAGCTTGATGGATAGCCAAGCTATTCGTTTAACAGGTGAGTATCGGGACATTTCTTGGGGGGCGAGTGGTTTTGCAGAACATCTGTTACCCAATCAAGGCAAAGCTACGACCAGTTATGGGGCGCAATTTGTCAGCAATGTCATTGGCGATGAAGAGGGCATGAGTTTCGGCGGTTCGCAAATTGGCGAAAGTGCGATAATGGTCGATTTACTCGGCTCACCTAAAGGTGCTGGGTTTGATGTGTTAGCCAGTCGAATGGCAAAGCTACCTGGTAGTGAGAATAAAATTGCCAATGCCTACGTTGGTGCTAATAATATCACTGCTTTAGAACCTTATGAAACCTATCAAATTCGTATCGCCCCTCATAAAACCACGTTTGCTCACTACGAAGATAAGATTTATAACATCACCCTCTATCCTGCTACTGTAGCACGGCTGGTGTGGAAAGTAGATCAGACATTTACTGTCATTGCGTTAGTCATGCGTCCCGATGGCAGTTTGGTGAAAAATGCAAAACTCGAAGGTGCTTTTGAACCTGCTTCTACCGATGATCAAGGCTTGCTACAAGCGGACGTATCGACTGAAAATAAGCTAATGCTGAAACCCAAAACTGAACCCGCTTGTCAGATTGAAGTCCCACCCGATTTACAACCTAAAAACGGTATAGTAGTGCTGGAAAAATTGCTTTGTAAATAGATGGCATTCATATAGCTATGTAGGTGAAATTTTTGGGTAATTTCTGCATGACTAATATTTGGTACATGATGACAAAAAAAACAATCGGCTGACAAAAATCGTCACTATTATGCTTAAAATGAAGAGAATAGGGCGTATAGAGTGTGAATTACCCTAAAATATAATTAACTGATGTTACATAGGCTCTCAGAAGAATCAATAGCTGTAGCAAATTGAAAATTTTGTAACTCATTGTTTTTTCGTTATAGGTGCGTAACATCAGTAACTAAAAATGCACCGACACAAAACTTGGCATAGTATGTGCTTTTCACTAGATAGGCATAAATGATTATTACGCAGTAGCATATATCCTGTTAAATAGATGTTTATTATCAGCCGCAAAAAAGCAATTAAGAAAATAAATGGAATCGCATTGAGTGATTTCGATAAATATATACAAAGGTGATTATCATGAAAAAATTATTAAAAAGTTTGGTTGTAGCTGGATTAGTTGCTAGTGCCGGCAGTGTAATGGCTGCAACAGTGGATGGTTCATTAGTAACAGGTACGACGGCTACATCTACAGGTTCTCAGGGTAGTTTTGATATTAACGTAACCAAAGAAGATTCTGTACAGATTAGCGGTTTGAACTCTATTGTGATTACGCAAGCTGGAGTTGCGACTGTCCCCGTCACAGCTAGTGATAGCGTTTGTTACTACGCGACTACTAACAATTATACCGTTAGAATGGATTCAAGCAGTCCGCTAACTGAGGCTGGGGATATTAGATTAGCTAGCGGTACGAATCCAATGAGTTATATGTTAACGTGGACTGAGACAACAGGCGATGCCCAGACAGCGAGTTGGGGAGCAGCAGCAGGTGGTTCGCTTAATGATAATGTCGCTACAGCTAGTCTAACCAGTGATAACAAAACTTCTGCAAATTGTGGCGGTGCCAGCAATGCAACAATTGCCGTAACTATTCCAACCGCTGTTTTCAACGCTGCCCCAACAGGTTTGTACACTGATACTGTCAATATTACGATAGTCGGCATATAAAACGCGAAGGTTTATAGTCTTAAATTCAGAGAAGCCTCGTGTGACACGAGGCTTTTTTGTTTAAAGCTATCGGAGATGTAATTATGCGCGGATTTTATATTTTAGCACTGTTAATAATAGCCAGTAATGCGTTAGCCGCGACAGTGAACGGTAATTTAGTTATTGGTAATAAAGGCACAGCGAGTTTCAATTCTCAAGGCAGTTTTGATATTAATGTGGCTAAAGGCGATGCAGTGCGGATTTCTAATTTGAATTCAATCGTTATTTCTAATCCTGGATCTTCAGGCGATAGAACTGCAAGTGATAATGTTTGCTATTATGCAACTACCGCTCAATATACCATTGATATGGACAGTCAAAGTAGTCCGACAGGTAATTTTAAACTGGTTAATACAACCAATTCCAATAAAACAGTACCTTACGAACTGACCTGGGATGACGGTAAAAATGGGACTGCGGATGCCACTTTTCTCCGCAACAGCGATACGGCGCAAACAATTAACAGCAATAACAGGGCATCAGCAAGCTGTCAGGCAACGGGGGGAACAAATGCTACGATTACCGTTACGGTTAGAAATGCCTCCTACAATAGCATGTCAACTGGGCTTTATACCGATACTGTCCACATCACGGTCAAGGCAAAATAACACAAATAATGCTATCCTACTCGATAGTGATTTCAAGCAAACTTAGGATATAGCATGAAAAGAAATAACTTATTACTATCTGGTTTTTTATTATTAACTAGCTTTATCAGTCCAGCGCAAGCCAATATCGTTTTAAATAAAATTATTGTCAATTTTGATGCGGGCGGTAATAGTCGTGAAGACGTTGAAGTATGGAATAGCGGTAAAGAAACTTTATATGTTTCTACTAACGTATTTAGTATTACCAATCCTGAAAATGATGAATCTGGCAAAGTTGAACAAACTGACCCGCGTAGTGCTGGCTTAGTGGTATCACCCAGTAAAATTATTGTACAACCCAATGAACGAAAAATTTTACGTATTTTGGCGCAAACTACCGCAACAGAAAAAGATTTAGTCTATCGAGTTAAAATCGCTCCAAAAGCAGGTGAATTAGCCGATACCAATGCAGATCAAGCTAAAAAAACAGCGGGGGTAAAAATATTAATTGGTTACGAAATGTTAATTTTTGTGCGTCCGCCCAATCCGCACGGTGATTTAAAAGTTACTCGCTCAGGAAAAACAGCCACTTTTACCAATGCTGGCAATACCAATGTTGATTTAAGAGAAGTTAAAGTGTGCGATGCTGATAAAACAAGCAATTGCCAAGAAATAAAAGCTAAACGTTTATATGCAGGACAGACGTGGACAACGGATTTACCCCGTGCAGATGGTGTTATTACAGTGCGTCAATCAGTCGGCATGGAATTTACTGAACAAGTATTTTAATACACACGTTCTGGACGAGTTGCGTTAAGCAACCTTTTTAGTAGTGTTATAGCCAAAGCGAAATAAAATGATGCCGTTCGTGGTGAGCTTGTCGAACCCATTCACACTTCGACAAGCTCAGTGCGAACGGTTTTTTAATCACAAATACTGCGTTTGCTATACACGAGCGATGCTATGGGATATAGGCTTTACTGGTACAAGTAAAGATTGTATCCTGCCCACATACTAACCACTTTTTAGCATAGGATCTCTTAGAAGCTGTTTGAAAAGTTTTTTGGAGGTTTATTCTGGTCTGAAAGATAAAAAACACTGCTTTTTTATAAAATTGGATCGTAAGCCAGAAATCGCATCGTTCTCAGGCATACTTTTCAAACAGCTTCTTAGAACGTGTTCAAAATCTCATCTAAAAGCCTGATAATAAGCGGATGAGAAAAAAATATCCAAGCGACCTTAGTCGAGAACAATTTGAATTGATTCGCGAATTATTAGAATCGGCACGCAGGATGCGTGC
>DFWO01000129.1:9121-20323 GCA_002380945.1 Methylococcaceae bacterium UBA4132 | reverse complement strand
TGTTTGCTACGATAATTTTCATAGTGATGCCATATTGCGTTATCGAGTTCTTCATCCGTTGCATAATTATCATGCTTGAGTATGCCTTGTTTAATGACAAAGCCCGCTAATGATCTCACTGTAAAAGCACCGCGACTAAAACCAAATAAATAAATTTCATCGCCTTCGTTGTAAGATTGTACTAAATCTTTATACAGTTTTCTGATGTTACGACTTAAACCCCAACCGAAAGCACCGCCCATAATTTTTAGTGGTTTAAGGTCTTCTGTTCCAACACCGTCATCATAAAAGGCAACTTGCTCGCGTTTGGTGCTATGAAAATCTATAGCCTCGTATAATTTAAAAACATTAGTGCCACGGTCTTTAATGTTAGAGTTTCCTGTTCCATCAGAAAGAAGAATGATGTTTTTCATAAAATTTCTCCCGTATCTATCTGTATTAGAGATGATAAGCCAACCTCTTTGGCAAACGATGCAGGTCGGCTTTTTAAGATGTTATTTGATTCTTGTTGGTCGAGATTCCTATCCTCCTATTCAAACGTTCCATTTGATGATACTTATATCACTTATAATCCAACAACACACCACGCGTTTTTGTCGTGCATCATACTAATTTTATGAGTCGTTGCCATGAATCGTTTTAATCTAGCTTTACGCCTATTATGGCGCGATAGTCGTTCAGGAGAGCTGACTATTTTGATACTGGCGTTATTGATTGCCGTTACCAGCTCGACAGCCATCACCTTATTTGCTGATCGTTTGCAAAATACTATGAACACGGAAGCAGCAGAATTTTTAGCGGCTGATTTAGTGATTACTAGCCCAACCGCTATAGCATTGACTTGGCAAGATAAAGCAACGCAATTGAATTTAAATCAAGCGCGTACCGCTGAATTTTCTAGTGTATTAATGGAACATGATGAAATGCTGTTGGCAGCGATTAAATCAGTGAGTTCGACTTATCCTTTGCGCGGCTATCTAAAAACGCAATCTGTCGCGGAAGGCGAAGAACAAGAGCAACATAAAGCTCCAGAGGTAGGCACTGTCTGGTTGGAAAAACGCGTGTTATCGGCTCTGAAATTAAAAATAGGTGATGTATTAACAGTCGGTGAAAAACCGCTGACTATTACGCAGATTGTTACTTATGAGCCAGATAAACGGGGTGATTTTTATAGTTTTTCGCCGCGAGTATTGATAAATGAAGCCGATTTAGCCGCGACAGGGATTTTGCAAGCAGGCAGTCATGTACATCATTTTTTTCAATTTAGTGGTGATGAGAAAGCCTTAGCAACATTTAAACAATGGATTAAGCCGCAATTAAACCCATCGCAAAAATTGATGGATATTCGTGAAGACCGTCCTGAACTAGGTAACGCATTACAACGGGCAGAACGTTATTTGGGCTTATCGAGCATTGTCGTGATTTTAATTGCAGGTGTGGCGATTGCAATGGCAACTCGCCGTTATACCGAACGCCATTTTAATGCCACGGCGTTGCTGCGTTGTATGGGTTGCAAACAACGGGAAATAATCTGGTTGTATAGTAGCCAGTTTGTGATTTTGGGTGTAGTTGCCAGTAGCATTGGTTGCTTGTTAGGCTGGGTCGCCCAACAAGGCTTGTTTTATTTATTGCGGGATTTATTACCTAAACAACTAGCAAATCCAAGTCTGTCAGCGGTGTTATTTGGTTTAGTGCTAGGTTTGGGTGTGTTATTAGGTTTCGCATTACCGCCTTTGTTAAGGCTTAAGCAAGTATCACCATTACGCGTATTGCGCCGTGAATTAGAACCATTGCCTGCCAGCGGTTGGTTGGTTTACGGCTTAGCGTTGAGTGTTATCACGCTGCTAATCGGACGTTATACGCAAGATTTCAATATGACAATCACCATTGTAGGCGTGGGTATGGGCGTGCTGTTATTGCTGAGCTTGTTGATGAACGCGTTATTAACGGCTATGAGTAAGTTATTGCCATCACTGCCGTTAGTGTGGCGATTTTCGTTGCAAGGCTTAGTCAAAAATAGTCGCGCCAGTATTAGCCAACTGTTAGCCTTTAGTATTACGCTGGTTGCAATGATATTGAGCTTTAGTGTGCGCACGGATTTAATTGCAGACTGGCAAAAAGCCATGCCTAATAACGCACCGAATCATTTTGCCCTCAATATTTTTCCCGAACAACAAGCCGATTTTAAACAGGAATTGCTACAACAACACATCAGCGGCAGTCAGTTTTATCCTATCGTACGCGGTCGATTAGTCGCCATTAATAATACGCCTGTCCAACAGGTGGTCAGTAAAGATTCGCAAGGCGACAGTGCCACACATCGAGAACTCAGTTTGACGTGGACACAGGAACTACCCGAAGACAATAAAATTATCGAAGGCAGTTGGTGGACGGATATGCAAGCAGGACAGGTGTCGGTTGAACAAAAATTGGCACAAAGTTTAAAAATAAAATTAGGTGATGAACTGACCTTTACTATCGGCAGTCAGCAAATAAAAGCCAATGTTACCAGTATTCGTAAGCTACATTGGAATACCATGAAACCGAATTTTTATATGATTTTCTCACCCAACAGTTTGAATAATTACCCCTATACGTTTATCACCAGTTTTTATTTGTCTAGCGAACAAAAGCCGTTGTTAAACGGATTAGTCAAAAAATACCCCAGCATCACCGTGTTAGAAGTTGATTTAATTTTGCAACAAATCAAAACCATTTTGACGCAATTAACTGAGGCAATTAATTATCTACTGTACTTCGCCTTACTGGCAGGCTTTACGGTGTTATGGGCAGCGGTTTATGCCAGCTTGGATAATCGAATTTATGAAGGTGCGTTAATGCGTACCTTGGGGACTGAGCGATGGTTTCTTCGCACAACCCATTTTTTGGAATTTAGCGTATTGGGGTTGATTGCGGGTTTATTAGCCATATTTATATCGGAAGCTATTCGTTATGCGTTGTATGCACACGTCATACACATAGATTATCACCCTAACTTTTATTTATGGGCAGCTGTCCCTCTCTCAGGAGCGTTATTAGTGGGCTTAGCAGGCTATTGGGGACTCAAAGATGTGGTGAATAAATCGCCACTACGCGTTTTAAGAGAACTATAATGTTGGATTGATATATTCATACTCTGTTCATAAATAATTCATTAAACTGAAACAAACAACACACAAAAGAGGAATCATCATGAAAAAATTAACAACCAGCATTGTTATCGCAACGAGTATTTTACTGACTGCTTGCGCTCAAGTTTCAGGCTGGTCGCCAACTATTGACCCGTACAATGATCGCAATGCGCAAATGATTCCACAAGATCAAGCTCAATGCGAAAAATTAGCCAGTAACGCCGCAAGTACAGGCAAAGAAACCGCTATGGGAGCGGGTGCTGGCGCATTGGTCGGAGCAGCAGGCGGTGCGATTACAGGTGCATTTTTAGGCAATCCTGGTGCAGGCGCGGCAATCGGTGCAGCGGCTGGTGGTTTTGGTGGCGGCGCGTACAAAGGTATGAGTTCAGATGACGCTTACAAAAGAGCCTTTACTAATTGTATGAGAAATCGTGGTCACAACGTTGTTAACTAATGCGTTACCCATTAAACATCATAACAAACGACTCAAAGTCACCCTTACCTAGATAACCGTCAACTCAGATAATCGTCAATTCGCAGCGGGTGCAAGTTTACTCGCACTCGCTGTATCACAGTTTCTCATCATAATTCAGGTAATGTTAACGCTTGGCATATAAGCAGCTTAACATTTACAATGTAATCAATAACTACTCACTTAAGTAGTCACCATCTTCTATCTTAGTCAGCGGATACTTCAGTTGCAGTAGTAGCTTTTATATTAAAAGCTGTTACCGCTTGAACTTAGAACTGCACATTAATAGTAAAAATATAACTATATGCTCGATTATCAAAAAGACTTTATTGCCTATGCCCTAGATTGCGGTGTATTAAAATTTGGCGAATTTGAATTAAAATCAGGGCGCATTAGCCCTTATTTTTTTAATACTGGCTTGTTTAATACAGGTGCGCAACTAGGAAAATTAGGACAGTTTTATGCGCAAGCACTCATTCAATCAGGCATTAATCCCGATATTCTGTATGGTCCAGCTTATAAAGGCATTCCTCTGGTCAGTGCAACCTCTATTGCCTACGCACACTTAACAGGTGAAGATATACCGTTTGCGTTTAATCGCAAAGAAGCCAAAGACCACGGCGAAGGCGGTCTTTTAGTGGGTGCACCTTTACAAGGTCGAGTCGTTATTCTCGATGACGTAATCACTGCGGGGACATCGGTTAGGGAATCGGTTGACATCATTCAGCATGCGAACGCTATACCTGCTGGCGTATTAATCGCCCTAGATAGACAAGAAAAGGGGCAAAACGACCGTTCTGCTATTCAAGAAGTCGAAGAGCAGTTCAAAATGCCCGTTATTTCAATTATCACCTTAGCCAACATTGTGGATTATTTAATCGACAATAATAGTGACCAAGTTAGCAAGATTAGAGAATACCAACAGCTTTATGGCGTGTTATAACCGCTTCAACTGAAAAATAAAACTACCACGATTTAACAGTTCTCAAGATATAGACTACAATTGTTAAAAAATACCTTCAATCTGATATTTCGACTCACTTATAGAATTGTGTTAGTACAAAAAGGCTGGTCATGAGCAATCTGGATTTTAAAAATCAAATGCACGAGTATTCGCTGTGGCGTGCAAAATTGGTGCAGTCTATAGAAATGTATCAGCAATGGCGTACGCGCTATGATATGACTGATGCCAATAGCACAGCAACTCTTTTAAATATCCTCAATAATCTACAATCGGATCGCATTACCTTAGCGTTCGTCGCTGAGTTCTCGCGTGGTAAAACAGAATTAATTAATGCCCTATTTTTTGCTGAGACAGGTGTTAGATTACTGCCATCGTCACCTGGTCGTACCACCATGTCACCCACCGAACTGTTTTATGACGAAGTAGGTGGCAGTTATATTCGGCTGCTCAATATTGAAACCCGTCTTGAAAGCACTACACTATCAGAATTTAAACAAATGCCTGAACGATGGGTGCATTTTGATTTGAATGGCAATTCACCCAGACAAATGCAGGAAGCCTTTAAAGAACTGATCGCGGTTAAAAAAGTACCGCGTGAAGTCGCTGATGAGCTGGGTTTATGGGATGAGCGTGAAGCAAAAGAACAAGGTTTGGTTAATCCGACCGTCGTAGAAATACCCTGCTGGCGACATGCCCTTATCAGTTTCCCGCACCCTTTATTGAAAGAAGGCTTATCCATCCTTGATACCCCTGGTTTAAATGCTCTGGGTACTGAGCCAGAATTGACCTTAAATATGTTACCTAGCGCACAAGCGATTATCTTCGTTCTCGCTGCCGATACAGGCGTAACTAAAAGCGATCTAGAAATATGGCTAAATCACATTTGTCTTGCGCGTGGTGGTAGAAAACAAGGTCTTGCGGTTGTCATGAACAAAATTGATGCCATGTGGGATGACCTAGGCGGCACAACCGCTTATGACGAATCTATTCGCTCACAAATCAAAACCTCAGCCTCTATTTTAAAAATCAACGAAAATGCGATTTTTCCTGTCTCCGCCAAGCAAGCTTTATTAGCCAAAGTAAAATCGGATAGCGTTTTATTTGAAAGAAGCCGTTTATCAACCTTAGAACAATATCTTGCTACGGATATTTTGAAACAAAAACGCAATATATTGATGGGAACAGTCGTTCGAGACATGGGCTTTTTGCTCAATGAGTCCTCTCATATCACTAACAAAGCCTTAACACACGCTTTAGAACAGCTTGAAGAGTTCAAAAAAATCGACTTTCAAAACCAAGATATGATGGGTAAATTGATGGCCGAAACGCGGGATAAGCAAAATATCTACATGGCGAATATTGAAAACTTTCAAGCCAGTCGCCGAGTTTTTATTACCCAAGCAAAAATGCTTATCGACTCATTCGACAGTGAAAAAGTTGATAGCATCGTCGAAAAAGCCAGATGTCAAATCGCGAGCAACATGACAACTTACGGAATGAAACAAAACATTCGTAAACTGTTTGATGAATTGCGTGATTTGTTGCAAAACGCCATTGAAATTACCGCTGAAACCAGCCGTCTAGTCAAAGCGATTCATAAAAAATTTAAAGATGAATATGGCTTTGAAAAAATCGAGCCGAAATTATTTTCTATTAAAGCTTATCAAGTCGAATTAGAAATGATTTTTGAAGAAGGTGAAATATTTCGCTCTAGTACCAAGACAGCCATGACTGAGCAAAGTGTCGTGATACATAACCTGTACAGCACGCTCATTTCCAAAGCTAGAGATGTCATCAAACAAGCACATAATGATGCCAGTGCGTGGAGAGATACTGCGTTGACCCCGTTAATGCAACAAATCAAAGATCACAAAAAGCAAATTGAACACCGTTTGCAAATGTTAAGAAAAATTAACGAATCAACCGACAATGTTGCTGAAAACATTGCCCATCTGCAAGCAGAAGTAGAGCCGTTAAAGCGTCAAAGAGATGAGTTAAACATGATGATTCGCGGAATGCGATTGGATGCTTACTCACCCGATAATAACTAAGCGAGTGCCAACGCCTATCTTTCGTAAAGAGACAGGCGTTTTCGGTAAATTATTATTTTCTAAAAATTAAATCCCAAACTCCATGACCCAAACGTAACCCGCGTTGCTCAAATTTAGTCAGTGGACGATAATCTGGACGCTCACAATAATCACCTGTTTGGCTAGTATTATAAAGCCTCCCACCTGCTGATAATATCTCCAACATAGACTCAGCATAATGTTGCCAATCGGTTGCAGCATGAAAATACCCACCCGTTTTTAGTTTTTTCAGCAATAATTCCACAAAACTAGGACGCACAATACGGCGTTTATGGTGTTTTTTCTTATGCCACGGGTCTGGAAAAAACAAATGCAAACCTGTTAATCGATTGTCAGGTATTTTCTGCTCAATGATTTCAATGGCATCGTGACAATAAATCCGCACATTCGTTAAACCTTGCTGATCTAACAACATCATCAAATGCCCCACCCCCGCACGATGCACCTCAATACCAATATAATCAATATCAGGATTTGCCGCCGCCGTATTAGCAAGGCTATCGCCATTACCAAAACCAATTTCAATAATTAACGGCGCGTCACGCCCAAAAACCTCAGTAAAATCATAATTTACTTGTGGGTCAAGACAATAACGCTGCCAATGATGCTCTAAAGCATATTGTTGCGCTTGAGTAATACGCCCTTGACGGCGAACAAAACTACGAATACGAGATGGAACAGTGGGTTCTAAAACAGTCATAAATGATATTAAAATAAATAAATTGAAATAACTAACTAATTGTTTTTATTAGCTATTATTACACATTCATCCACGAAAAACATAAAAATCATGAAAAAAATACCAGTAAACTATTTTTCATGCCGTTATCGTCCTAAGAAAAAAGGTTATAGTGTGCTACATAATCGGCATAGATAAAAATAGGGCTTATTAGTTGTCGGCTAAGTGGTTCGCATGAGCTTGCGAACTTAACAAAAATCAATCCTATGTAACAACTCACTTTTTCTCATCCCATCAACTAAAAACAACATGAACACGCTTTACACCAAACTCAAACAAGCCCGCAGCGAAGAAGATGTTAAAGATATTTACATCAAAGCCTTGGGATTGAAAAGTTATACCAAAGGCTTGATTGATATACGCACCAATGAAATTTGGTTTGAAGCCAAAGATACGGGCAAACATTCCAGCTATGCGATGTTCACCCAACTACTGCATTATGTGCAGGACGGATTGAATAAAGGTGAAACCCTACCGCCGTTTTTAGCAGTGATTGATACCGAAAAAGCCGCGCTGATGAAAACGGCGGACGTGTTGCCGTTTCTAGCGAAAAAAACCGTGAAATGGGGAAAGTCGGCGAGTCAATATCCCAAAGAAGCTTTGGATGAAGTATCCGCACACATTGGAACGCATTTTGTCTCGTTCAAAATATCCACCCACGAAGACGAATTTATCAGCACGGTTAAAGACGCGATTAAATCAGGCGACATACTTCGCACGCAAATCACGCCAGACAATTTAAAACAGGTGTTTGATAAATGGGTGAACATGATAGGGCGGGAAATCAACGGTGTAAGCGAAGAAAATTACGCGCTGTTATTTTTTGCTGACATCATGCACGATGGCACAATATCAACGCATCAAAACTTACCCGCTGAATTACTGCACAAAAACAACGCGCCTGTTTTTAGCTTGGGCGGCAAACTCTACGAACTCAGCAACAAAGAAGGCTATCGCCAATTTTGGGCGATTTATCACAAGCCACCAAAATCCGAATACCGCGATTATTTACTGGAACGCCGCGACAGCTTAATTCCACTGGACGAACGCAGTTTTAAAGGCGCGTATTACACGCCACTGGCTGTGGTTGATAAGGCTTATGACAAACTGGCAGAAACCTTGGGCAAAAACTGGCAAAAGAATTACATCGTGTGGGATATGTGTTGCGGCGTGGGTAATTTAGAAGTCAAACACTCCAACCCGCGCAACATCTACATGAGTACCCTAGACCAAGCTGATATTGATGTCATGAAAGCCACTAAAACCTGTGTCGCCGCGCAACGGTTTCAATATGATTATTTGAACGATGACATCACCGATGACGGCAAGATTGATTACAGCTTAACCAACAAAGTCCCCGAAGGCTTACGCAAAGCGATTGCGGAAGGTAAAAAGATTTTGGTTTTGATTAATCCGCCGTATGCGGAGGCGACAAGTTCAGATAATGTCGTTTCAGGTGGAACAGCTCTTGCAAGCAAAACAGGCGTATCTAAAACTAAATTCGCCGCTACTGCTATGGCTGATTACGGCAAAGCCAGTAACGAACTTTTCACTCAGTTTGTAGTGCGTGTTGCCCAAGAAATACCGACAGCAACACTGGCAATGTTTAGTACATTGAAATACATCAATGCTCAAACGATGGACGTTTTCCGCTCTGCTTGGAACACAAAATATCTAGGTGGTTTTGTTGTGCATAGCAAATCCTTTGACGGTTTAAAAGGCGAGTTTCCCATTGGTTTTTTAGTCTGGCAAACAAGTCAGAATGCAACTAAAAAGCAACCTATTATAGAAATTACCACCGAAGTTTTAGATAAAAATGCTCAAGCTATCGGTGAAAAACGTTTTTATAATTTGCCAAATGAACAACTATTGACTAACTGGATTCCACGACCAAAAACCAACAAAATAGAAGTTATCCCGTTAAAAAACGCAATAACTCCAGCCACTGCAACGAAAGACTTAAGAGGTACAAAATGGTCTGACAACGCCATTGCATATCTTTGGTGCAACAGTAACGACATACAGCAAGCACCTAGAACTGCTTTATTTTCATCTGGCTTTAATGGCGGTCATGGTATTTTTATTAATCCTGAAAACCTCTGGCAAGCTGCCGTGATTTTTTCAGTTCGCCGTTTAGTCAAACCAACGTGGTTAAATGACCGAGACCAATTTTTACAACCAACGGGTGAACTGACAGACGAATTTAAAAACGATTGCTTAATATGGATGCTATTTAATGGCAGTAACTTAACCGCCAGCGCGAACAACCTAGAATGGAACGGCAAAAAGTGGGCGATTGTGAATCACTTCATCCCGTTCACAGAAGCCGAAGTAAACGCCCCCGACCGCTTTGAATCGGATTTTATGGTGCAGTATTTAGCCAACAAGAAACTCTCCAAAGAAGCCAAAGCGGTATTAAACGCAGGGCGCGAACTATGGCAAGCCTATTTTTCCCAAACCGACCCGCGCAATATCCGCGATGAATTCAAATTAAATCGCCCCGATGTCGGCTGGTATCAAATCCGTAATGCTCTGAAAAAACGCAACGAAAGTGGCGACTTTGCCCCTGTCGATTTCGGCTCGTTTGAAATAGCCTACAAAACCTTAAGCGAAAAACTACAACCGCAAGTGTTTGAATTAGGTTTTTTGCGTGTTTAATCAGTATGGAGCTTTACGGAATGCAGGATTATCATAACGACTGTGGCATTATCCCGCGTTCTGCTACGCTTCACAAAGCCTACGCTATTATTAATCTACAATAACGCATTGCCCTTTGTTCAATACAATACAATACGATCCATTCATCGGAAATATAAAATGACCAGAGTTGAAATTGAAACTAAATTAGTTAATGAGCTTCATTATTTACCTACTGAAGCCATAGAAACTTTATTAACATTAGCTTTGTTGATAAAAACTAAACCACAGCAATCTACTGATTCGTTTGAATTAAACAGCGAAAATAACAGTAATGCGCTATCGGCTGGTTTAGCTTTGCACAATTTCTTAAAAAAATATCAAACTGACCCTATTGATATTGATACCCGTATTTTTGAACAGGACAGAGCTATTGAAACAGATAGAGAAATCACATTATGAGTTTGCTCTATTTATTAGATACAAATACTATTTCAGAACCTTTAAAAGAAATTCCCCAACAACACGTTATTGAAAAAATACAGTTGCATGAGTCAAAAATCGCTATCGCCAGTTTTGTGATTTATGAATTAGTTAAAGGGGCTTATCAATTGCCTGAATCAAAAAAACGCTTAAAAATTCTTGATTATATTGAGTCGGTACTATTCAAGTTTCCTATTCTTCCTTACACACAAGAGGCGGCAATATGGCATGGACAAGAAGCGGCTCGTTTGCAACGCATAGGAAAGTCGCCTCCTTTTATAGATGCACAAATTGCCGCAGTTGCTAAAACCCATCATTTAACGTTAGTGACACGGAATACGGCTGATTTTGAACACTTTTCTGATATTTGGCTCGAAAATTGGTTTGTTTAATATGAAAATATCATTAATCGTCGCTATGGCAGAAAATCGTGTCATTGGCGATAAAGGCTTGATGCCTTGGCATTTATCTGCCGACTTAAAAAAATTTAGAGCTATCACCACAGGCTTTCCGATTGTGATGGGTAGAAAAACCTTTGAATCTATCGGTAAGCCGTTACCTAATCGCACTAATCTTATTATCAGCAGTAATCCCGATTATCAGCAGACAGGGTGTTTGGTTTTTAATGAGTTGGATAGTGCAATAGCTCATGCTTGTCAGTTGGCGAATGAGGTGTTTATTATCGG
>DFWO01000129.1:0-8760 GCA_002380945.1 Methylococcaceae bacterium UBA4132 | reverse complement strand
CGGGCGATACTTGGTTTCCTGAGTTTGATGGTGATGAATGGACGGAAGTTAGCCGCGAAGATATTAATGATGATGCGAGCGTTGACTTTAATTATAGCTTTATACAGTTGCTAAGAAATCAACCAAAAAGCCTTTAAAACGGTTAAAATGGGCGTACATACAATCATCCTGTCATAAAAGGCAACAAACTTGGTACATCATGCAAACACATTATAAAACCGATGACTTGAGAATTTGCGGCATAAAAGAAGTCATTGCACCTGTTCAGGTTCATGAAGAATTGCCCATCACTGAAACTGCCGCGCAAACTACCGCACAAGCACGCGCTGACATTCATAAAGTTTTAACAGGTCAAGATGACCGTTTATTAGTCGTGGTCGGTCCTTGTTCGATTCACGATCCTGTTGCGGCAATGGAATACGCGCATCTTTTAAAAGCCATGAAAGATGAAACTGAAAAGGATTTATTAATCGTCATGCGCGTGTATTTTGAAAAGCCACGCACTACGGTAGGCTGGAAAGGATTAATTAACGATCCCGATTTAAACTCTAGTTTTAATATCAATAAAGGGCTGCGTATCGCCAGAAAATTACTGATCGATGTGAATGAAATTGGAATGCCTGCTGCTACGGAATATCTGGATTTAATCACGCCACAATATGTGTCTGATTTAATTGCATGGGGTGCGATTGGTGCGCGGACTACGGAAAGTCAAGGACATAGAGAATTAGCGTCTGGTGTTTCTTGTCCGATTGGTTTTAAAAATTCTACTGACGGCACGATAAAAATCGCTATTGATGCAATCAGCGCGGCAATGAGTCCGCACCATTTTATTTCTTTGAATAAAGCGGGACATTCGGCGATTTTCTCCACCACGGGTAATGAAGACGTACACATTATTTTACGCGGCGGTAATGATCGCCCTAATTATGATGCGGTCAGCGTTGACCAAGTAGCAGAAGGTTTAGAAAAAGCCTATCTCCCGACCAACATCATGATTGATTTTAGTCATGCCAATAGTTTGAAACAATTTCATCGTCAGACAATTGTCGGTGACGATGTGGCAGGACAAATCGCGATTGGCGATCACCGTATCATGGGTGCGATGATTGAAAGCAATTTAAAATCAGGTAGCCAACACGTTGTCGAAGGACAGCCGTTAGTGTATGGCAAAAGTATCACCGATGGTTGTTTATCATGGGAAGAAACTGTGCCATTACTGAGAACGTTAGCCACAGCGGTACAAAAACGTCGCTTAGTTAAATCCGATGGAGGAAACGCATGAAAATTTATGTCAATGGACAAGTGCGCGAAATTGCTGAACACGCACACGTCAGTGATTTGATTGCTGATTTAGAGCTGACTGGCAAAAAAATTGCCGTCGAATTGAACAAAGAAATTTTGCCGTTTCAGCAGTACGCAAGCCAAGTTCTACACGCTGAAGATCATTTAGAAATTGTTCATGCCATTGGTGGTGGTCAAGATGATTCGTTTGTTTTAGCAGGTAAAACCTATCACTCGCGTCTATTAGTCGGCACAGGCAAATACAAAGACCTTGAAGAAACCCGTTTAGCGATTGAAGCCAGCGGGGCGCAAATTGTCACCGTTGCGATTCGCCGTACTAACATTGGACAAAATGCGGGTGAACCTAATTTATTGGATGTCATTTCACCCGATAAATACACGATTTTGCCTAACACCGCAGGTTGCTACACGGTGGATGAAGCAGTCAGAACGTGTCGCTTAGGTAGAGAATTATTAGGCGGTCATAAATTGGTTAAACTCGAAGTATTAGCCGATCAAAAAACTTTATTCCCTAACGTCGCAGAAACTTATTTAGCCGCAGAATTGTTGGTAAAAGATGGTTTTGATGTCATGGTCTATACCAATGACGACCCCATCGCCGCAAAACGCCTTGAAGAAATCGGCTGTGTTGCTGTTATGCCACTCGCCGCACCGATTGGTTCAGGTTTAGGCATACGCAACCCTTACAATATTTTAACCATCGTCGAAAATTCCAACGTGCCGATTTTAGTCGATGCAGGTGTTGGTACGGCTTCCGATGCTGCTATCGCTATGGAATTAGGTTGTGCAGGCGTGTTAATGAATACCGCCATTGCTGAAGCGAAAAACCCAATTCTCATGGCATCCGCCATGCGTAAAGGTATAGAAGCAGGTAGAGAAGCATTCTTAGCAGGACGTATGCCTAGAAAACGTTTTGCCTCTGCCTCATCACCGATTGATGGCTTGTTTTTTTGATGCTACCGTCAAGTGGAATGAGCATTACAAATCCCAATCTTTGTGATTGATTTTTAGCGTTAGCCACCGCCGCTTTTATGTTATGAGCAAATCACCAAGGTAGATGTAAGCTATTACCTGAATATTGTGGTAGTTGTGGGTAATAACGAACGGGGGGCGGTGGCGGTTGTTGTTGATAGTAACGAACTTCTGGTTGCGCATAATAAACAACAGGCGGTTGCGGATAGTAACGAACTTCTGGTTGGTAATGGTGGCGATGGTGATGCTCATAATCACGATGTCCCCACCCATGACCATGTCGTCCATAATCATCGGCGTAAGATAGCGGTGAAAACAGGATAACAGCCGCCATTAACAAAAGTATTTTTTTCATGGATGTATTCCTCTAAAATTCAATTTGGTTTCAATTTCGCGTTCATATTATTCTCTTTAACATTAATAGAAGCTGAATGAATGTAATGCTCGCACCTTACAATCAAGCAAAGCCTAAATTCTTATTTCAATCCCAGATTTCGACATTGTGAAAACACCGAGTAACTGATCTGCGTACACGGTAGACTATACATTTTTCTTAGGATAGTGACGGGATGAAAAATATTTTAATAGTATCGACAGGCGGTACGATTGGTTCTACGGTTCAGGCAGGAACGATTGATACCAGCAGCGGCGCACAACTTAAATTATTGCAGTTGTTTCAACAACACGACCCACATACTGATATTCATTTTCATTGTATTCAGCCCTTACAATTACTCAGTGAAAATCTCGCAGCTTGTGTTTGGCAAACCTTAATTGCCGCGATTGAAGCTAAGCATCCCGAAAATTATGACGGCATTATTGTCACGCACGGCACGGATACACTGGCTTATACAGCTTGTGCGTTGAGTTTTTATTTCCACACGCTGAAAATTCCGCTGTTGCTGGTGTCTAGCGACACCCCTTTAGAGGATGAACGCGCCAATGGCTTGGCGAATTTTGCTTGTGCGGTAGCGTTTATTCGCCAAAATCTGCGAGCAGGCGTGTTTGTGCCGTATCGCAATGCGGGGCAGACAATGCAGTTGCATCAAGGTACACACTTAGCCTGTTCGTTACAGTTAAGCTCTGATTTTATTAGTGTACAAAATAAACCATTAATGGAATTTGATAATGGGCAATTTAGCATTTGTCATGCGAAAACTCACACCGTAAATCAGGCGGCTACACCGTTACAAGCGCGATTTTCTGAGCATGTTCTAATGATAAAACCCTATCCTAGTTTAAATTATCAACAGTTTAATTTAGATGGTGTTGTAGCAGTGCTACATGATTTATACCATTCGGGTACAGCGTGTGCGACGACGCAATGGGGTGAGCAACATTCTTTAGTTGCCTTTATTCAATGCTGTGCAGAGCAACACATTCCTGTTTATTTAGCCCCTGCCATTCATTCTGAAGATGCGTATCAAAGTACGCGGATATTAATCGAACAAGGCGCGAAGGTGTTATGGAATATGTCGATTGAAGCCGCTTACATCAAGTTATTATTGGCTTACGGTAATTTTAATGATGCGCAACAGATTATGGATTTCATGACTACAACTATTGCTAATGAACATATTTGCTAAAACAGCAGGCAAAAAAAATGCGACCAATTAGTCGCATTATAAGAAGGATATAAAACCCTGATTTTCCGAGGAGGAAGTTTGCATCTCAAGAGTTGGTATTATATTACTGATTTTTAATGCTTAATGAAATGTGGCAAATTGCCGCGTGACAGATTGTCGCAGTTAAATAAAAGGGTTAATGAAATGTGGCTTGTGCCGCGTGAGATTGTCGCAAGCAAAAACATCAAGGCAAAAAAAATGCGACTAGCAGTGAGCAAGTCGCATATAAGAGAAGGATATAAAACTCTGGTTTTCCGAGGAGGAAGGAGACATCTCAAGAGTTGATGTATATTATCGTTTATTAATGAACAGGGGAATGTGGCAAATCGCCGCGTGTCAGATTGTCGCAGGCGCATCCTCAATGGTATTACTCAACTTGGCAAACTCCGCCAAAGAAATATTTTCCGCTCTTGCCGTTGGATCAATACCCAACTCAACCATCGTTTGTTCATCAATCAATTTCTTTAACGAATTACGCAAAGTCTTACGCCGCTGTGAAAAAGCGGTGGTCACCACGGTATTGAGTTTTGCCAAATCATTCACCTGAACAGGCGGCTGAATATGCGGCACTAAGCGCACTATCGCCGACATCACTTTAGGAATCGGATCAAAACTTTCAGGCGGCACATCAAATAAACATTCAGTGGCACAATAATATTGCATCATCACACTGAGCCGTCCGTATTGCTTGCTATTAGGCTGAGCGCAAATCCGATTCACCACCTCTTTTTGCAACATAAAAAACATATCGTCTATGCAATCCGCGTGTTCTAACAAATGAAACATCAACGGCGTGGAAATGTTATAAGGCAAATTACCGACCACGCGCAGTTTTTCACCTGCCGAAAGCGCGGAAAAATCAAAGCGCAACGCATCGGCACTGTGAATAGTGATATTGTCATGGTGTTTGAATTTATCTTTTAACAACACCACCAAATCACGGTCGAGTTCCACCACATCCAGCCGCACACCTTGCTCTAATAAAGGCTCAGTCAACGCGCCCTGCCCCGGCCCTATTTCTATCCAATGGTCATTAGGCTTGGCTTCAATGCTGGAAATAATATTGCTGATAACGCCGTAATCGTGTAAAAAATTCTGCCCGAAACGTTTTCGTGCTATGTGGGTCATAGTTGGTATCCTGTTAATCGTAGATAGGCAAACCTCCGAGGTTTTTAAAACCTCGGAGGTTTATAGTTACCGCGCTCCAACGTTGGAGCGTTGGAACGGTGTTATCGCGTTTATTCAGGCGCAAAATTTTCTAACCACAAAAAATACGCACCAAACTTAGGACTAGTGCGAAACTCACCACCCGCTGCTTTACCTTTAGCGGTTAAATAATGCTTACCATCCCGTAATTCCAAATAATGGCTAGCCACTAATTTATCCGTTAGTTCACTGGTTTTAACACCTAATTTTTGGGCTAATTTAGAAGAGGTTAATTTGCCTGAACTCGTTTCACTGTCGATTTTGGCAGGCGTTTCATCGGCAACTCTCTCTAAAGAGATGCGTACTTCTTCACTGATACGAATAATACGTTGCGCTTCCTCATAAGCATCTTTATACAATTCAGTATCTTCTACGCGGCGAATTAACACGCCCATCTCGTTATTATTAACTTGGCTAAATTCGTATAGATTTAAGCTACTGATAATACAAAGCTCTTCATTCATATAACATTTAGCGTGTAAATTTTTACAAAAGCTAGTGCGAATATAAGTTAAACCTTTTAGCCAAGCCAATTCTTCAGGTTGTAACTCGCTCTTACCATAAATAATCCGCACATCAATTTTTAATCGGTCTTTGTCCGTTAATAATTCTTTGATACGGTCATTTAATTTAAGAAAGGGACTAATTAAAATCAAACGGTCTTTTGCTTCTTTAATTAATTCTTCTAAAAAGTAATTTGTCGCGCTGGTATTAAGAAATTTTGCCATGTTAAAACGCTTGGTGAATGGAAATTAGGGGTTAGAAGTATTTAAACCTCCGAGGTTTTAAAAACCTCAGAGGTTTAGCGAGTAGCCATCATCAACGCACATTGTAACGCATATTCTAAACTGCCTATGTCCGCCTTACCTGTGCCTGCTAAATCCAACGCCGTACCGTGATCCACTGAGGTGCGAATAATCGGCAAGCCCAGCGTAATATTCACCGCCCGCCCAAAACCCTTGTACTTCAACACAGGCAAACCTTGATCGTGATACATCGCCAACACCGCATCGGCGGATTCCAAATATTTAGCGGTAAATAAACTATCCGCAGGTAACGCACCATGCAGATTAAAACCTTGTTGCCGTAACTTATCCAAAACAGGATTAATCACCTCCAACTCTTCGCGTCCTAAATGCCCAGACTCACCCGCATGAGGATTGAGACCACACACCAATATTTTCGGATTATCCAAGTGAAAACGCGTGCGTAAATCATGCTCCAACACCCGCAACACTTTTTCCAACAGCGGCGCGGTAATCGCCTGACTAACTTCTGATAACGGTAAGTGCGTGGTGACTAATGCTACGCGCAAACCTTCACACGCTAGCATCATGACAGGATGACCGCCTGTAATTTCGGCAATAAATTCCGTATGCCCGCTAAACGGAAAACCTGCATCATTGATAACGCCTTTATGAACGGGAGCTGTGACCATTGCCGCAAAGATGCCCTGCATACAGCCGTGTGTGGCTAGTTTCAAGGTTTCCAACACATACGCACTGTTAGCCACAGCCAACTGTCCACATTCGACAGGTTCAGCGAGTGCGACAGGCAACACCGTCAACTGCCCTGCCCTGCTTGCTGTGGCTGGCATGTCAGCATTAAATTCATGCAGTTGTAACGGATAACCTAACTGCACCGCCCGTTGTGCCAATAACTCAGGACAGCCAATCGCCACCAATTGACAAGGCAAATCTTGTTGTGCCAATTGAATAGCTAAATCAACACCAATCCCCGCAGGTTCACCCAATGTTAAAGCAATGCGTTTCATACAGACTCACAAAAAAGCGCGAATACTAACACGGTTTTAAAAACCACTGCGCCACCGTTGCGGGCTGACTCGGAAAATACCAATGAATATAAGCCGCCCGAAGATTTTTATACGCAACGCCTTTATCTCCGCGCTCTAAATCAAAACAGGTAAGCAACGATTCATCGGCGATACGTTCTGAATAATGAAACTCATGCCCTCTTAACCCTGCTAATTCTCGATAACCCAAAGACACTAAACGCGGCTGCATTCGTACCGAAAATGGCAAAATCCCCGCCATCGTCCAAGCCTTTCCATCAATATCTATCAACGCCTGACCCAACACCATCATACCGCCGCATTCTGCCAAGACAGGTTTATCAGCTTCAATAAATTCACGCAATGAAACCCACGTTGCTGATTGCGACAAAGTTTCAGCGTAAACCTCAGGATAACCGCCGACCAACCACACCGCATCACACTCAGGCACAGCCTCACCTGCCAACGGCGAAAAAAATACCAGCTCCGCGCCTTCTTCTCGTAGCCAATCCAAATTGGCAGGATAAATAAAACAACACGCCGCATCACGCGAGATGGCAATGGTTTTGCCTTGCAACAACCCCGTTACTGGCAATGTGGACGTGTCCGCACTAAACGCGGTAAACAGCGTTTTTAACAAATCCACATCCACATGAAAAGCCGTTGAAAAATCAGGCACAGATTCAGGCAACACCAAGCCCAAATGCCGCTCCGCTAACACAGGCGCGTTTTTTTCCAACCATGCGATTAACGGCGGCTGTCCATATTCAGCTAAAAAATTACCAATCAACTCCGCATGATAAGAACTGCCGACACGATTAGCCACAATCCCCGCAATCGTCACGCCCTTCTCTTTCGCCGCCGCACAAAATCCCTGTACTAACGGCACAACCGACCCACTCATACCGCCCACATCCACCACCAACAACACAGGCGCGTCCAACACCCGCGCCAAATCCAAACTAGACCCCTCTTCCCCTACACCCGTCCGCCCATCAAACAAACCCATCACACCTTCAATCAGCGCGTAATCAGCGTTCGCTTTTTGCAACTGCCGCAACGAATCTTCCAAACCCACCATCTGCGTATCCAGATTATAAGAAGCCCGTCCCGTCACCGCCTGATGCCATAACGGATCAAGAAAATCAGGCCCTGTTTTAAAACTTGCCACATCCAACCCCGCCTGCCGCATAGCCTGCAACAACGCCAACGTCACCGACGTTTTCCCACAGCCTGAATGCGTACCTGCTAATAAAGCGATATTCATACTACTACTCAACGTTTATGAAGTCTTATACTTTGCTTGGCTTTTTGAATTTTGGCAAATGTAGCCAACAAACAATAGCGAATCTAAGTACTCTGAAAAATTAAACAGACTAATACCATAACGTATTCATAAATGAGGGACTTATGTGATGCAGTCCTAGTCCTAACAGAAAAGTGTATTATTTTTAAGATGAAAACAAAACAACTTGATTTATACGCAGACTATTTGATTAGCACTACGAGTTATTCCACGGCAATGGGGTTGTCAACGATGCTGGATAAGGAATTCAGTCATAATTTTATCAGAGTGAGTTTATACTACTCAAACGCTGCGTAACATAAAATAGTAATATCAAATCATTCAGTGTTTAGGTCTACCTAAACATCGTTGGTAGTGGCTAAACATTGGCATTGAAGTGGCGATAACACTTAATGATCAAACAAAAAAAGCATAAGTTGATCATTAGAACGTGTTCAAAATCTCATCTAAAAGCCTGATAATAAGCGGATGAGAAAAAAATATCCAAGCGACCTTAGTCGAGAACAATTTGAATTGATTCGCGAATTATTAGAATCGGCACGCAGGATGCGTGC
>DFWO01000127.1 GCA_002380945.1 Methylococcaceae bacterium UBA4132 | reverse complement strand
TTTAGGCGTTTGTTTAAACTTTGCTTTTTTGCCTGTAAATACCAGTTTTTCAGCTTCACCATCTTTAAAATACACGACTAATTTGTCGGATTCTACTCGCAGACTACCTTGAACAGACACTACGCTACCTGTGTAAATACTAGTACCCGTCGCATCATCATAAGTCGCCGTATTAGAGTCAATATTGATAGGCTGATCTTTGTCACTCTCTAAGGCGAAAGCACCCACGCTATACAATCCTAGTAACAGTACGCAACAGAGTTTATTAATTTTTTTCATATTTTCCTTTCACATTTGCCAGTAATTCCAGATGAATAGGTGCTACAAAAACCATTTTCATGCCAATGCCCGTGGTAATGTTGGGCGGGCTTGTTAATTCAGCCCACTCATTAGTTTCTGCATAACTTGTGTCTATCTTTACTCTTAAATTAGAGGTATTGATAGTCAGTTCCCTGATACCCTCAGCCTTAGCTCTGCTTATAATAGACTTACCGTTTAATAACAAGTTATTACCATCGGCAGATAAAATACCTGTTTGTGCGTTAATAACCCACGGCGGCGTTTTGTCATTATAAAAAAACATCAACGGATTCACAGTATGCGTGGTGTCATCATCACTGTAATGCGTCACTTGATCGGCAATCAATTTCTTAGTTAATTTGCCGAGTTCATTCATTTCAAATTTGGTATAACCTTTACTGAAATAATCGGCACTGTGTGCGATAGCAACACCTTGTTGCTCTTCGTCATCGCCTATGAATTTAACTAATCCCCAAGTAACCATAGCAATAGCGGCAACCGTCAGATAAAACTTAGCGTCCTTGTCTTTCAGCATCTGTATCATTGCAGATAAACACTCAACATATCGTCAAAACTACCTTGTGCCTGCATAATAAAATCACACACTTCACGCACCGCACCACAGCCCCCTGATAACTCTGTACACCAATCAGCCCGCTGTTTAACCGCAAAATTAGCATCATTAACAGCAATCGCTAAACCGACTCGAATCATCACAGGTAAATCCAATACATCATCACCGACATGAGCGGCTTGTTCTGGGGTAATGCCTATTTTCTCAATAATCTCATTAAAAGCCGAAATTTTATTTTCATGTCCCTGATAAACATATTCAATACCTAAGCTTTTCATGCGTAGTGCGACCGAGTTCGATTTTCGTCCTGAAATAACGGCGACCTCAACACCACTTTGCCGTAATAGCTTAATACCATGTCCATCTCGTGCATGAAACGACTTGTATTCATTGCCATCATTATCAAAAAACAGCTTACCATCGGTGAGTACGCCATCGACATCGAGAATTAACAATTTCAGTTTTTTAGCTTTTTCAATTAGCTCGTTACTTATCATCACACAATCCCCGCGCGTACCAAATCGTGCATATTCAACGCGCCGATTGCGTGTTGCTGGTCATCGACCACGATTAAGGCATTAATTTTTTTGCGTTCCATAATCTGCATAGCTTCGGCTGCTAAAATATCGGCGTTAATCACCGCACAGCGTGCAGTCATCACGTCAGTAATAGGCGTAGTGTGGATGTCGAGATTACGCGACAGCATACGGCGTAAATCACCATCAGTAAAAATACCGCTGACCTGATTTTGCAAGTTTACAATCGCCGTCATGCCCAATTTTTTTTCCGTCATTTCTAGCAATGCCTCGCTGATAAACGCTGATTCCAATACAGCGGGAATCTGCTCGCCAACGTGCATCATATCACTGACCCGCAATAACAAACGCTTACCCAAACTGCCACCAGGGTGTGATAACGCAAAATCATCGCGGGTAAAACCACGCGCTTCTAATAAAGACACTGCTAACGCGTCTCCCATCACCAATGCGGCAGTGGTGCTTGAGGTTGGCGCAAGTCCTAACGGACAGGCTTCTTGTGCAACCGCTACATCAATATGTGCCGTGGCAAACTTAGCCAATGTTGAACTGGCATTACCCGTCATCGCAATTAACGGCACGCCTAAACGTTTAATAATTGGAAGTATGGTGATGACTTCTTCGGTTTCGCCAGAATTTGATAACGCCAGCACCACATCTTGCGCAGTAATCATGCCTAAATCACCGTGACTGGCTTCACCAGAATGCACAAAAAACGCAGGTGTTCCTGTACTGGCTAACGTGGCAGCAATTTTACCTGCAATATGCCCCGACTTACCCATGCCTGTCACCACCACGCGCCCTTTGCAAGCAAACATTAGCTTACAAGCGAGAACAAAATGTTCATTAATTTGTTCGGCTAAAGCGGCAATAGCTTGGGTTTCCACTTGGATAACCGCAAGACCTAAAGCGCGGAGCTTTTCATCATGTAGTTTCATTAACAACCAGAAGACACTAATTAAGCCGCTAATGATAAAGCATTTACGCCCATATCGCGCACTCGAATGTAAAATTAAGCGGCGTTTGCACTAAATCTGCATATTTCAACCCTAAAATCCATAACTCCCTCATCATCTCTGCACAACTAATCGTTACAGTAATGCCATCTCAAACTGTCTGGAGTGACTTGTCATGAAACAACGTTTTTATGTGAAATTGGGTATTATCTTTGCCCTCATCTTAGCTTTACTGATTCCACAGTCTTTTCTGATGGACTTAGTCAATGAGCGCACTGCGTATCGGCAACAAGCCTGTCAAAGCATTGAACAAAGCTGGTCCAGCGCACAGACCTTAGCAGGTCCCGTGCTGATTGTGCCGTATCATCTAACTTACAACGCAAAAGAAAAAGTTATCGTCAATAAAAAAGAAACCATTAAAGTGACCGAGGTCACTCCTGATGAATTTTTGTATTTGATACCTAAGCAACTCCACATAGAAAGCAAACTAGAAAGCTCAACCCGTTATCGCGGCATTTATCAAATTCCTGTTTATGACAGTCAACTACAAGTCAAAGGCGAGTTTACTAATCAAGCCCTGCTTAATGTCATCTCCGCTAACAAAGACAAAAAAATTCGTTGGGACAAACCGCAATTATCCGTGTTAGTCACTGACCAACGCGGCATCGCCGCACCGCCGAGTTTAATGTGGAATTCCGCGCAACTAGCATTTGAACCCGATGTCAACTTACCACGCACCACCGCAGGAATGCACTCCACTTTACCTGAATTGGCAACCGACATAGCTAGCACCGTAGCGTTTGATTTCAATCTTAAATTACGCGGCATGATAGCCATGAGTTTTTCGCTATTATCAGAAAACACCCAAGTACAACTGGCAGCAAACTGGGCAAATCCAAGTTTTATAGGTGAATTATTACCCGAAAAACGCGACATCACTGCCTAGGGTTTTACCGCTGAATGGCGAGCGTCCTCATTTTCTTACAATGTTGCAGGCGCGTTAGAACAATGTCGCAAAGGTGAATGTGATAGTTTATAGAGGTTACGCATTGACGATCGGCTGAA
>DFWO01000135.1 GCA_002380945.1 Methylococcaceae bacterium UBA4132 | reverse complement strand
GTTGAATCAACAAACGCAATCCCCCGCACTTTTACCACAACGACTCTAAATCCTCTGCCATTCACTCAAACTTGGTAAACTTGGACACTCTTGTCACTCATAATCCCGCAATTATTTGAGATAGAATCACTTGAAAGGTCGATAGTTGCTTAGTCGAACATCGCGTTCTTTTCGTAACAAGTTATAATGCTACCTCCTAACAACCCTCTCCTTTAATCACTCATAGGTGTTCTCATGGACACAACTCAACATCTTGTTCACGGTGCTGGTCTTGGCTTGCGGCGTAGCTTTTTAACTGAAATTGTTGAAAATCCGCCCACTAACGTGGATTTTTACGAAGTCGCACCTGAAAATTGGATGACTATCGGAGGTCGTTGCGGCAAGCAGTTTCGCGCTATGACTGAACAGTTTGATTTTGTTTGTCACGGCTTATCTTTATCCATCGGCAGCACTGACCCACTGGATGAACAATTCGTGCATGATTTGAAACTGTTTATGCGTGAGCATGGCATGAAGTTTTACAGTGAGCATTTGAGTTATTGCAGTAAAGAGGGGCATTTGTATGATTTGATGCCAATTCCGTTTACTGGCGACGCGGTTCGTCATGTTGCTAAGCGCATTCGCCGTGTACAAGACATACTCGAGCATAAAATCGCTATTGAAAACGTCTCTTACTACGCTACACCCAGTCAGGAAATGAGCGAAATTGATTTTTTCAATGCCGTCATTGAAGAAGCCGATTGTGATGTACTCCTCGACATTAATAATATTTATGTCAACAGTGTCAATCATCGTTACGATGCCGAAGCGTTTTTAAAAGCCATGCCTGCACACCGTATCGCTTATGCGCATATTGCAGGACATTATGTGGAAGCAGAGGATTTTTTAGTTGATACGCACGGCGCGGATATTATTGATCCTGTCTGGAAATTATTGGCTAAGGCATACCAGTTATATGGTGTATTCCCGACCTTATTAGAGCGTGATTTTAACCTGCCCGCTTTATCAGAACTGGTTAAAGAAGTGCAAACCATTAGCCAAATTCAACACGCGTGGACAAATCAACATGAAAAACGCTCTGCCTAGTTTTGACAGCAAACAACGTGAATTTGCGGCTTATATCCGCGACCCTGAACATAATCCCGTTCCTGAGGGTATACAAAAGCAGCGTATGGCAATGTATCGAGAGTTATTTTTTAATAACATTAATGGCTTTCTCGCCAGTAATTTTCCCGTATTACGCACGCTATTGAATGATGAGCAATGGTTTGAATTAGCGCAGGATTTTTTTGCTAATCACGCCAGTCAATCGCCGTATTTTTCTGAAATACCCGAAGAATTTTTAGCATTTTTAGAACATGAACGCGATAACGCTAACGATTATCCGTTTATGCTGGAACTGGCGCATTATGAATGGGTGGAAATGGCATTAGCCATAGCCAAAGAAGAACTGGTGATTAATAACGCCAAGCTAACATTACAAACTCGCGTCCAACTATCACCGTTAGCATGGTCGTTAGCTTATCAATACCCAGTACATAAAATATCCCCTGATTTTTTGCCCAAAACGCCGCCTGAGCAACCGACTTGCCTGATTGTCTACCGTGACACACACGACGAAGTACATTTCATAGAAATCACCCCGCTAACTTACCGCTTATTAGCCATGATTGAAGCACAAGAAAGCATGGTTGTGGCGGATTGTTTACAGCGTATGATTCAAGAAACCCAGCATCCTAATCCTGAGTTGATGATGGCGGCTGGATTACAAATACTCGCGGAACTTGCGGAGAAAATGATTATTACACTGGACTATGTGTAGCGCGTAGGCTGGGATTGATAATCATCCCAGCCTACAATATCAAATAAATTATTGCGGCGTTACAGATGTAAAGCCTGAATCTTTAGGTGGTGCTTTTTCTTGCAGGCATTGATAGCCAGCACTTTCAACTTTGAAAGTTAACGACACAGGATTTTCACCTTCATCAACAAATTTCTCCGCTTCTTTAGCGGTTAGCGTTTTTGATAACTCATTGGCGATACAGGTACAAGGTGCAGTAAAGCGTGCTTTATCTGCATTGGGCGATGCGAGCATTTCTTTTTTTACACATTGTTCGACAAAGGCTTTTTCAAATTTATCTTTTTCAGCCTCGCTGATTTTTTCGTCTTTGGAATGGTCGAATGGGTCGAATGGTTTTTCTGATTTAGCGGCTGGTGCGGGTTTGTCATCAGAACAACCGATGATTACTGAGCTGATAATCAAGCTGGTTAATAAGGCAATGAATAGATTTTTTAGTTTCATAATGGACAACACAGTTAAAAGTTAAGGTTTTTTGTGCACTAAAACGTGGCGCGGTGTTAGCGGCAATGAACGTCAGAACTTTATCATTTTATGCGCTTGTGTTCTAGTTTGCTGTTTGGCTTACAAACTTAAGCTTGTACTGCGTTCAGCTTCTGACAAATGCGGTCAACGGCTCATCACGTTCCAGTTCGCTAATTTCCACGCTATCCACTCGCGCAGTGACTGGTCCTTTATGACACCAGCGGATAAATTTTTCCAATGTAGCTCTGTCGGCTTCTGCAATGATTTCCACCCGACCATTGTCTAAGTTTCTGACACTGCCTAACACGCCTAATTCTTTGGCTTTATTTTGCGTGAAGTAGCGAAAATAAACGCCCTGCACACGTCCTACTACTAAAATTTTAACTCTACGCATTTTTTTTGATGCTCCAACAATAATGAATTTTTGGATTACGGGCAAAGTCTTTAGGGATAGTAGCGGCAGTTATATCGTTGATATGTAAGTCCGCCAATGCCGCCAAGTCTATTTTAAAGCGTCTGAAATTAGTCGAAAAATATAACACGCCATCATTTGCCAACAAACGCACGGCATTGTTAATCAGTTGAATATGGTCGAGTTGAATATCAAATACCTCATCCATGCGTTTGGAATTAGAAAACGTCGGCGGGTCGAGAAAAATTATATCGTATAGTCTTGGCTCTGTTTGCTTGGCTTCGTTGCTTAGCCAGTCCAAACAATCGGCTTGAATAAATTCATGTTCACCTTGATTTGGATTTAAGGCAAGATTCTTTTTCGCCCAGTTTAAATAGGTGTTAGACATATCGACAGTGGTGGTAAAACTCGCACCACCAACGGCAGCGTGAACCGTCGCGCTGCCTGTATAAGCAAACAAATTTAGAAAACGTTTACCGCGTGCGTGGTCTTGAATACGTTGGCGTATCGGACGGTGATCTAAAAATAAACCTGTATCCAAATAATCTTCAAAATTGACCAATAAATCACAACCGCTTTCAATGATGGTGTGAAAGTGTCCTGTTTCACCATGTTTTTCGTATTGATCCGTACTTTTTTGTTTACGGCGGATTTTTAAAAAAACATTGTCACGACTGACACCCAACACACGCGGAATTTCAGCTAATAATTCCGCGAGCCGTTGATTGGCTTTATGTTGATCTATGCTTTTGGGCGGTTCATATTCCTGCACATTCACCCATGTTTGTTCACCTTGATAAATATCAATCGCCACCGCGTATTCGGGTAAGTCCGCATCATAAACACGGTAGCAAGTGATGGCGTTTTGCTTTGCCCAACGACCCAGTGTTTTAAGATTTTTTTGTAGGCGATTGGCAAACATTACCGCGCCTGTATTTTGCGTGGGTTCTTGTTGGGTTACGCTATCGCTAACCCAACCTACATTGGCTTCAATGGGTGGCGCAGTCACCTGAGCAATACGCTCTTCGGGTGTAGTTGCTTTGGGAATAAAAAACGCGCTTTCTTCGATGTGTAAACGCAATAACTTACATTCCAACGCGCCATTAAACAGGGTAATGGGTTTTTGTGAGCGGATGCCTAAACGAAAACCTAATTCTGGATTGCTGATAATCAGCGCGGCTTGCCAACCTTGAAACTTGGTTTTTAAGGTGTTGCCAAATTTCTTGTACAGTTCAGCGGTTTCTGCTTCATCGCCTAAACGCTCACCGTAAGGCGGATTACACACCACTAAACCTGCTTGCCAGCTTTCAGCAGGCGCAGCATCTTGAATATCACGGCGTTCAATATGAATCTTATTTTGTAGCCCTGCGTTAATAACATGGGCGCGGGCGGTGTTGACTGTATGGCGATCTTGGTCAAAACCAACTATGTCAGGTAGATTACTTAGCCCTCGATTTTTGCGCAGTGTTGCCTCAGAGCGGAGTTTTTGCCAACACTCAGCATCGTGTTGTTTCCAGCCGATAAAACCAAAATAATCACGCAACAGGCCAGGGGCATAATCGGCGGCGATCATCGCACCTTCTAGTAACAACGTTCCTGAGCCGCACATCGGGTCTAGTAATGTGCCGCCACGCTTGGCGATATCTGCCCAACCACAGCGCAACAGCATTGCCGCCGCGAGGTTTTCTTTCATCGGAGCTTTGATGTTCACATCCCGATAACCGCGTCGATGTAAACTTTCGCCGGATAAATCTAAACTGAGTTGCGCGGTTTCACCTTGTAAATGCACATTAATACGAATAGATGGCTGTTCGGTGTTGATGCTAGGACGGCGATTAAAAGCAGCACGCATTTGGTCAACTACGGCATCTTTGACTTTTAACGCGCCAAAGTGGGTGTTATTTATGACTTCGGAATTTTTCGCGCTGAATGACACCGCAAAACTGTCTTCAGGATTGATATGTTCAAACCAGTTAATTTGTTGCACACCGCGATATAAATCGTCCTGAGATTTAACAGTGAAAGTGCTGAGTACCAGCAAAATACGATTAGCCGTTCTCGACCATAAACAGGCTCGATAGGCAGTTTCTAAATCACCTTGAAAGGCAGCACCTGCCACCGTGGCTTTGATATTTTCTATGCCTAGATTTTGTAGTTCTGAGCTTAGCAGGGTTTCCATCGCCTTAGGCGTGGTAGCGAATAGCGAATAAGTAGACATGGCGGATTTGGAGGGTATTAGCGGAGTCAAAAAACAAGTTTTTTGCTGTTTGGTTGGGGTAAGGTACGAACCCTAACACTTGAATAGATTGTTTGTTGGGGTGGGCATGACTCACCCCAACGTAAGACTCTTACTGAATTTTAATTAACTCAACTTCAAAAATCAGTGTGGCATTTGGGCCAATTTGACGACCTGCGCCTTCTGAACCATACGCTAAATCGGCGGGAATATAAAAGCGAAATTTATCGCCTTCTTTCATTAATTGTACGCCTTCTGTCCAACCTGCAATCACGCGGTTTAATGGGAATGAAGCGGGCGCACCGCGACTATAAGAACTATCAAACTCAGTGCCATCCAAAGTTGTACCTTTGTAATGCACAGTTACATTATCAGTTGCTGACGGGGAAACTTTTCCGTCGCCTTTTGTTAACACTTCGTATTGCAAACCACTAGCAGTGGTAACGATATTAGGTTTTTTAGCATTTTCTGCAAGGAACGTAGCACCAGCCGCGCTATTTTCTTCAGGTGTAGTGGCATTTGCCATTGAAAACATAGTAAGTCCTATCAGCATAACGGTGACAATTGAAAGAATTTGAGTTTGAATTTTTCTCACGATTTTCGCCTTATTGATTAATGTAAAAAAGTTAGTGTATCAAAAAAAAGGTTTTTTTGGCTAATTCATTTGACATCGACTGAGTTGATTTTGAAATAGCTGAGATTGACGTGCGACTTTAGTAGCAAGTTTTTGTATATCTGGTTTTTTTGCATAGCTTTTGCGCGAATAACCATCAACACCTTCGTAGTACGCCAAATATAAATTTCTAACATCTTGTAATGGAATGCCTAATTGATTGTGACTAATATAGCTATACCAACCGATAAAATCCACGGCATCGGCAAAATCATCACGATCAGCCATAAAACTACCCGCGTTCTGTTCATACGCATCCCAAGTACCATCAATAGCTTGAGCGTAACCATAAGCACTACTGACGCGTCCCCAAGGAATAAAACCCAATAACCAATTACGCGGCGGCTTAGCATCGGCAATAAAATTGGACTCTTGGTGCATGATTGCCATTAACACAGGAATGGGAACGCCCCAACGTTGCTCTGCTTGTTTAGCATCGTCATACCACTGTTCTTTCTCTTTAAAAATAGCACAGACATTATCTGTGTTTTTAGGTGGTAATTCTGCACAACTTGTTAGTAATAGTAAGGCAAGTATCAGTGGCTTTTTCATCATCAATAATTTGAAAACGTTATTAGAAGTTACGCATTGACGA
>DFWO01000079.1 GCA_002380945.1 Methylococcaceae bacterium UBA4132 | reverse complement strand
ACTGAACATCGGGTATAATATTGCTTGAGTGCTTTCTTGTAAAAATACAAAAAACCAGCAAATCTGGCGAAATGATACCTTATTTTTAATCATTTTGGGTAATGGATAATGCAACAAAGCGTTAGTGATTGAGTTTATGTCTGCATTCGTTATGTAGGCTTTTTTAGTTTTTGGAGAAATGAATGTCGAATAGACCGAAGCCTTTAGTGTTACTAATCCTTGATGGATTTGGCTATACACTGGACACAGAAAATAATGCCATTGCGATGGCAAATACGCCTTGTTGGGATAAATTACAAAAAGACTATCCCATGACTTTACTGGATTGTTCTGGTCATTCAGTGGGTTTACCTGGCGATCAAATGGGTAATTCAGAAGTTGGACATACTCACATCGGCGCAGGTCGCTACGTTCCGCAAGACTTTACCAAAGTCAATAATGCTATTGAAGATGGCAGTTTTTATACTAATCCTGTGTTGTGCCGTGCAGTTGATACCGCTAAAGCCAACGATAAAGCCTTGCATATTATGGGTTTGCTGTCCGCAGGTGGCGTGCATAGTCATGAAGAGCAAATCATGGCGATGATCGAATTAGCAGCAAAACGTGGATTAACTAACATCTATTTACACGCTTTCTTAGATGGACGCGACGTACCACCTAAAAGTGCCAGTTCTTCACTGGAATTATTGGATGCAAAATTTGCAGCATTGGGAGTAGGGCGTACGGTATCAATAACAGGTCGTTTTTATGCAATGGATAGAGACAACCGTTGGGATCGTGTGCAACGTGCTTACAATTTAATCGTTAAAGGTGAAGCAGAGTTTAATGCCGATTCCGCCATCAACGGCTTAAACGCCGCTTATGAACGTGGTGAAACCGATGAGTTTGTATTGCCTACGGCTATTTTGAATGGTACTCAACAAGCTGTCACGCTTGATCCACAAGACTCTGTGGTGTTTATGAATTTCCGTGCCGACCGTGCGCGTGAAATTTCTCAAGCCATCACCTCAGAGACTTTTAATGGCTTTGAAAGAAACCATGCACCACATCAAGGTTATTTTTGTACCCTCACCGAATATCATCAAGACTTTGATTATGATGTCGCATTTGCATCAACCGACATGAAAAATGGTTTAGGCGAAGTGTTGGCTAATCTAGGCATGACGCAATTAAGACTGGCTGAAACGGAAAAATACGCTCACGTTACCTTCTTCCTTAATGGTGGAATTGATACGCCTTTTGCGGGCGAAGACCGTATTTTAGTACCGTCGCCTCAAGTCAGAACTTATGACTTACAACCTGAAATGAGTGCGCCTGAAGTCACAGATCATCTAGTTGCCGCTATTACAGGTGGTAAATACGACGTGATTATTTGTAATTACGCCAATTGCGACATGGTTGGTCATACAGGCGTGATTCCTGCGGCAATTAAAGCCGTAGAAGCGATTGATAGCGCATTACAACGCATTGTTGATGCCTTGCAAAGCGTCGGTGGACAACTCTTATTGACTGCCGATCACGGTAATATTGAACAAATGGTTGATAAAACGACAGGGCAACCCCATACCGCACACAGTACCAATCCAGTACCTTTAGTGTATGTCTGTGGCAATCGTCCATTAGCCTCAGGCGGCAGCTTATCTGATTTAGCCCCTACCATGTTGGACATTTTGGGTGTTGATAAGCCAATTGAAATGACAGGCAAATCACTCATTCTGTGAATGAAAAAAGGCTAATTTTTTGTATTTTGCTCAGCCTCTCGGTTAACGAGGGGCGTGCTGAACTGTTGGAAAAAAGTAGTGAGCTAACTGAAGTTCAAGGTGATATTGATGTTGCAAAACAAAATATGCAGCGTATTGAGCTAAAAAAAGCTGACTTACAAAATCGCTTAGCTGACGTTGAAAAACGTTATGGTGAAACTGCTGCTATTTTGAAAACATTACAAGTGCAAATTGAACAAGCCCGCCAAAATCTGGGTAAAAATCAACAAGACAGAATCATTTACCAACAAGAAATAGACAGGCAACGCGCAGAATTAGCCACGCAAATAAAATCGGCATACACGATGGGGCAACAGGAAAAGCTAAAAATCATGTTAAATCAACAAGACCCCGTGTTATCTAGTCGAATGATGCTATATTACAATTACATCAATAAAGCGCGGTTAAAAAAATTGAGTGATATTAAGTTAGCTATTCAGTATCAAGGGCGGTTGGATCAGCAAAAAGATACTGAAACTAAACTTTTAGCGGAAAGTCTTGAGCAAAAGCAAGCAAAGCAAGTGGTGCTTAAAGATGTTAAGAAAGAACGCAATAGACTGCTAAGACAATTACTGCGTGATTTTTCTTCTCATCAACAGCAGCTAAAAGACTTAAAAGAAAGCGAAACTAAACTCAAGGGCTTGCTTGCCAGTTTACAAGACGAAAAAAACGCACTGGCGACCAAGCCTGTTGTTGAACCGATAAAAGAAGTCGCTAAACCTGAGTCAGAGACACAACAACCTGACAGCGATTTTCCGACACTTAAAGGGCAGTTATCTTGGCCCGTGATTGGTTCAGTACGCAAATTTGGTAGTGCGCGATCAGATGGAGCTTGGGATGGCGTATTGATTAATGCACAGGAAGGTACAGAAGTCAAAGCCGTTGCCAAAGGCAAAGTTGCTTACTCAGGACCCTTTCAAGGTTATGGTTCATTAATCATCGTAGATCATGGTCAAGGTTATATGACAGTGCATGGTTTTAACCAAAGTCTTTATAAGCGTGAAGGCGATATGATAGCCGCTGGCGATGTGATTGCCTCTGTGGGGAAAAGTGGTGGGCGTAAACAGTCTGGATTGTATTTTGCAATACGCAAACAAGGTATGCCGATTGATCCGCTAGTCTGGTGTGTCAAACAGACCAAGTGAATGAGTCGTTACATGATAATATTTTTAGGAAATTGAAGAGTTGGGGTTTTAAGGCACATGCTAAAAAAGAAAAATATTTTTATTTTATCCTTAGGGATTATGTTGGGTGTTTTTATGGGCATCTGCGGCAGTGTCTTTGCTGAAAAAGAAGATGAACTACCCGCCGCCGTATCTGCTCCTGCTGCTACGACAGAAGCGATACCCTACGAAGATTTGCGGACATTTACCGAAATTTTTGGGCGCATTAAAAAAGATTATGTAGAACCCGTTTCGGATAAAAAATTACTCGAAGATGCCGTTAAAGGCATGTTGACGGGACTGGACCCGCACTCTGCTTACTTGGATGCTGAAGAATATCAGGAATTAAAAGAAGGCACATCGGGTCAGTTTGGTGGTTTGGGTATTGAGGTCACGATGGAAAACGGCTTTATTAAAGTGGTATCGCCCATTGATGACACCCCAGCGCAAAAAGCAGGCATTAAAGCAGGCGATTTGATTATAAAACTCGACGATAAACCCGTCAAAGGCATGACCTTAACCGAAGCCGTTAAACACATGCGCGGCGAACCAGGCAGTAAAATAGATTTGCTCGTGGTGCGTGAAGGTGTGGAAAAACCTTTAAAAATAACCATCACGCGTGCCGTTATCAAAGTAAAAAGCGTCAAAAGTCGCATGATAGAAAAGAACTATGGCTATATACGCATTAGTAGTTTTCAATCAGGTACTGGCGAAGCACTTAAAGAAGCTTTAGCGAATCTGAAAAAGGAAAACAAAGGTAATCTAAAAGGGCTAGTGCTGGATTTGCGCAACAATCCAGGTGGTGTGTTAAATGCCGCTGTTGAAGTCAGCGATGCGTTTATGAAAAGTGGGCTAATTGTCTACACCGAAGGACGTATAGCTAATTCACAAATGCGTTTTAGTGCCGCGCCTGATGATTTAATTGATGGTGCGCCTATCGTGGTATTGATAAACGCAGGTTCTGCATCAGCGTCAGAAATTGTCGCAGGCGCGTTGCAAGATTCTAAGCGTGCCATCATCATGGGTGAAAAATCATTCGGTAAAGGCTCAGTGCAAACGATATTGCCGACGAATACAGGCTCTGCTGTTAAGCTAACGACCGCGCGTTACTTCACGCCTTCAGGTCGTTCGATTCAAGCCAAAGGCATTGAACCTGACGTAGTATTAGCAAATGTAAAGTTGGAATCTTTAGATAAAGATAAAGGCGACTTTAAACCTGTTAAAGAAGCTGATTTATCTCATCACCTAGAAAAAATCAAAGGTGCAGATGACAAGAAAGACGAGACTGATAAAGAGCAACCAACCGATGATAATCCATCAGATGATTCAAAAGATAACGAATCGACTGATGACAAAAAAGGCGACCTAGACAAAGCTGTCTTAGATACCAAAGATTATCCTCTTTATGAAGCACTAAACCTGTTAAAAGGTATCAGTATCATGCGCAAATAATCGCTAAGAACGTGTTCAAAATTTCATCTAAAAGCCTGATACTAAGCGGGTGAGAAAAAAATATCCAAGCGACCTTAGTCGAAAACAATTTGAACGCGGA
>DFWO01000099.1 GCA_002380945.1 Methylococcaceae bacterium UBA4132 | reverse complement strand
CTGTTCAAATGCGCCCGCTAGTCCGAATAGTTAAGAGGTGAGTTTGGTCGTAAACCTTTTATGAATAGCAAATTATGGATAGCAAAAAATTAGAAACCTTACACCAGTAAGGTGTAGGAGCTATTGAGATTGCTAGCTCATTAAAAAATTTAAGCAATCACATCAAGCCCTTTTCTATCAACAATAGACAGCAATTTAAGTGTTGCCCCTGTTGGCTTAGCCTCGCCTTGTTCCCATTTTTTTACTGCTCTATCTGATACATTTAGATAAGCTGCAAAAACAGCTTGGCTTAAGCCTAGTTTATGTCTGAGAGAGGCAATTTGATTTGCCGTATAATTTGGCACTGGCGGCAATGACTTTATATCAAACCGTCTTAAAGTGGTTTTATCAAGCGCACCTACGCTATAAAGGTCTTTTGCCATTTCGCTCAGGGTTTCTTGGACTTTACTCATTTGCAAGCTCTATTAAATTCTGGTTGTCTATCAAGGTTCAGCATTTAAGGCTGGCGATCAACATAATGCCTTGATACCTTTTACCAATCGGGTCATGGCTTCATCAGCGCGTGCGCTATCGAGCATTCCGTAAGATAAGCGCAAATAACAGCCGTCAGTTAAGCCAAACGCACAGCCTGGAATCGCTGAGACTTGATACTCATTAATCAAGGTTTTTACCACCTCCAAATCATTGCGTTGCGTGTGCAGTTTTATCAGTAAATAAAACGCACCTTCTGTGACAACCACATCAATTTTGTCACTGACTTCTTGTAATTGGTTGATGACTTGGGTACGGATGGCTAGCAGACGATTTAACTGTGTTTTGCAATAACCAGAACCGACCTCTAATGCACCAATGGCAGCGTATTGGCAAATCAAGGGTGGACAAATCAGATTGGTATCTTGTACTTTCAGCAACGAGGGTAGCAAGTCTTTTGGCATCACGAGATAACCCACCCGCCAGCTCGCAAAACCGTAGGCTTTGGACAGTGAATACAGGGAAATGGTATACGCAGAAGCCTCTGGCAGACTGGCAGGGGAAAAATGTTGCGACTGACCATAAACAAAATATTCATAAGCCTCATCACAAATATGATACAAACCATGCTCACGGCATAAGGCATTGACAGCGCGTAAATCATCTTCTGAATAGACGGCACCACTAGGATTATTAGGCGATACGGTGACAATGGCACGGGTCTTTTCAGTAATGGCGGCTTTAATGGCTGCAAGCTGTAATTGATAACGGCTGTCAGTTGGCACAGCAACAGGAATACAGTTCAGCATTCGGATCGCCATTTCCTGATTAAAATAATAAGGCGATGGCAAAATAATCTCATCATCTGGGTCAGTAATCGCCAGCAGGACATTTAAAAACGCCATGTTCGCGCCTGCGGTAACCATTATCTGATAAGCGTCTGGATTAATCTGGTTTTCACTGCGTAGCTTGTCTGCAATCAGTGCTAACAGACGTTTATCACCCAAGGCTGCGCCATATTGATGCTCTTCAGGGCGTTGACCAAAATCACGAATGGCGGCTAAGGCATTATCGGGCGGCGGATAAAACACCATGCCTTGCCCTAAAGACAAAGTACCAGACGTGTTGCGTGTCCATTCTGCAACCACAGGAATAATCGGTGCTTGTACGGCAGTAATGGTGGGACTATGGCGACTATTCAAATGACCTCCTAAAAACAAGGCGATAATTTATGTGAGTTACCAGCGCGAGTCCAGCGTTGTTTTTCTAGGGGCTGGGTAATTTTAAACAAACGACAGATAACGTGGCGTTGACTTGGTATTGGAGTGATTCGACACCTTGGCAATCTTTTTACACACCATAAAAAAACCTACTGACGGTGCAAACGCTCAGGGTTTCAGAGTAAAACGCATGAAATTTTATACCAGAAAAAAAGCAGTAATACCCAGCTCAAGACAAGTGTTTAACCCTGATGATCCGAACAAAGCACGCTTATTGGCTAAGGTCGAAGCGAAACTGGTAGGCTTTACATCAGATAAATTAAAGAAAGCTCTTGATGTTTTCTGTGCCTCAAGCAATCAGAAACATTTTAGACTACTTGTTTTTGTTATCTCTAAAGCATTGTCTAATCATGGGAAGCCCCACGCTGGCAAGGACTCTACGCAGCTTGCTTAACATCGGAACAAGAGCAAGCTATCAGGCAAGATGCACCGATCATGGATTTGTACTGGTTATCTCTCACCTTTCCAAAACATAAAACACTCAATAGACGATGGCAGGGTATTTTTACCAACGGCTTTAGCATGGACTTAGCCCTTAGTATCAGTGAACGGCAATTACACACGGCAAAAAAGTCGAAAGTCACCTTGATTTATCTATCTATCAACAGTTAGGCTGCATTCATTTTTACAGACAAGGCAAGGTATCTGTCACAGCCTTACTCAAAAAAGCCAAAGAGAAATCAAACACGGTACTTAAACGAGAACTAGAAAGGTCAATATACACACCGCAAATTACACCAGAGATCGCTAAAGAGCGTGGGTTAGTTTTCCAGTGCTGGTTGCTTAGCGAAAAGTCGGCGACACGAGCGGCGGGTATTGCCGCTGGAAGCAAAAGGTATTAAGGGTAGTGCATTGCTTGAACACATGGTTGGACATATCCTTGACCTGCAACAGATATGGAGTACAGCATCCGATGAATCACTCATCTCTCTATGTCGCCAATACTCTGGTTTATACCGCTATGGAATACTGATGGAGGAAGCGGCAGAAGCTGAAAGTAAAAAGCAACGACCTCTTACAGTCATTTGCCTGCGCTGCCAGAACCAATTAAAGCAATGGTCAGCGAACTGCTCACTACGGAGCATTGCTTGAGCGCGAGTTCCAAACAATCCTTAATACCCAAGGGCGGCAAGACTTGTGGGTGAAAACGGAATTAATGGTAGATCATTACCAGAGATGGTCTCTGAAACTTACTGAATTAACCGACGAGTTACAAGCCCACAATGTATCTTATCTAGTGAGTCTCACTCGATGCTAATGTGTATTTTTGAACCTATGGTTCAACGCATCAATCACTTATATGTTCAAGTCGTTGCAGTAGAAAACCGATTCTCTTTGACTGCCCCTGTTATTGGTTGAATCTGAGACTATTGATAACGGAGGTTTTTGGGCTTGTAAACAGACAACGAAACCGTAAGTTTCTGTTCAAATGCACCCTCTAGTTCATACACCCCTTTAATAATATAACTTCTTATTACAAATAGTAAACAAATCTACACTGCTTGTATCTTCACTTATATTGTTTTGCAAGGACTGCCCAATATATCATGAACACCTTTTACTTTCACTGAAAAAACGATATGAACAAAAAAATACCGAACACTCAGCAAAAATGATCTTAGCCCCATCAGCTTATTAACACTCTCTGCTTGTAACTGGAGATTTATCTATGAATACGACTACAACTACAACTGAAACGCTACATGATGTTCCCTATAAAAAAGCAATAGACACTTTGGCTTGGGCGGCAGCGCATGAGGGTATTGTCGATCCAGCGAAGCAATTGAATAAATGTGATTTTCGTGATGCGGGTGAACCTTGGGAAAATCGACGTGAATTCGGTAAATCACTACGCGAGAAAACATCTCGAGAAAGCCATGCCAATTGGCAAGCATCTGTAGATCGTCCTGATCCTGTGGATATTGTGATAGCCAGCAATGCTGGGCGGCAGGCGCATTTAATTCCCCTCCGCATGAGCAGGATGGCGGCATCACCCTTTGCCTTTTTGCGTGGTTCGGTCGCAATAATGGCTAGGGATCTCGCAGGAACACCAGTCACTGGTGTTAATGTGGTGATGGACGGAGATGCGCATATTAATAACTTCGGTCTGTACGGTACCGCGCAGCGGGATGTGGTCTTGTATCTCAATGATTTTGATGAAGTGACTATCGGTCCATGGGAGTGGGATATAAAACGACTGATTGCGAGCATTAACGTGCTAGGTCGGGAAAACGGTCTTAACCGCCGCGAGCGTCACCTTGCTGTCATGGGTTGCGTGGAAGGCTATCGCAAAAAAATGGCGGTACTTCAGAATATTGGTGTACTCGATCTCTGGTATATACATAATGTGCTTGATCGCCTTGATCCAAAACTGGTAAAACTTGACTCCAAATCGCGTGCAATCATCAAAAAAGCCGTCGAAAAGGCTCGCAAACAGAATAACGCCAGTTTACTTAATAAAGTTGCTGAACGAGCCGTTAATGGAGCTTGGCGTTTTAAGGTTGACCCTCCTGAACTAACTAGTGTGGACGAGCAGACCAAGGAAAAAATCATCGATGCGCTTAATATTTATACCACTACGGTATCCCCAGAGCGTCATTTCATGCTTCATCGTTATCATGTAGCGGACGTGGCGCACCGAGTCGTGGGTGTCGGTAGTGTGGGTACTCGCGCCTATCTCGCACTGCTGTTTGGTAATGGTGATGACGATCCCCTTTTTCTGCAAATTAAAGAAGCTCTTCCGCCTGCTCATGGACAATATTTGCCGCCTCTACCAGAGGCTTTTGTCCACGATGGTCAGCGTGTCATCAAGGGACAAAAGATACTGCAAGCCTCCAGCGATCCATTACTTGGATGGACTATGATTGATGGTAGATCGTTTTATGTACGGCAAATGAAAAATATGAAAAGTTCTATTCCTATGGAATCGCTTTCTGGTACCCCGTTTAATTTCTTTTCCAAAGGAGTGGGTATTCTATTGGCTCGCGCCCATGCTCGAACTGGCGATGCGGCGGTTATCGCTGGATATTGCGGTGGATCAGATGTATTGGATGAAGCACTCGCCGACTGGGCAGAGGCTTATGGTCAACAGACTGTCAATGACCATGCTGCATTATTGAAAGCAATCGAATCTGGACGTGTCATTGCACAGTGATGGTTGGCTATTTTGTTATTAATGAGGCGGTGAGTTGTGAGTGCAGAAGGTGTTTTGGTATTTGTCGAGATATTACAAACAATGAAAAAAATTAGACTGACTTTTATCCATTTATGGCTCTCGCTTATTGTGCTGATGAGCGTAACAGGGGCGTTACCTGTTTGTGCGGAAGAGGCTCAGGTTACCTCTTCGCCTTTAACTATTGCACAGACTAAAGAAAATTCAACTGGCGCAGTAGAAGTTGAATTCATGAATCGTCATATTTTTACAATTCGCTCGGAACTCATGGGTTACACTCAGGAGGAGCGCGCAATGGCTATTAAAAGTCGTATTAAAGTAGCCATGGAAAAAGGCGGTGATGATCATGTATCAACTCGCCCTTCATCGGAAGGTGGTCGCTTGATCGAACTGAACGGTGTAGCGGTATTTCAGATTAGACCTAGCGATTTAGACATTCATATAGGTGAATCCATAGAGGAAGCCGCTAATAATACAGTAGAGAATCTAAAGATAGCCGTGCGTGAAGCTAGAGAACAAGGCAATATTTACGTTATGCTCAAAGGTATTGGTTTAACCGTACTGGCAAGTATATTTTTCTACCTGATTTGTCGTCTTATCTATTGGGGAGAAAGAGGCATAATAGACCGTTTACAAGCATGGCTGGTTAGTCACGAAGCTAAACTGGCAGTAGCCATTCATCCCCAGCAGGCTATTAATGCCTTTATTTTTTTAGTCCATCTTGCCAAATGGGCATTAATAATGATGGCTGGGTACCAGTGGGCAACTTTTAGTTTGCGTCGTTTTCCCTATAGCCGACCTTGGGGCGATAAACTGCACGGTTATCTGATTGAAACCATACAGGGCATTCTGTCAGCTATTGTCGATGCGCTGCCTGGTCTTTTGATCGTTTTCTTTATTGTGTTGCTCACCCGCTTTACCTCGAAGATATTAAAAGCATTCTTTGCCAAGATTGAATCGGGAGAAGTTGCTGTATCGTGGATGGCTGAAGAAACGGCTAAACCGACTCGTAAAATTTCTCAGGCATTACTTTGGTTATTTGCCTTGGCTATGGCATATCCCTATTTACCTGGCAGTAATACTGAGGCATTCAAAGGCTTAAGTGTTTTAGTCGGTGTCATGCTTTCAATAGGGGGTTCTGGTGTGGTGGGACAGGCAGCGAGTGGTTTGATTATGATTTATTCGCGTGTTTTACGCGAAGGCGAGTATGTAAAAATAGACGAGATCGAAGGACTGGTGACTAATGTAGGCATCTTTTCGACTAAGATCAGAACATCCATTGGTGAAGAGGTCAATGTGCCTAATTCCTTAATTGGTAATTCGACAACAGTAAATTCATCCCGACTGGCTGAAGGTGATGGGTTAGTCGTGCATACGACGGTGACAATCGGTTACAGCACACCTTGGCGGCAGGTTCATGCAATGTTGATGCGAGCAGCCGATAATACGACTGGAATTCGCTCCGCACCCAAGCCTTTTGTATCACAGACAGCACTTTCTGATTTCTATGTGGAATATCGTTTATGTGCGCAGGTTGAATATCCCGAAATTCGTCGAATTACTTTGACAGCACTACATGCCAATATTCAGGACGTATTCAACGAATTCGGTGTTCAAATTATGTCGCCTCATTACGAAGAGGATCCAGCAGAAAAGGTATGGGTGCCAAAAGAGCAATGGTTTGAAGCACCTGCCGAAGAGCATGGGAATGGCGAATCCGTTTAGGATGGTTCTTTGTTACTCTAGCATAAACATTCAACCCAAACGATTACCATCACATCGACATCACAAAAAGAAGTTTACAAAGTGATGGCGATATGACGGTGTTTTTTCATACGTTAACGGGGTGGGTTGACCACAACGTAAGTGACTTGTGAGCCAGAGTACTGCGGTTGATACCAAGAGCTACCACATTGTTGATAGCTAATTCCATTAACCGACACTATAGAACAAGAGGGTGGTAGCTGTGATGCGCCGATCATTGTACCAACTGCGAGTCCAGCAACACCGATAGCAACAGCGGCACCTGTGCTAACACCGTGGTGGTGGTCATCGTAATAGTAACCACCACGATAACCGCCATGCACATTGACATTGCGATTAACGTTAACATTGGCATTAACGTTACGATTAATGTTGGCGTTGGTATTAACGTTACGATTAATGTTCATGTTACCTGCCGAATTAACATGGGTGCGTGCGCCACCATCATGAAAACCACCCCCTCTGGCAACAGCATCTTCAGGTAACAGCGCACTCATCCCAATCACTAGCGACCCCGTTATCATTAAGCGAATAAACTGCTTGGAACGATTTAATTTTTGCATGAGATTCTCCTTATTTACCGTTGCCTGTGGATTTTTCAACGACCATAAATTCAATTTTGTGCGCATCTTTATGCGGCACAAAAGTAAACAATTCATTGTTGGTTTTTGGTGATAAATTCCAATCCATAATGGAAATATACTGAGGAGACTTATGTTCTTCAGTTGTTGTAATCACCAATTTTCTAGGTAGCGGTGTTTCACTTTTTTCTATCCATAACTGCCAATCTACATCTGCATTGTGAAAGGCATAATGATCACAACTCACGCCATTAACTAAACTTGTACCTATATAGCTAGCTGCCAGAATATTCGCTTCATCATCATGATTATCACCACCCCAAATAAATAAATCAGACAACGGCATTTTAATATCATAACGCTCCCAAGCAACAGCTAACAGCTCTCTAATAGTCGAAGGCGCAGGTATTGAAGCGTAGAATTTGTTTTTGTTTCCATAGATAGTAAAGGTCTTACCATCATAAAAAAATTGCTGGTCAATATCATCATCGAAAACTTTTCTATCAATATGCAAACGGTTAGGTAGTTGTGCGGTCACTGTCAACTCACCATCAACCATGATTTTTTGTCCAGACTCCAATTCCTTATCAACAGAGGTTTGCGAGCTAACGCTGAAAGTTTTTAACGTGTGTAAATAATTACCCATCCGTTTTAATGCGTTTATCGCTTCTGGTTCGATAACCAACTTGGTTTGTACAGTAGCAGGTTCAGCAGCGACTACAGGCACAGGCTGTGGGGTATTGGCTGGTGGTTTAGCTTGCTGTGTAGAACAGCCCGTAGCTAGCATTAGCATAAGTGTGCAAGCATTTCTTTTAAACTGGTGTTGCATATTGTTGCCCTCTTAAAATGTGTTTATTGACCAGTTTATTCGTCATAAAGAGCCGTTGATAATGATTAAAATTTAAATGATAAATTTTGAAATAGCTTTTGTGCATGATAACGCTGGAGATTGGTTTTTCTGTTTTTTAAAATCATCTGTCCTCTTAAAAATAGCCACTACCGAGTTGGTTATTGCTTTTATCATGGTAGCATTAGCATCTAAATGAAGTCTAAAAAATAATTGCTTAAATATATCTAGAAGTTACGCATTGACAGA
>DFWO01000155.1:6193-7356 GCA_002380945.1 Methylococcaceae bacterium UBA4132 | reverse complement strand
GCTGCACATGGAAATCGTGCAGGAACGTTTGGAGCGTGAATATAACGTTGATTTAATTACCACCGCACCGACGGTAATTTATGAAGTCATCACCCAAACCGATGAAGTCCTCATGGTGGATAATCCTGCCAAACTGCCCGAAAACGGGACGATTAAAGAAATTCGTGAGCCGATTATTCGCGCCAATATCCTAGTACCTCAAACCTATTTAGGTGCGGTGATTACGTTGTGTATCGAAAAACGTGGCGTACAAAAAGATATGCAGTATGTTGGTAGCCAAGTGTCATTACATTATGAAATGCCGCTCAGTGAAGTGGTACTCGACTTTTTTGATAGACTAAAATCAGTCAGTCGTGGTTTTGCTTCCTTTGATTATGAGTTTTTACGCTTTCAAGTAGCCGATTTAGTTAAATTGGATGTATTGATTAATGCAGAAAAAGTTGATGCCTTGTCAATTATTGTCCATAAAGATAACAGCCAAACGCGTGGACGGGCGTTAGTCGAAAAAATGAAGGATTTGATTCCAAAGCAAATGTATGAAGTCGCTATTCAAGCGGCGATTGGTTCTAAAATTATCGCCCGCTCTACTGTTAAAGCGATGCGTAAAGATGTGACTGCAAAATGTTATGGTGGCGATATTAGCCGTAAGAAAAAATTATTGCAGAAACAAAAAGAAGGGAAGAAACGCATGAAACAAGTAGGCAATATTGAGATTCCTCAAGAGGCATTTTTAGCCGTATTGCAACTTAATAAAGAATAATTTTGACTATTAGGACAGTTATGGATTTTGATTTTTCCTTTTTTTTGTTAGTAGCAACCATCGTTACAGGGATAGTGTGGGGTGGTTATTTACTATTCCTTAAATCCAAAGGACGCGTTTTTGATGAAGCCAATGAGCCGTGGGCTGTTGAATATGCACGGTCTTTTTTCCCTGTCGTGTTGATTGTATTGCTGTTACGTTCATTTTTAGCAGAACCGTTTCGTATTCCCTCAGCATCCATGATGCCAACATTGCTGATTGGTGACTTTATTCTGGTCAACAAATATACTTATGGCATACGGCTACCTGTTATTAATACTAAGATAGTGGAACTAAACAAGCCCGCACGCGGTGATATTGTAGTATTCCGTTATCCTAAAGACCCCACAGTTGATTATATTAA
>DFWO01000155.1:0-5966 GCA_002380945.1 Methylococcaceae bacterium UBA4132 | reverse complement strand
AATTATAAGTCACTCGGTGCTTATAACGGGGTTGGGCAAGGTGTTGATATGACAGGAGCTGAACATTTGTTGGAAGATTTAACGGGTGTTGAACACAGTATTCTGGTCAGACGTGACGCATTGTCGGCTGAAGGTGTTTATGTTGTCCCTGAAGGCAATTATTTTGTCATGGGTGATAACCGTGATAACAGTAATGACAGTCGCTATTGGGGGACTGTACCCGAGGAAAATTTAGTGGGTAAAGCCTTTTTTATCTGGATGAGCTGGGATTGGCAAGATAAAGGCGTGGGATTTAATCGTATCGGCACGATATTACAATAGTCTGGAGAAAAAATGAAAACCTCTCTCAAAAAACAACAAGGCATGACCCTGATTTCTATGATTTGCGTAGGCATTGTGGTAGGTTCTATATTTTTTTTAGCTCTTGCTATTTTGCCCATCTATATGGATCACGGTAAAGTAACAGGCGCGTTAGCATCACTTAAGAAAAGCTCTGAAGAAATGGAATCAGAAGAAAGTGTAGCTCAACTTTCAAACAGACTATTCAAAATACTGGGCATGAATAATATTGATAATTTAATAACAGCAGAAAATGTCTCTATTACTAAAGAAGAGACTGGTAATACAAAAGTACATATTGAATATGAAGTGGTTAAAAAAATTGTTGGTAATGCGAGTATTCTAGTTCAGTTTGATGATAGCGTTGATATTAAGGGTCAGTAAGTAGTGATAAAAAAACCAGAAGTCTTATGTAAGAAGCTGGGATTAACATTTAATAATCCTGCACTGTTTACTATGGCTTTAACCCATCGTAGTTTCAGTTCAAAAAATAATGAACGACTAGAGTTTTTGGGCGATTCTATTTTAGGATTTGTTATCGCTGAACGACTGTATGAGCAATTTCCAACTGCGCCCGAAGGTGTATTAAGTCGCCTACGAGCCAGTTTAGTTAATCAAAGTTCATTGGCAGAATTAGCTAGAGAACATCAGATGGGCGATTATTTATTACTAGGCTCAGGTGAATTAAAAAGCGGTGGTTTTCGCCGCGACTCTATTTTGTCAGACGCACTAGAAGCCATTATAGCTGCCTTATATATTGATCAAGGCATAGCCGCCTGTCAGCATTGGATAGCCCAGTTATTTGCAAAAAAACTAGCCAACTTATCCCTAGATAATTGGCAAAAAGACCCTAAAACTCAATTACAAGAATTGATGCAAGCCAAAAAAATGGACTTGCCTGATTATGAGTTAATCACGATGTCTGGACTTGCTCATGAGCAAACGTTTAAGGTCAAGTGTACTATTCCGTTATTAACCACAGCGACAATAGGATCGGGTATTTCCAGAAAAAAAGCCGAACAAGCGGCAGCCGAGCAAATGCTCCAGTTATTAAAAAATAAGGATAAGCAATGAATTGTGGTTTCGTCGCCCTAATAGGTCGTCCCAATGTCGGTAAATCAACACTGATGAATCATTTGCTGAAACAAAAAATCAGCATCACCTCGCGTAAACCACAAACCACCCGCCACCGCATTTTAGGTATTAACACCACCGAAGCAGGGCAAGCCATTTATATGGATACCCCTGGAATGCACAGCGGCGAACAAAGAGCATTAAACCGCTATTTAAACCGTACCGCAGATACCACATTGTTGGGCGTAAATGTGATTGTCTGGTTAATAGATGGTTTATCGTGGCATGAATACGATGAAATTATTTTTAAAAAACTCGAACAAGCAGGCTTACCTGTCATTCTGGCTGTCAATAAAGTCGATAAAGTTCAAGACAAAGAAAAAATTCTGGCATTTTTTGCGGAGGCGCAACACCGTTTTCCGTTTCAACATTTAGTGCCTATTTCGGCATTAAAAGGCACTAACCTAGCTGAACTGGAAAGTTTGATTATGGGGTTATTGCCTGAAAGTGACTTAATTTATCCTGAAGATCAAATTACTGACCGTTCTGAACGCTTTTTAGCCGCAGAAATTGTTAGAGAAAAACTGACGCGTCGCTTAGGTGCAGAACTGCCCTACTCACTCACCGTGGAAATAGAACGCTACGAAGAAAAGCCAACTATTACTAAAATATACGCCATTATTTGGGTCGAACGCATGACGCAAAAAAACATCGTTATCGGCAAAGACGGCGAAATGTTGAAAAAAGTTGGCACTGATGCCCGCCTTGATATAGAAAAACTGATCGATCAAAAAGTCTATTTACAACTGTGGGTTAAAGTCAAAAAAGGCTGGTCAGATAATGAACGAGCGTTACAGAGTTTAGGTTTTAATGATTGAGGCTAACATGGAAAAACAGTTAATTTTATTAGGTGTCAATATTGATCATGTCGCTACCTTAAGACAAGCACGCGGCACGCTATATCCTGAACCAGTACAAGCCGCACTAATTGCTGAACAAGCAGGTGCGGATGGTATTACTGCACATTTGCGTGAAGACCGTCGCCATATTCAAGACCGTGATATTTTCTTACTCAAAGACTTGATACACACACGCTTGAATCTGGAAATGGGCGTGACCGATGAAATGATTGCGATTGCGGTCAAAGTTCAGCCTTATGCCTGTTGTTTAGTGCCTGAAAAACGTCAAGAGCTGACCACCGAAGGTGGTTTGGATGTCGCAGGCAACTTACCACGCTTACAATCAGCCTGTGATAAATTAGCCGAAGCAGGCATTGAAGTATCGTTATTTATTGATCCAGAAGAAGTCCAAATTGATGCGGCGATTAAGGCTGGTGCGCCTGTGATAGAACTGCATACAGGTTGTTATGCTGATGCCAAAACACCCGTACAACAAGCTGAAGAATTCGAGCGCATTCGTTTAGCAGCGCATTATGCCTACAGTGCGGGCTTGCAAGTGAACGCAGGGCATGGTTTGAATTTTTACAATGTGGAAGCAATCTGTGCGATACCTGAAATCGTCGAGCTAAATATCGGTCATTCAATTATCGCCCAAGCGTTATTTTCAGGTTTGGCGCAGACTGTGAAAGATTTAAAACAACTAATGCGACAAGCAAGACTACAAAGTCTTTAAGTAATGGAGTACAAACTTAAGTTTGTACTCCAAAATGATTAGTGTGATGCCACACCGTGTTTCTGCATACGATAAATCAAGGTATCTCTGGACAGTCCCAGCAATCTAGCAGACTTACTACGGTTGCCTTGAGTCCGATTAAGAGCTTGATGAATCAAATTAGCTTCTAAAGCATCCAGTTGCAACCCTGTTTCTGGTAAAGTAAACCCCGTTGCTTTAGGCGTATCACTGGCTCTAATAAACTCTAAAGGTAAGTTTTCTGGTTCTATGGTTCTACCTGCCAATAAAATACTCAGCCTTTCGCACAGATTACGCAACTCACGAATATTGCCTGGCCATGAATAAGCTTTCAGGATTTTTAAAGCGGACTTACTAAATTTAGGTGCGACAATTGAATAGGTATCAGCAAATAATGCTAAGAAATGCTTGATTAAATGCTCAATGTCTTCAGTGCGTTGCGACAGTGCTGGTAATTCTAATGGCACCACATTCAGCCGATAATACAAATCGCGTCTAAATTCACCCGCATCAATTTGTTGGTTTATATCAGCGTTGGTAGCCGCAATTACACGCACATCAACTTTATAAGAGCTAACATCACCTACCGCTAAGCATTCGCCAGATTCCAAAAAGCGCAACAGTTTTGCTTGAATAGCAACAGGTAACGAATTAATTTCATCGAGAAATAAAGTACCGCCATCCGCTGCTTGTAACAGTCCTTGCGTATTAGAGATTGCCCCTGTAAACGCGCCCTTTCTGTGACCAAACAATTCAGATTCAATCAGACTTTCAGGCAATGCAGCACAATTAAGCGTGATAAAGGCTTTATTAGCGCGTGAACTTTGTTTTTGTATAGCGGTAGCAAGAATTTCCTTGCCAGTACCTGTTTCACCTTTCAGTAGAACGGTAACATCAGTACTAGCAACTAACCGCGCACTGCGAATTAAGGAATCCAATGCTGGCGATTGCCCTACGATCGTGTTGAAATAGTCCATAGTTGTCTCGTTAATGTGTTACTGAAGTGTGAAGGAACGCCATTGGATTAAGCCACGGCAGTGCGGCTAACAACGCTAAAATAATCATAAATAAGCCAATAATTTGTTTAAAACGTTGCGTTCGGGATAGCCTTGTCAAAACGCTGGTCATTATACCGACTCCCATGACAGCGGGTAAAGTCCCAAAGCCAAAAGCTAACATAGTCAAGGCACTTTTACTGACATCACCCGCCGTAGCGGCAACTGCCAGCGCGGTATAAACTAAACCACACGGCAACCATCCCCAAACCATACCAAATAAATATGCCTGCGTATAGGTTTTAACGGGAATCAATTTACGACCAAACGGTTCTATTTTTTTCCAAAAACGCGTGCCGATTTTTTCAATATAGGCAAAACGTGGAAACCAACCTGCTATGTATAAACCCGCACTCATCATGATCAGTGCTGATAATAATTGCAGAATTCTATGTCCGTGTAGTTCACCAAACGGCATAATCATTAACACACCGACAATGCCCGCTAAGCCACCTGCTATGGTGTAACTGGTTACACGCCCCAAGTTATAATTAAACACAAACGGGAGTAGCCTCGCTTTGTTATTGCGTATATCGGGACTAAGACTGAGCGTTAATGTGCCGATAATAGAACCACACATACCTATGCAGTGCATACTGCTAAATAGCCCCATCGCAAAAGCGACTAGATATGAACTGGTAAACTCAGGAGAAAATGGCATGAATACCGCGCTAGGAATTAAGAGAATTGCGCCAGAATTTGCGCCTGAATTTTTTCTGCCATGGCTTTGCGATCACTCGCATCGCGAATGGGGCGACCAACAACGATATAATCCGCGCCATTTTGAAACGCCATTTCCACACTAACTACCCGTTTTTGATCGCCGTCTTCACGGTTATCGACAGGACGAATACCTGGGGTAATGACTAATAATTTGTGATCGAGTTCTTTTCTTAAGAGCGAAACCTCTAAGCCAGACGACACCACACCATCACAACCAATTTGTAATGCCCGTTTAGCACGCGATAACACCAACGCCTGCACATCACATTGAAAACCCAAATCGTTCAAATCACCTCTATCCAAACTGGTCAACGCCGTAACTGCCAAGACTTTTAAATCTCCTTTAACCTGTGCAGCCGCTTCCATAATGGCATCATTACCGTGAATGGTCGCTAAATCAACGCCCTTACTGCTCAAGGCTTTAATTGCCCGACCGACCGTTTCAGGAATGTCAAAAAACTTTAAATCAACAAATACTTTTTTATTTTGTTGTTTCAACCATTCAATAAAGCCGAAATAATCGCCTGACATAAACAATTCCATGCCCACTTTATAAAAAATAACGGCATCACCTAATTCTTCAACTAAGGCTCGTGCTTCAGACAGACTAGGTACATCCAGAGCCATAATTAAGCGTTCACGAACAGGAATGGATTTAGTTGAGATAAAAGAATCAGTCATAGTTGCGAAATTATTTTAATGGTTAAAAACACTGGGCAAGCATAATAGCCTTTTTCAATTTGCAAAGTCCAGTATTGTTAATATCTGTAGAAGGCAATTTCGCTATGCTGAAAGCTAATGAGGGAAAATTAACCATTATTAACAGCCATTAACATTTTTCGAGTACGGACACTGGTTTGGCAGAGTCGTGATGGCGTAGAATAGTCAAACTCTGCGCAGAATTAAGTATATGTTTTAAAAGTTTGCCAAAACTGTAAGAATAATGATTTTTGCGATTGTTGACGATGAAAAAGCATACTGCACGAGTCCAAGGGTTATCCAACGGACTTAAACGATAAAAAATGAAAATTGTTCGAGCCGCTATTGCTCGAAGCATTACCAGGTGGTCGTTCAAGAAAAGTGAATTTACGAAGAATCATAGGTAGTGGTAAAAATCAAAGTGAT
>DFWO01000131.1:913-3143 GCA_002380945.1 Methylococcaceae bacterium UBA4132 | reverse complement strand
ACACCCAGACCTCTAGGATTTTAAATTGACCCTACTTTGAACACCATGCGTAAATTTGTACGAGGAAATCGAGTCTCCGTTGCATTCAGTTGAGTACATAATTTTTCAATCACGTTATCAGACATAACATTCGCTAAATGATGGAGACGGATGGTTAATGTTTGTGTTTCCAGATCAGGCAGTAAATCTGCTTCAGTTTTATAGAGTGCGCGAAGTAGTGCGCGCACCTCATCAGGGTGAGACATATATTTACGCAGACTATTAGTCATCGCCGTTTCCGCACGATAAGCCGTCATTTTTATGGTATCTACCAGATGCTTGCTTTGCGTGCTTAACTGTTTAAATTTCTGATCCTCCGGCAAATCATGCACATCAATATGATGTAGAGTTTCTTTGCGTGTTTTTTTGAGCAACTTAACGGCATTTTTCTGCTGTTCTATCGCTTCATTCAGTTCCGCTTTCTGTTGCATAAAAGGGCTGATTTTTTCATCATCCAGCGTCCCTTCAAAGTGCATGGCACCAAACTTGGCCATCATGCGATTGAGCTTGCTCACTTGTGATCTGACCTTGCCATCCAGATCGCGATAAACGGGATTGACCACTTGAGTGGGCTCAGTTATCGTTGCCACGCTATAGTCGGCAAGCTTATCAAGACCGTAGTGTTCACGCATATACTTGAAGTAGTTTTCCTGACACCATCGGGCAAACATCCTCGCCCCAATAAGGGTTAAATCAGATTGATAATCAGTCGCTAAAATCGCCGTTTGGTGCCCGCGTTCGGTGAGTTTTCGAACTTCACGCACCCAGAGATTATTGCTTAAACAGACTCCCCGTTCGGCCAGTTTGGCTTGCGCCGTTTCACCGGTGGGTAAGGTTAGTGTGTGCTCAGAAAACTCGGTTTCTGACCAGTCATCGCCCGGGTATTTATGATAGGTGAGAACCGCTACCTGCTGGGCTTTCATCCGGGACATAAATTCCGGGCTATAACCCTCACGATCAAAAACCAGCGTGAATTTATGGGGGAAAGGTTTGGTAGACGCGGCTGTCCGCTCAGTTTGCGCCGGAACCCGCACCGCCAACTCAGGCAAGATATCGTTTTCAATAACCTTTATCATGCCGGGGTCCACGGCCTTATTAACCACCATAAAAGGCTGACCATCCATGGCATTGACCCAATAGTCGGTGGTTGCTCGTAAACAAAGCTTCTGTCGTGCAACATGATGCTTGGGCAGTTGGGTTTGCTGGCCGTTATAGACGCGCACATGACCATCAATGTATAAAACACCCGCCTGTTCGGGGGCTGATTCCATCCAATAGCTGCACATTTCAGCACTCCAGCTTCTAGCCTGATGGTCTTCGCTGAGTGCCTTGACTTTGATGCGTAACGTGCGAGCTTCTGGAATACGATCCAGACCTAATAATTTTCCCCATTCACCAGGAGCGCAATAGCGTAAAGATTCGATGGATTTGAGTCGGGTTAAGGCCATAAAAGCCAGCAGTAAAAAAAGACTGTCCAAGCCATAGTAACCTTTAGGCAACTTGAAAAATTGCTCGGTATATTTCAATAGGCCCATGGCTAATAAGGCAGGGAGTGCGAACAGAACGCCGCCATTGGGCACATCTAAAACCGGTTGGAATTGGGGCGCTACTGATTCCAAATCGCCAATGCTGGCAGCAACCCGACCCATCACATCTTGTGCGCCGACGCCCATGAGCGCGGCTCGGTCAGCGCTACTGCGCTCACTTTTACTGGTTACCAGGTTATCAGGATCTTTTTTTTGGCGGGCTTATGCAGTCGTCCTGCCCGTATCGCTTTGGACAAGGTGTCTGCTTTAATATCCAGCTTTAAGGCAATATCGGCCACTTCTTCGTGTCCACTCAATAGCTGTTGAACTTGCTCGATAACAGCAGGCGTTAATATTGCCGCTCCCCGCCTGTTTTTTTGCTTATAAAAACCTCTGGCGCCTTCTTTACGATACAGCTTGACTGAGCGTTTAACACTGATAGGCGTTACCCCAAAAGCGCGGGCAATATCCACTTGCTGAGTATGCCCATTGACACAGAATTGCGCGGTGATCATTCGGAATGATTGAGTATCTTCTTCCTGGTGACTAAAAACGGGTAAGCTACCGTTGAAATAGGTAATATTCCCGTCTTCTTTGATGAAAGCGAGTAAGGGGGTAATAGGGGTAACACCCTCTGGAAACATCGGCAATTGTAACTGGGGCAT
>DFWO01000131.1:0-610 GCA_002380945.1 Methylococcaceae bacterium UBA4132 | reverse complement strand
AGGGATCATTTCAAAATCTGACGTATTTAGCAAGCAGTACTGGCTTTTTTTCGGTTTTCTATTGTTATCTGTTTGCTTTTTAAAATGTTTTATTAGCTCCAAAGTAAAACTCGATTGAGGGTAGAGATCGGGTTATGTGAAGATCTGGAATGATTGCGCAAGAGAAATTAATTCTTTACTATGCAAATGATAACCATTATCATTTGTATAAAAGAAAACTAGAACCGGCTTTGATATGGAAAATAACCTAATATACATAGCAATCTCATCAAACACCCTGAAGTCACTGATTGAAAGTGGATGTATTCATGCTGTCGATTTTAGGTGCCTGGATATTGATTCGAAGAAAACAGTCTGGAAATTATTTTTATCCGCTTTGAAATTGCCAAATAAGAATAATTCCGGATATCAGGAGAATGTTTATGTCTGATACCGATAAACAAGAGGCGTTATTAATGGCTATTGAGTTTTTGAAAATTCAGTATGAATCACTGCAGAACCCCTGTATTGCGCTGCACATTTCTCGATACTATCGTTTACTTTCAAATTTAAATATTGCCGAAAACAGGCAAAAAAGTTACGCAAATCAATCAAAGTCATGGCTTACTTG
>DFWO01000136.1:41216-41445 GCA_002380945.1 Methylococcaceae bacterium UBA4132 | reverse complement strand
CCTGATAAGTGTTGACACATCAGCTTGACATTACGATAGTTAAGATACAAAGGTGGATAAATCCCACCTACGGTTTTCGCTTTTCGTGAACGATAATAGCTCTTAAATCCCCCCCGTACCACCACGTTGCTCATAAAACGATTTAACAAAACTATCCAAGCGTTGCTCAGCAATCGCATCCCGCAAGCCTTGCATTAAGTTCAAGTAATAATACAAATTATGAATCGTG
>DFWO01000136.1:40772-41002 GCA_002380945.1 Methylococcaceae bacterium UBA4132 | reverse complement strand
AATACAAATTATGAATCGTGTTCAAACGAGAACCCAACATTTCCTTGCATTTATCCAAATGACGCAAATACGCACGCGAATAATGCTGACAAGTATAACAACCGCAGTTTTCGTCCAACGGACGGGTATCAAATTCATATTGAGCATTACGAATCTTCACCACGCCAAAGGTCGTGAACAAATGCCCATTACGCGCATTACGGGTAGGCATCACACAATCAAACATATCA
>DFWO01000136.1:0-40533 GCA_002380945.1 Methylococcaceae bacterium UBA4132 | reverse complement strand
GGCATCACACAATCAAACATATCAATACCCCGACACACCGCTTCCACTAAATCCTCAGGCGTACCCACGCCCATCAAATAGCGCGGTTTATCGCTAGGCATTTTTCGATGAATACCATCTAAGGTTGCCATCATCTCTTCTTTCGGCTCGCCGACCGATAAACCGCCAATCGCATAACCATCAAAACCAATATCCACCAAGCCATCAATAGATTCTTGGCGCAGATGCTCATACATCCCGCCCTGCACAATACCAAACAACGCCGACGGATTATCACCGTGTGCCTCTTTACTGCGTTTTGCCCAACGCAACGACAACCGCATCGAATCCGCCGCCTCCTGAGCGGTTGCAGGATACGGCGTGCATTCATCAAAAATCATCACAATATCCGAGCCTAAATCGCGCTGCACCTGCATAGATTCCTCAGGTCCCATAAAAATCTTACTACCATTAATCGGCGATTTAAATGTCACGCCCGCTTCCGTAATTTTGCGTAACGCGCCCAAACTAAACACCTGAAAGCCGCCCGAATCGGTTAAAATTGGCTTATCCCAACGCATAAAATCATGCAAATCACCGTGCGCTTTAATCACAGGCGTAGTTGGGCGTAACATCAAATGAAAAGTATTGCCCAAAATAATCTGTGCGCCCATATCCAGCAACTCATCGGGCGTTAACGCTTTCACCGTGCCGTAAGTCCCGACTGGCATAAAAATCGGCGTTTCCACCACACCGCGTGCAAACGTCAAGCGACCACGTCGCGCCTCACCATCGGTATTGAGTAAATCAAATTTCATTATTTATTCCTGTCCACGAAATACACGAAAAACACGAAAAAAAGACCTTTCAAGTTTTCAAAACCTGAAAGGTCTTAATAAGCTTCGTGGCTTTCGTGTATGCCTTAGTTAGAGCTAATGTAGTATTAGTGATACCGTTCGTGGTGAGCTTATCGAAAGACTCAGGGCGAACGGATAGTAATCAATTTAAGCTTATATCATTCAATAACCTGAAAAAACGTTTCGTTTTCTTTAATCATGCCTAATTCATCTCGCGCTCTCTCTTCCAGAGCTTCCTGTCCTTTTCGCAAGTCCACCACTTCCGCGTACAACGCCTCATTACGCAGTTTCTTTTCCTCCACTTGCTGTTTCAGTTCATCAAGCCGCTGTTGATAAGCCAAAATTTGGCTAACACTGCCATCACCCCACCACAAACGATATTGTAAATGAGCGATTAATAAAATAAGAATGACGATGAGGATTTTCATGCTTATAACCACCGATTATTTATAAGTTCATCATAACCACGTTTTTGTATGAATTGTAAAAACTCTTTTTTATCAGTAGTTGGAAATTCAACTTGGATTTCATCGGATAGTTTTTTTAGAATTTTGTCGCCACATAGTTGCGAGAACTGACCGCGCAATGCTTTTTCATACCATCTCAATAAATCAGTTTCAGTAACAATACTTTGTATTTTTGATTTCCAACCCATTTGATTAAGCAAAGAAACAATAATTTTTTGCTCAGTGTCTTTGCAAACAATAACAATTTTATCCGCCGATACCGATGAAACAATATTCTGGGCTAACTCTTCGGTTAATGAAAGATGTTTGATTTGTATGGCAAGTCCAAAATTCGCCCACATATCAAGCCCTCTATCAGCAGCATTAGTTACACCAACACGATTTATTCTCGCTTTGAGTTTTATCGCCATTTGGTCAGGCGTAAGTTGAATAACACGTTGAGCAAAATCTTCAAACTCTTTGAGAAGATCAATTTTTTCTGGATTCATACTGACTTCAACAGAAACTTCCAATACTTCAACTAACGTAGAAAATAATGCGTAAACAATAATTTCATAAACCTTATCAATACTCCGACGTAATCCCGCTTCATGCCAAAATAAATCTAAAAAATCATTCAATTGAAAATCGGTTTTATCATGCGTAATACAATAATCTAAGCCTGTAGTCATTTGACTAAAACGCTGTAAAAACTTTCGATAAATATAGGCTTCAACTATACCATTTGAATTTCTATTTTCTTCACCTAATACCGCTAAAATAGCAGGCGGAACGGCATTATCATTAAACACATCATCTTGATAACGGGCTGAGGAAGTGCTAGTTCTACCTAGAAATTGAATGCAGATAATATCACGCCATTTTTTGGATTGTGTCCGATAAGTTGAAAGTTCTGATAAGGTAATATTTTTTTCGGTTCGGTCACGGTGCAATATTTCAGCAATTTGTATAGGTTTATAAAGATGAACTCTTGCCTTATCAATAACTTTATCTAAGGATTGTTTCGCAGTTTCTATATTCATTTTTTTGCTGAAATAGTGAAGTTTGAACAGGCGTTTTTATGACAGCTTGTTGTGTTTGTAATGTCTTTATCATTTCATTAGCTATGGCTTTAATGACAGGCACAGATACCGAATTTCCTGCTACTTTACGCACCCCAGAATAAGGCAATACAATTTTAAAATCCTCTGGAAAACCTTGTAAACGCAACATTTCCCTATCTGTTAAACGTCGCACACCATTAACAACTAAATAATTATAACTACCGCCTGCTCTTAAAGCGCATGAATAGGGTAATGCTGAGATATTACCGCCAATATTTTGATGCCATATTGATGGGTAAGGAGGCGTTCCTTTTACTGCATTTAAACGATTTTGTTTTATATTGTCGGAAAGAAAATAACTAGGAGGTATTTCACTTTCTTGCTGAAGGAATTCTGTTAGTGGTCGGTAATAACCTAATGGTTTTGGAAATTCAAACTGTAATTCATTCAAAAAGCCGACTATATAAATACGTTCTCTTTTTTGCGGCAAACCAAAATCCAAAGAATTAAAAACTTTATGATAAACGGTATAGCCTAATGATTTTAATTTTTCTAAAATAACTGCAAATGTTCGTCCGTTATCATGCGTGGTTAGTCGTTTAACATTTTCCAATAAAAAAGCGCGTGGTTTTTTATTTTTTAATATGGATTCTATATTAAAAAATAACGTACCTCTGGTATCGGAAAAACCTAACCCTTTACCTGCAATACTAAAAGGCTGACAAGGAAATCCTGCTAATAAAATATCGTGATTCGGAATATCTTGTGGATTAATTAAATTAATATCACCATGTGGTTTTTCACCAAAATTGGCTTCATACATTTTTTTCGCGTCTGAATCCCACTCTGAGGAAAATACGTTTTCACAACCATAGCTTTCAAAGCCTAGTCGAATACCACCAATGCCCGCAAACAGGTCTATCGTTTTATACATTTAATTTATTATCGCGTGCTAAATGTGCCGTCATGCTACGCTCCTTTACACTTATAAAAAATAGGGTACGCAATGCGTACCCTACAGCGATTTAAAACTATTTAGTTTTAAATTTTGTTAAACGCGCTACGACCTGCATAAACCGCCGCATCGCCCAACTCTTCTTCGATTTTCATTAAGCGGTTGTATTTGGCAACGCGGTCAGAACGGCTTAATGAACCTGTTTTGATTTGTCCTGTACCTGTGGCAACGGCTAAATCGGCGATGGTGGTGTCTTCGGTTTCGCCTGAACGGTGTGACATAACGGCGGTGTAACCTGCGGCGTGTGCCATGCTGACGGCGGCGAAAGTTTCGGTTAATGTGCCGATTTGGTTCACTTTAATCAGAATGGAGTTAGCAATGCCTTTTTCGATGCCTTCTGCCAAGATTTTTGGGTTGGTGACGAATAAATCATCACCGACTAATTGGATTTTTTTGCCCAATTTTTCAGTTTGATCTTTCCAGCCCGCCCAGTCGTTTTGGTCTAAGCCATCTTCGATAGAAATGATGGGATATTTTTCCACCCAAGCCGCTAAAAAGTCATTCATTTCCACAGAGTCAAAACTTCTACCTTCTGCTGATAATACATAACGACCATCTTTGTAGTATTCAGAAGCCGCAGCATCCATACCTAAGAAAATATCAACGCCTGCTTTGTAGCCCGCTTTTTCAATCGCTTCTAAGATAACTTCAATGGCTTCTTCGTTTGATGACAGGTTAGGTGCGAAACCGCCTTCGTCGCCGACAGTGGTTGCCAAACCTTTGGCTTTCAATACTTTTGCCAAGTTATGGAACACTTCCGCGCCGTAACGAATCGCTTCACGGAATGTCGGTGCGCCAACGGGTAAAATCATGAACTCTTGTAAATCGACGCTGTTATCGGCGTGTGAACCGCCGTTGATGATGTTCATCATTGGCACAGGCATGATGAATTTGCCTGACGTGTTGAAGTGTTTGTATAACGGAACGCCCGCTTCTTTCGCCGCCGCATGAGCCGCCGCCATAGACACCGACAAAATCGCATTCGCGCCTAAACGGGCTTTGTTGTCTGTGCCATCTAAGGCAATCATGGCGTTATCAATCGCCGCTTGGTCATTGACATCCATGCCAACAATCGCCACTTTGATTTCAGTGTTGACGTTATTGATGGCATTCAATACGCCTTTGCCCAAGTAGCGATTTTTATCGCCATCACGCAATTCAATCGCTTCACGCTCGCCAGTCGATGCACCCGATGGCACCATTGCACTGCCAATAATACCTGATTCTAAAATCACATCCGCTTCTAAAGTCGGATTACCGCGTGAATCTAAAATTTCTCTTGCTTTAATATCGACGATTTTACTCATATTGTTTTACTGCTCCGAAGGTTAAAAAAATAAAAGCAACAGGGAATGTTGCAGTTAAAGTTAAAAAAAGGGTTTGAAGCTGTGAATTATAACGTGGTTTCAATGAACGGTTGACGTTTAACCGCTGCGTCTAACACTAACAGTGTTTCCAACAACTCACGCATTCGATGTAATGGCCATGAGTTTGGACCATCACTTTTCGCTTCTGCTGGATTAGGATGGGTTTCCATAAATAAACCTGCCACACCGACAGCCACAGCGGCGCGTGCTAAGACAGGTACAAATTCACGTTGTCCGCCTGAGCAAGAACCTTGTCCACCAGGTAATTGTACCGAATGCGTGGCATCAAATACGACTGGGCAATCGGTATCACGCATAACAGCGAGTGAGCGCATATCCGAAACTAAGTTATTGTAACCAAAAGACACGCCGCGTTCACAGACCATAATCTGTTCATTACCTGTGGCTTTGGCTTTTTTTGCTACGTTTGCCATATCCCACGGTGCGAGAAACTGCCCTTTTTTGATATTGACAGGGATGCCTTGGGACGCAACCGCTTGAATAAAATTAGTTTGCCGACATAAAAACGCGGGCGTTTGCATAACATCAACCACAGACGCAACTTCGGCTAACGGCGTATCTTCATGCACGTCTGTTAAGACTGGCACACCGATTTGCTGTTTTACTTTCGCCAAAATTTCCAAACCGCGTTCAACACCCAAACCGCGAAAGGTTTCATGTGAGGAACGGTTGGCTTTATCAAACGAGGATTTATAAATAAAGTTAATTTTTAGTTCATCGGTTAATTCCTTTAAATAACCCGCTGTATCTAACGCGAGTTGTTCACTTTCAATCACACAAGGACCTGCGATTAAAAATAAAGGCTGGTTTAAACCGACTTCAAAGCCGCATAATTTCATAATAGTCTCTTTTTAAGTTAATGATGGTTATTCTTCAAACACTTCGGTTAAATCAATGGCTAAATCAGGAAATAAAGTTGGCATCGCTTTATCATCTTCGGCATACATATTTCTCAATTGATAGTGTCCATTATCATCCAAAACAAATTGATGAATCGCTTGTTGTTCTGGATAAACCAACCAATATTCCTGCACACCCGCTTCTTGATATAACTGATATTTTATCTGCATTTCTCGTTTAGAATTCCCTTTCGATAATATCTCAATAATCCAATCAGGCGCACCATTACAGCCTTGAGTATCTAATAATTCTGGATTACAAATTACGCATAAATCAGGTTGTACGACAGTATGAATATCTTGGCTATTTAGAATAGATTTTTTGCGGTCATATAAACGCACATCAAACGGTGCTGGAAATACTTGGCATTTCTTACCTTTTAAATGATTACCTATCTCAATAATTAAGTTTCTTTCAATCGTTTGATGTCCGACATTCGGTGCAGGTGACATTAACATAATCTTGCCTTTAATTAATTCAATTGCATCATTTAACCGCCATGTTAAATAATCAGCATAATTATAGATTTTATTTAAATCGAGTTGTTCGATGTGGGTTATTTTTGGCATGGTTTGTTCCTCTACAAAAAATCATGCTGACTTTCATAATCACTGATAAATACACCTAGTGTTTCTACTAATCGAGCTAACGGATGGTTTTCATCTGCACCACCTGCATCCAATAAACTATTCAAAATAGCAACCGCTTTATCGTAATCTTGTTCATTATGTAATGGGTAAAGCGGAATACTTTCACACAGCGTTGTGTACGATTTAATAATATCGTTAGAAACAGGGCTTAAGGTTTCCATTGGTCATACTCCTTGTGAGTCATAATAGAACGAATATAAAGCGTTAGCGTATTAAAATGAATAGCGGCAATCAAACGGTAATGATTCCCTGCAATATTAAAAATAAAATAATGCCCAACTTTATCAACAGAATTAAAAAGCGTTTTTAATTCTGCGAAATATTTAACCGATGCACCACGAATTTTTTCCGCGCCATTCTTGCAAGGGTGTTATAGGTTGCGGGTGAGCTTGCAAACCCCAACAAGTTTTGTTATTCGTTGGTACTTTAATCCAATCTATAAGCTAATTTTCAAATTTAGATTTAATATCATCAATGATATATTGACTTATATCATTAAGTATATTATTTGATGTTTCTACAATCTCATCAATGATTTTTAAGCTACAATGTAGTATTTTCCATGTATTTTTATTTAAAGTAATTCTTTCATTCCAATTAATTTCTTTTTCTGTTTCAACTTTATAAAAAATTGTAAGTTTATTTTTTGAAAAAATATAAACAACAAACGCCTTAAACCAAGGAGTAACTTGGTTTTTAGGTGCAAAAGATATAATTATTGAATGGCAAAGTGAATCTGCTGTTTGCTTTATTGTCTCTGGAACATTTCGATATTTTGTAACCTTTTCGTTTGAAAAAAGGTTAAACTCACGCTCTTGGTATGGTTCTGACCTATATTTAACTTCAGCAAAATATGATTCATTATTTCCATGAAGCCATTTTGCTATATTACTCATACCAGTTATATTAGAATAATCCGATTTATTCTCAACGTCTATTCCATATAAAGATGTTAGAATTTCTCCCCCATTATATGTTTTTATATGCTCTATAAATTTTTCTAATGAGCTTTGAGCTTCCTGTTCAGTACAGTAATCTTTGTTCTGTTTTTTTATTGCTTCAATTAACCTTAATTCTGGTGTTTTTTCATCTTGATTAGATTCAATATTTTCATTTATTTTTATAGGCAGTGCTGTAAATGTATCATTTATGCTCTGAGCTAATTCGGATGAAACGTGACAGAATATTTCTGTGTTAATCGACTGTTGTACGAATAGTGGCGTTTGATGTCTTTTTACATTTGCATCATCAGCTATATGTTTTGCTATATCGACATAGCAAATATCACGCTCTTTATAAGCTATAAGTGCATCTGCAAAACTCTTTGTAAAGACGCTATAATCACTAAGTGCTGTTGAAGGCTGATTTTCTAATGACGAAAACATGAAGTAAGTATGATTAAATCTATTTTTTGATTTTTCTAATATATTTTCTAAATTTCTTTCTGAGTTTTGTTCTGATTTAATATATTCAACACCCGCCTGACAAGCATCAACAATTTTTACCGTAAATTTAGGATTTAATGACTTTAGCAAGTTATCAAGTTCACTATTTGCTAATGATGTTGAATTAATTTTGCTACCATCAAAATCAGAAAATAAAAATAGAAAATCATCCGAATGTTTCGTGCCATGCCCTGTATAGTAAAAAAACACTTCATCAATTTCTGAATTTTTATGAGTTGTAATAAAAGAACGTATTTTTGCCATAGCATCAATACTTTTAGGACTCTCATCTAAAACTAATTTATCATCATATTTTTTTGATATTTCAATAATTTTAGTCATTAAATTAATATCAGCTTCACAAGGTGGCAAACAACTTTCTTTTTCATAAGTTGCAACACCAATTAATAATGCTATTTTCTTACCCATAATTAATAATCCTGTGATTTTATATTAGTGCTAGTATCAAAAAACGCCTGCACATCTTCATTCACCACCCGCTCATAAATATCATTCACCGACAGCGTTAATTCAATCGCGGCAAAGGTTATTTCGTCACCCATGAAATAATGTTCGGGTTGCCAGCCTTGGGAGCGGCGACAGATTTCTATGTCAACGATGTCTTGTTCGATTAAAACGTATTCTTGCAAGCTGGGCAGGGTTTGGTATAAACGCCGTTTGGTGGTTTCATCCATGCGGCGGGTGGATTTTGATAAGACTTCAACAAGAATGAGCGGTTGTTCGGTGTAATAGGCGTTATTGCTGTCATCATTACAGGTCACGATGACATCAGGATAGAAAAAAGCAAAATCACTGACTTTGACTTTTATGTCAGATGAAAAAGTATCACAGGGTGTGCCGCGTAAATGACTTCTAAAAAGACTTCCTATGTTCATGATAATGCGCTGGTGGTTTTTACTCGCACCAGCCATTGCATAGACTTGACCATTTAGGTATTCGTGTTTGCTGTCACTGTCCAATTCGTTTTTAAGGTAGTCGGTGATGCGGTAAGGGTCTTGCGTGGGTTGCCAGTTCATGAGGTGAACTCCAAACGAATGAAGGGTTTAACTCAGACCGCCGAGGTTTTTAAAACCTCGGCGGTTGATACAGACTATCGTCGATGTTCAAATGCCGCTAACACAAAGCCTGAAAATAACGGGTGTCCTTTGCGCGGTGTGGAGGTGAATTCCGGGTGAAATTGACAGGCAATAAACCACGGGTGATCGGGGATTTCGATGACTTCGACTAATCGCCCGTCGATGGATTTGCCTGAAAAACGCATTCCTACCGCTTCTAAGCGTTCAATGTATTTATTATTGAATTCGTAGCGGTGGCGGTGACGTTCGGTGATGACATCTTTTTGATAGAGTGAATGCGCTAAGGTGTCATGGTTTAAACGGCATTGTTGTCCGCCTAAGCGCATGGTGCCGCCTAAATCGGAGTTTTCATCGCGGGTCTGCACTTGTCCATCTTCCATCCATTCGGTGATTAAGCCGATTACGGGATGTGGTGATTTGGGTAGAAATTCGGTGCTGTGCGCGCCTTCTAAGCCTGCAACATCGCGGGCAAATTCGATAACAGCCACCTGCATTCCTAAGCAGATACCGAGATAGGGAATTTTATTTTCGCGCGCGAAACGGGCGGTGGCGATTTTGCCTTCTACGCCGCGTTCACCAAATCCACCAGGGACGAGGATAGCATCGACATCTTTTAAACGGGCAGTGCCTTCGTCTTCTATCAGTTCTGAATCAATGTAAACAATATCAACTTTGGTGCGTGTGCGTATGCCTGCATGAATGAGGGCTTCGTTGATGGATTTGTAGGCATCAGAATGGTCAACATATTTGCCGACGATAGCAATTTTGACTGTGTTGTTTGAGTTTTCAAGCGCGGCAATAACGGCTTTCCATTCGCTTAAATCAGCAGGCGGTACGTCTAAACGTAGGCGTTTGACGACGATTTCATCCAAGCCTTGCTCATGGAGCATCAAGGGAATGCGATAGATGGAATCAGCATCGGTGGCAGAAATAACAGCACGCTCTTCGACATTGGTAAATAAGGCAATTTTACGACGCTCGCTGACAGGAATCGCCTGTTCGGAACGACAAATTAAAATATCAGGCTGGATACCGATGGTGCGCAGTTCTTTAACCGAATGTTGCGTGGGTTTGGTTTTAATTTCACCTGCTGAACGAATGTAAGGTACGAGAGTTAAATGAATAAATAGGGAACGGTCACTACCTAATTCAAAACGCATTTGCCGTATGGCTTCTAAAAACGGCAGTGATTCAATGTCACCGACCGTACCACCGACTTCAATTAGGGCTACGTCCATGCCTTCAGCACTAGCATAAATACGTTCTTTAATTTCATTGGTGATGTGCGGAATCACTTGTACGGTCGCGCCTAGGTAATCACCTCTACGTTCACGGCGTAACACGCTGTCGTATATTTGACCAGTCGTGAAGTTATTTTTGCGGCTCATGGTGGTTTTTAAAAACCGCTCATAATGCCCTAAATCTAAATCGGTTTCTGCGCCATCCTCAGTAACAAACACTTCGCCGTGTTGAAACGGACTCATCGTACCTGGATCGAGATTGATATAAGGGTCTAGCTTGGTCATGGTGACTTTTAGACCACGCGCTTCGAGGATAGCGGCAAGCGAGGATGCCGCTATGCCCTTGCCTAGCGACGACACCACGCCGCCAGTAATGAAAATATATTTTGTCATGTAGGATTTATCGGCTTTGGAAGGATGATTAATCCTAGGCATTTTAATCGACTATGGCTAGTTCGTCATGGTCTTTTCGGCATTTATTCGTTACTTTGTACAGATAAACGCACACAACTATTGGGTTTTTCACTATAAAATTCCGCGCTAATCCAGTGTTCGCCCACTGCCGCTAGCTTATTATTCAAATAAACCAAGGGGATTAGTTCACGTTCCCAAGGTGGAATACCTGATTCCTGAAACAGTTTTTTTAATGAATGGTGTGCTTTGCGATTAGGTAGGCGGATTTTTTCGCCACCACTGCGAAATTTGACGGTAATTTTTGCTTTTTGCCACTGCTCATGCAGTATACCTGAGGATGATGGTACATAAGATAATGTGTGATAACTGGCAAATTCGATGGCTTTTTGCCCAATCGGCCAGATCATATCGGGTAACGGTTCTTGTTCTGATTGTTTAAGACAATATAATTTGTCCCGATAACGACGAATAAAGCAACCTTGCCCTAACAATATCGGATCACTGTCTTCTCTTGCGGCAATCACTTCGGTTTGAATGCGTTCAACAAAAGCTTGCGAAGGCATTTTCAAACCTAGACTTTGAAACCAATGGCGAATAATCAGTTGTTGCCTAGGACTTTTGTGTGCTTGTAACTGAGTAATACATAAGGTTTTATTGGCTTCATTAAACACAGGATAAAACAATTCGGCGGCAACAGCCGACACCACAACTTGTGCTTCTGCACAATGCTTTGCTGAACGTGCCACGGTTTTGTCACACGCTACCCAGCGTTGTTTTAATAACGGTATAACGCTGTTGCGTAAAAAGTTTCTATCATAATTATCTTGCTGGTTACTAGGGTCTTCAACCCATTGCAAATCGTGGATTTTTGCATATTCGTTAATTTCAAGTTTTCCGACATTTAACAAAGGTCTTAATATAAGCCCTTGCCCAAAAAAGGCAGTATCGGGTATGCCAGACAGTCCGCGTAATCCTGCACCACGAAATAATTGCAATAACACTGTTTCAAGCTGATCGTCTCTGTGCTGACCAATGAATAGAGCCTCATTAACACTAATTAACGGTTTTAATGCCGCATAACGGGCATTTCTCGCAGCTTCCTCAGGGCTTTCGCCTGAGATGGCGGTGGCATCAATGCGTAATTCTATAAAATTAACGTGTAAATTTTCAGCCGTTTTTTTGCAATGTTCAGCCCATAATGCCGCTTCATCCTGCAAACCATGATGAACATAAACAGCGGTGACTTTACCTTTCAGCGTCTTTAGTGACGCACATAAATGTAATAAAACATGAGAATCGACACCACCACTGTAGCCAACATAAATATGCTCAAGGGCTTTATATTGGCTTAATATGGCTTTTATCGTATTGGCTGAAAGCGGGGTAGTCATGATTGTGCCTTTTATCGGTTCTTTAAATTTTTATTATTTTTATAAGACCGTTGATGCTGACTTATCACTCTTTATCATTAGCACCATAGTCAGCACACATTATAGGGTTATGATTAGCAAATAAACACTTGCTAATCATAAAATCCATTTTCCCAACATGAATGATTTGTAATATAACTTGATGCCATAATCCTGACTGAGTAATTTTAGTATTATAGTTATGTAACAGCAATTACTAAGCACTTGTTTTTAAAAAATTTAAACTTAATCCGTTGTAATCAAGTATAGATTATGTCCCTATTGCAAATCCTTCATATAATACGACGATTAATTGTTCTATAATCACACTTTGTGTGTACCCATCTATTAATTGAATTATTACTTATGTCTGCTGTAATGGAAGAAAAAACGTTTCGTGGCTTGCGTGAAGTGGCTGTTTTAGTGTTTTTCGCGAGTGCTTTATTTTTCTTTATCGCGCTAGTCACTTTTAGCAATGAAGATGCAGGGTGGACACACAGCGGTACTACCCGCAACGTCACTAATGCGTGCGGCGTTTTTGGTGCGTGGCTCGCTGATTTCAGTCTTAGTTTTTTTGGTCTGTGTGCTTATCTATTTCCAGTCATTATTTTTTGGCATGGTTACTTGTTCAGTAAGAACGTTAAAAATCCCCAAGAAAAACTATTCATGGCATTGGCTTGGATAGGTTCAATCGCCGCTATTATCTCAAGTACCGCTTTACTGCATCTCTATGTACTCAGAATAGGCATTGAACTGCCGCGTAGCACGGGCGGAATTATCGGTGAAGAAATAGGCGATGCCGCACTGATTTCCTTGGGTAATTCAGGGGCTACCTTATTCTTACTGGTGCTGTTCGTGGCAGGTATTACCATGATTACTGATCTGTCTTGGGTAAAACTCATGGATATGATTGGCAAATATACCGTTCATCTGTTTGAATTTATCTTTCGTTACGCGCCTAATCCGCAACAGGAACAGCTACTAGACAATTCAGTTGCAGTACCCGTAAGCACTGCTAAAAAAAAGGCGGTCACTAAAAAAACATCCAGTATTAACGTTGTCCCGCATATTGAAACAGCGGTTGCAAAAGTGGTTGCCCGTGTTGAAAAATCCAGCAATCCCGCCAAGAAAACATCCCCCGCCAAGTCTTATAAATCAGGTGAAAGCGTGCTACCCGCGTTAGATTTATTAGATAACCGCGAGATTCGTGTCATCGGCTATTCACAAAGCGATTTAGAAGCGATGTCGCGGCTGGTAGAAACTATTTTGGCTGATTTTAACGTCATTGTGAACGTGGTGGATTTTCATCCTGGCCCTGTTATTACCCGCTTTGAATTACAACCTGCGGCTGGTGTTAAAGTCAGTCGCATTAGTACGCTATCCAAAGATTTAGCCAGAGCGTTATCTGTCACCAGCGTGCGTATCGTGGAGATTATCCCTGGTAAAACCGTCGTCGGTTTAGAAATTCCTAATCGTGAACGCGAAATGGTGACCTTGCGTGAATTATTGGTATCCCCCAATTTTGTCAAAGCAAAATCATTGTTGACCCTAGCAATGGGTAAAGATATTGCAGGTGCGCCGATGGTTGCTGATTTAGGCAAAATGCCTCATGTATTAGTGGCGGGTACAACGGGTTCAGGTAAATCTGTGGCTATCAACACCATGATTTTAAGCTTGCTATACAAAGCTACGCCCGAACAAGTGCGCCTCATTATGATAGACCCGAAAATGCTGGAATTATCCGTTTATGAAGGCATTCCGCATTTATTAACGCCTGTTGTTACTGATATGAAAGAAGCCAGTAACGCTTTGCGCTGGGCAGTCGGTGAAATGGAACGCCGTTATAAACTGATGTCTAAAATGGGCGTAAGAAATTTGGCAGGCTTTAATGCCTTAATTGAAGAAGCCACCGCGCGTGGTGAAACCATTAGCGACCCAATGTATCAAGCCCTTAATCCCTTCTCAGAAGGCGAGATTCCCGCTTTAACTACGTTACCCAGCATCGTTATCGTCATTGATGAATTAGCCGATATGATGATGATCGTTGGTAAAAAAGTTGAAGAATTGATTGCCCGCTTGGCACAAAAAGCCAGAGCAGCAGGCATTCACTTAGTATTAGCCACCCAACGTCCATCGGTGGATGTGTTGACAGGGTTGATTAAAGCGAACGTACCCACGCGTATTTCCTTTCAAGTTTCCTCACGCATTGATTCGCGTACTATTCTCGACCAAGGCGGTGCAGAAACTTTGTTAGGTAATGGTGATATGTTATTTTTGCCGTCTGGCACTAGCATTCCAGTCCGCGCTCACGGTGCATTTGTGGATGATCATGAAGTGCATCGCGTAGTCGAATTTTTAAAACAAACCGCGCCACCTAATTATTTGGAAGAAATTACCCGTGAATCGTCTGATAACGACGGCTTTAGCATGGGCGGTGGTGATAGTTCAGGCGGTGGTTCTGAAACCGATGCGTTGTATGATGAAGCGGTACGCTTTGTCACTGAATCACGCAAAGCCTCTATCTCCAGTGTACAACGCCGTTTTAAAGTCGGCTATAACCGTGCGGCAACCATGATTGAAGACATGGAAGCGGCGGGCGTAGTGAGTGCGGCAGAGTCGAATGGTACGCGCGTGGTGTTAGCTCCACCACCTGTTAGGGATTAACGGATTATTGTCCACAAAAGACACAAAAGGCACGAAAAAATATCCGCGCGTTCCCCTCAATGAAAAATTTAAAGTTGTAGAGACGTTGCAGTGCAACGTCTCTAAGCGTAATCAACTATCTGTAGCGGCGGCTTGCTCTTCTGTCTGTTCTACAATCGGCTTAACGGTTGGCACTCGCCGTTTACCAATATTTTTCTGGTCACGATGGCGTACTTTTACTTTAACTGCTGCCGCTTTTTTAGGCTCAACCGTGCTTTTACTGCCCACTGCTTTGCCAGAGGCTTTCAGTTTTTTCGGTCCTTTATACTTAGCTGCTAATTCTTTAATCGTGCGACGAATAAAGTTTTGTTTTAGAAAGCGTTCGATACTGGACATCAAATTCCATTCCGTGTGCTTAACTAATGCAATCGTTGTGCCTAATTCATCGGCACGACCTGTCCGCCCAATACGGTGAATATAATCAACACCATTGCGCGGCACATCAAAATTAACCACTAGATTAATACCACTCACATCTAAACCCCGCGCCGCAAGGTCGGTTGCTACGATAATATTAATCACGCCCTCACGAAATAACACCATCGTCCGATTACGGTCTTTTTGATCCATTTCACCGTGCAGCACACCCACGCGCAGTTTTTTACCGCGCAATGGTCCTTGTAAGGCATCGGCTTGCAATCGACTATTGGTAAAAATTAACGCTTTATCGTAACTGTCATTGAGCAGTAACCACGCTAACAATTTTTGTTTATGGTCGTTATCATCCGCGAGAATGATTTGCTGAGTAATATTAGCGTGACCATCTTGTAACGTATTTAAGGCAATGACTTTGTGATTGGTTAAAATTTTATCGGCTATTCTAATCACGCCAAAATGTGTGAGCGTGGCAGAAAATAACAGGGTTTGCCGCTCGGCGTTACAGTGATTAACAATGCTCAACACATCATCACTAAAACCCATGTCGAGCATACGGTCTGCTTCATCCAGTATCAGCACTTCCAGATGGGTAAAATCATGACCTTCCTGATCCATCAGTTCCAGTAAGCGACCAGGCGTGGCAATAAGGATGTCGGTATTTCTGCGGATTAGACTTTGTTGTTGTTTAAAATCTTCGCCGCCAGTAATTAAGCCGACTTTTAGCTCAGTGAACTCGATGAGTTGCTGACATTGTTCATAAGTTTGCCGCGCCAACTCGCGGGTTGGAGCTAATATCAAGGCGCGAGTGCCGAATTTTGTTGACCGCAAACTGAGCAATTGATGTAGCGTAGGCAATAAAAAAGCCAATGTTTTACCGCTCCCTGTCTTCGCGCTAACTAATAAGTCTTTACGCACCATAGCAGGAGGAATGGCTTGTTGTTGTACGGGAGTTGGGTGTTCAAAGCCTATTTTTTTAACGGCTTGGAGTAGTGGTTCGGCGAGTGCGAAACTGGTAAATAACAGCGGGGCGGAATCTGAAGTAAATGACATGAATCTTTATAGATAGGGGAAAACTAAGAATTCACGCATTATAAGCCTTTTATGGTTGGGCTTATGATTAATAAACGAAAAGCACAACAAGTTGTGCTTTTCGTATCTAAAACAGACTCTATTAGTGGTGGCAACCTGCACCGTGAATATGACCGTGTTCCAATTCTTCTTCAGTTGCTGCTCTGATAGCCACCACTTCGACATCAAATGTTAGCGGTACGCCAGCTAACGGATGATTACCATCAATAGTGACCTCGTCACCTTCGATTTTAATAATCGTCACGATACCAGGACCATCGCTAACATCGGCTTGAAACTGCATACCCACTTCTAATTCATCAATGCCTTCAAACATAGCGCGAGGAATGACTTGTACGCGCTCTTCTATGAATTCGCCATACGCGTCTTTTGCATCAAGACGCACATTAAATTTGTCACCAACAGCTTTACCATTCAAAGCTTGTTCTAGCCCAGAAATAATATTGCCTTCGCCATGTAAATAAACTAACGCTTCATCATCTTGTGAACTATCTAACACTTCGCCTTCATCATTGATTAACGTGTAGTGAATAGATACCGCCATATTATCGGCTACTTGCATGATAGAACCCTCTAGGTAATTAAAAAGCCCGTCATCATATAGATTAATTGGGCTGTTGTCTGAAAAATAAGTGGTGGATTTAAAAGCGATGTCCACGAAAGGTACGAAAAACACGAACAGTTAAATAGCGTTTTTCGTGATCAATTATTTACAGTAGCTCGCGTGCTTTGTCGAACGCTTGGCGAAAATCCAGATACAACGGTTTATCAGTTTCCAGCATGAGCTTTAACATTTCATTCTGTAATTGATATTTCACGTTGCCCACGGCTAACGCACCCACACCGACCGCGCCTTTCGCGTTAACCGCATGAAGCAAAGGTACGCCCAAATCATTGCGTTTAATACCTTCGATACCCAAAGGCGGTACCGCATTAACATCGCCTGCCACTTTTAATTGCATAGCATCTTTTAAAACCACCGCACTTAATACTTGAATGCCCGCTTTAGCGGCGCAAAAAATAATATCTGTATTGGCTATTAACGCCGATTTATCCGCATCATTAGCCGCAACAGCCGCTTTTAATGTGCAACTAAAACGCCGATTATAAGCATCCGCCACATCTTGTGCGGCATCCACCGATAAATGATCGACTAAGCGAGTATCTGCGCCTGCTAAAGAAGCGATAACACCTGTCGCAATACCGACAGGTCCAGTGCCACCAAACACCAAGGCATTACAATCTTTTAATTCTTTCCCGTGTTTGGTTTTTAGTTCTTTTTCCACACACGCCACTAGCGCGGCGGCAGTCGTAAAAGCACCACTAGGATCAGCAAATACCGATATTTCAAACGGTGGCACCATAGCTTGTTGACAGGTCGTTAGCATATCCATTGCTAACGCTAAATCACGCCCGCCAATAAAAATCCCTGTGCGTTTAACCCCCGCAGGTCCTCGTGAAAAAATAGCATCCTGCGTTAAACGATAAACACTATCTAGCTTAACATTGCTATAAGGCATTAGCACATCAAACCCTGCGTCCATTGCCATGTTAATATCAAATGGACTGTTGTTAGGCATCGGGTCAAGCATGTGAAGAATACTGCGTTTTTCCATGAGAGTTCCTCGGTGTTAAGTGCGGAAGATAAGTGGCTTTAGTTGGTGCATCAGCACTCAAGATTTTGCTTTAATGTACTCTCTAGCGACAGCAAACGCGTGTTCAAAATGCAGATAAACAGGTTTGTCAGTGCTGAGCATTTGTTTTAACAAAATGCTTTGCGCTTGATATTTAACATTACCAATAGCCAACGCGCCAATACCCACCGCTCCGCTATTAGAACCTTCAATCGGCGTACCGTTATGAAACGCATCGACACCCGCAATGCCAGCAGGCGGTACCGCATTCACATCTGCCGCTACTTTTAATTGTGGAGCCGAGGCGATTAATTCGGCACTTAATAATTCAATACCCGCAGCACCTGTCGCAAACACAACATCAGCCGTTTTAATGTAGTCTGCTTTATCAGCATCCGCGCCAGCAGTAATATTAATTTTACCTTCACCAAATTCGTTATTACACAAATCAGCAATGTTTTGCGCTCTATCCAATTGGCGACCAATAATTCTGACATTAGCCCCTGCTTGCGCCGCAATCACCGCCGCCGCTTGACCGACAGGCCCCGTACCCCCTAGAGCAAGAATATTTTTACCTGCCAGCGTGGTATTAAATTTAGTGATTAACTCATGTTCTACGGCAGCAACCATGCCCGCTGCCGTGGTAAACGCGCCACTAGGATCAGCAAACACAGAGACTTCAAACGGAGGAACCATTGAGCGTTTAGCAATTTTTAGCATATCCATTGCTTGCTTAGTATCACGACCACCAATAAAAATACCCGTGCGTTTTAAATTTTTAGCACTGCGTGAAAAAATGGCATCTTGTACTAAGCCCTGTACCTCACTAGGCTCAACATTAATATAAGGTAAGGCTGAAACCCAACCTGCATCCAGTGCCATATTGACATCAAAAGGACTTAAGTTTTTAGCAGTGGTCAGCATGTGTAAAATGAATGGTTTTTCCATGTTCGTTCCTGTAAATAATTTGTTTGGTAAGTATAAAGAAGCCACGCGCTTATGTCATCTTCACTGTGGGTTGAGGTGAGGTACGAACACCAACCTATCAACGTGAATGTTAGAATTCGTGTTATCGAAAAAGAATAGTGTCCATCAAGGAGCTGCTTCCTCCATAATGCTCCAAACTCGTAAACCTTCTTCTCGTGCCGCCTTTGCAAGCGGTTTGTCGGCTGTTACGAGGATTGTCTGAGACTCTCGTACTAACGATGAGAAATAGCCGTACTTGACACTCAGTATTTGAAATGCGTCGGACAAATCAAGTTCAGTTCTTTTAACCAAGTCTCTGGCACTTTTGAAAACAAGGGGGTCGGTAAAGTCTAGGTCTTTAATATTACCTGAGGATGCCCCGTACCATGCCGTGAGATGGGATGCAGCCAAAAGATATTGTTCACGGTTGAGTTCATTCCTGTATTTCCATTTCCCCTTCAAGACGTTCATCGCTTCGTAGAAACAGAATGGTGTTGTGTATTTTGTCGCGCAGCTGTTGAAGTATGGTCGAAGCACTTCTGAACAAGGCTCGTCACAGTAATACCTTGCGAGAGCCGAAGCGTCAAAGAAATTGGCTCGACATGCAATTCCAGTCATTCGTGGACTCCATAATTAATAGATAGTAATGCGGTCAATAATTGAGTGGCTGACACGAGAAAGGATTTAGGCAGTTTACGCCATCAATCTCCTTGCACGCATCCTTATTAAGCGCGTCTGCAATAATTATGCAGCTCTTCATGTCATCCATGAATCCGTGGACTGTTACAACGTGATCTTCTGGGTCGTTCCACTTGACTACCGCATAGTCTGGAGATATACCAACCTTATTTTTATTAAAGAATACTCGCGGCGTATTCAAGTCTTGGTTTTTCTCGCAACCATTTAGTGCTGAAATTACGAGTATTAATACTATCCACATGATACGTAACATGCTTGCTCCAGTTTTTCTGACCAATAACCCATATTAGCTATCCTTAATGGCGCAAAACATTGCGTCATCAGTTTGTCTAAATGTTTACAAAATGTGGCTGCGGGTGGGCTGCCGCTTTTGGCAACCCAACCAATATAACTTACAACGAATCACTCACCGTCGTGTGATAAAACGGCCACTTTTTAACGTGCAGATATTTCCGAATCGGCGTTTTAATCACCGAAACGCACAACGCGATAGAAAACAAACACCACACAGCAGCGTATTCATTCGGATCATCAGTAGTTACATCGGAAATCCAAGGACCAATTAAATAATGAAACGCAACAAACCGCCATGAGCCATAAATGACAGGCATATAAAACGCCACCAAAATATAACTGAACGCATGTAAGCCCCAATCAAAACCAAATAACCAGTCAATAGGATGCGACATCAATCCATTTAACGGCATTTGCCATGCAATATGCCACGCGCCAGAGGTAGAGCAAACATGAGGACCACAAAACCCTTCTGTGCCGATGATGCATTCGCCCGCCCACGCAAACGGATACATTTTCACCATCATTGCCACTGTACCAATCGCACAGATGGTATAAACATAAGTACGAATTTTTAATTTGACGCTTTCGGGGATGAAATACATCGCCACCATATTGACAAAAAACGGTTGAAAGGCGACGTGTAGATACCCAAATAAAGTGAGTACCTGATTATTGGGATTGTCACATAAATCAATATAAACGTAAGTAAATGCCTGTAATAACTCCATTAAGGCAAAATAAGTCAACGGAATCCACAGTTCTTTCGATTCACCCTTTAAAGCCACATAAGCTGCGGTACTTAAGCCTACAACAGCCAACACCCCAGACGCTTCTCCACTCCAACACATTAACAACTTCTCCTCATATCATTATTATAAATAGTGTCACAATTTATCATGTTGACACAGCGGCACGGTCTCGCCATGCGTACCGCATCGGCTATTGTATTATTGACCTTTGTAAAAGCTATAATAGTTTATGGAAAATAAATGCAGAGGCGTGTTATACACATCTACTAGACCACTACAAACAATAAGGGCGGATGCAATCCGCCCTTACCACTTATTAACAATTCAATCCTCACCCTTTAGGGCAATTTTATACCGCCATGCGCTCGGCGTTGTTCATATCCGAAGGTTTTTAGCAGATTCGCATCGCGTTTATACTGCCCAAAATCAACATCCACTTCTTCATTGTCATGCAATTTTTCCTGATAGTTGTACAGAAAAGTCGTGGAAATTTGCAAAGGGGTCAGTTGTGAAAGCCAGAAATTTATGTCCAACAAATTTACTGCAATAGTCCGATTAATCCTCGTAATAGTCGGATTAATCGTCGCTCTATATGGATTACTATATAAAAACCAGTTACCCCGGCTAGCATAGCTGGGTGTCATACCTGTGTAAGGTTGTCCGTAAGCATCATAATCGGCGGTCATGCCATTGAGGATGTCTAATCTAGGATCGGTGGTATAGATTAACCACTGAATGGCAGTAATAGGTCTAGTCGAACCTGAGTTATTAACAAAATTGCCACCGATAGCGGCGAGTATGACTTTACCCGTACCAGCGTTAATAGTCGCTCCTGAACCTAAAGTAATTGTTGGTGTTCCTGCTTCACGATCAGCGGCAAGCGCGTTGGGATCACCTGCAATCGCAGTGAAATCACCATTCGCGGTGCGAATAATGGAGTTCAAGTTAATATTGCGTCCTGCTTGTAAGGTCAATGCACCACCATTGTTACCACTGACAATAATATCAGCACCTGCGTTTAGTGTGATGTCGTTATTGGCTTGTAGCGTGACATTAGTACCTGAAGCCAGTGTGTCAGCTAGGTTTGAGGGATTAAACGTCATAGTTTGTCCAACACCGTAGTTAAATAAAATATCACTAGGTGTGCCGATGCGTACTTGTCCTGCATCTACTAAACTACCATTGTCCCAGATATAGCCAGCCACCACATAATTGCCATTGGTCAATGCCGTGATGCGACCATACCCGCCCACATAGTCGCCCGCCGTAGAGCCCACCAAACTGTTAGCGGAACTAATCGTGCCACTGATGCCCCTTGTACCATTGCCCCAAGTCGCCGCGCCCATACCATTGTTCCAACCAGAACTACCCACCACATAATTGCCATTGGTTAATGCGATGATTCTACTTCCCACCCCATTCGTCCAGTCACCCGCACCCGCCATAGAACCCACCAAGCTGTTAGTGGAACTAACCGTACCGCTCATGCCCGTTGTGCCATTGCCCCACGTCGCCGCTCCCATGCGATTGTTCCAGTTTGGACTACCCACCACATAATTGCCATTGGTTAATGCGGTGATGTTACTAAAAAACCCACCCACAGCGTCGCCCGCTATAGAGCCCACCAAACTGTTAGCGGAACTAATCGTGCCACTGATGCCCCTTGTACCATTGCCCCAAGTCGCCGCGCCCATACCATTGTTCCAACCAGAACTACCCACCACATAATTACCATTACTTAAGGCGGTGATGCCATTACCCACCCCGTCACCATACGTCCAGATCGTCCCCGTCCAGTCACTCGCCGTAGCCGTAGAGCCCACCAAACTGTTAATGGAACTAATCATGCCGCTAATGCCTGTTGTACCATTGCCCCACGTCGCCGCTCCTCTGTAATTATTCCAGCTATAACTACCCACCACATAATTGCCATTGGTCAATGCCGTGATGCTACCACCCACAGCGTCGCCCGCTATAGAACCCACCAAGCTGTTAGTGGAACTAACCGTACCGCTCATGCCCGTTGTGCCATTGCCCCACGTCGCCGCTCCTCTGTAATTATTCCAGCTATAACTACCCACCACATAATTGCCATTGGTCAATGCCGTGATGCTACCCACCATGTCATATGTCGTAGAATCTACCAAGCTGTTGGTGGAATTAACCGTGCCGCTAATGCCCGTTGTGCCATTGCCCCACGTCGCCGCTCCTCTGTAATTATTCCAGTCAGAACTACCCACCACATAATTGCCATTGGTCAATGCGGTGACACCATACCAGCCCACATAGTCGCCCGCCGTAGAACCCACCAAGCTGTTAGTGGAACTAATCGTACCGCTGATACCCGTTGTACCATTGCCCCACGTCGCCGCTCCCATGCCATTGTTCCAGTTCGGACTAGCCACCACATAATTGCCATTGGTCAATGCCGTGATACCACCATTGAAGTATAAATACCCGCTCACATTATCGTTCGCACTAGAACCTGTCAGTGTTGCGAGCAACGCGCCTGTCGTGGTGTTGAACAAATAAACCGCCCCTGCATCCCTGGCGGCAAAATCATCATAAGGACTGCTGACAGCGATATTGCCATTTTCAGTAAATACTTTTCCTACTGTCGTACCCAGTAAAGTAGTAATCGCACCAAAATTATTACCCGCCGCCGCATGGGGATCAATCAACGCATAAGAGGCGGCATTGCCAGTCGATGAAATAACGATATTTTTCGGATCAAGCAATAAGCTACCGCCCATGCCTGCATTGGCAGAACCTGAGTAGGTCAATGTGCCTTTGCTGGAGACTTCAATCTCACCTGCTTTATTAGCACTGATACTGCCGTAATAATCAGTTGTGTCATTTGACCAAACTACGACTTTACCTTTACCACCATCGGCTTTAATTTTAGTCGCGCCGTTGATGAGGGTGGTTTTAGCATTCGGTAACTTCGCATTTGCACCATGAAAATCGCCACCGACACGCACTAAGCCGCCTTGGCTTTTACCCGATGCGTTTACATCTGCGGCGGCTAATACCACGCGGTCATTAGATACGACATCAATCGTGCCGCCTTTGTCGCCTGTCACGCTGAGTTTGCCTGAACTGTAAACGCTGTTAGCACCTTTCAAGTGAATGGTACCGCCTGTCGTTGTGCCGTTAGCATGAGTATCAGCGGCAGCAGTTTGGATGATGGCATCGCTGGCTTTCATGTTAATGTTGCCGCCATTGCCCGCCGCGCCATCGGCATTGGTTTTGCCTGCATCTAGGATAGCGCGGGCTTGAATATCGACTTTACCGCCTGTTTTGCCTGATACATCTAATGTTCCCGTTTGGGCAACGTAACCGCCATCGAGAATAATCTCGCCGTTGCGTTCGACTAAACCTTGAGCGCGAACCACGCCTTCTTGATTTATAACCGTATCAATCAATGAATTTGCCGCTTTGGCAGTCATGACGACTCTGCCACCATCGGCTTGTATCGCGCCTCGGTTGGTGATTTGGGCATTGAGGGCAGATTCAGTGACTTTGACTTCGACTAAACCATCACCTTGAAAATCTAAATCGACGGTTTTGCCAGCCGCTAATGCCGTTGTGCCTTTGGGGGTGTTGATTGTGCCTGTGTTGCTGACTTGTTCGCCTATTAATGCCACTACGCCACCGTCTTTGGCGTTAATTGTGCCGTGATTTTCGACTTTGCCCGTTGCACCGTTTTGGGTGAAGTGGTTTTTGCCATTCATAAAATCGGCGGTGCTGATGTCGTGTGTGCTGGCTACTAAGCCACCGACATCGACTTGGGCGGTTTTGCCAAATACGACACCGTTAGGGTTGACCAGATACACTTGTCCGTTAGCGTTGAGTTGACCTTGTATTTGACTGGCATCTTGTCCGACGACACGGTTCAATAACGCGGCTTGGGCGTTGGGCTGTTGTATATTAACGGCTTCGTTAGGGTTGATTGAGAAGCCTTGCCAGTTGATGACGGCTTTTTGACTGGCTTGGTTGATTTGCAGTTGCCCTGCATTGGGCGTAGCAACCGTCGCTTGTCCCGCGACTAATTCATTACCTGTCGGTAATGCCCAAACAGAACTACTACACAGTAATAAACCCGCTATGAAAAGTTTTTGACGTTTTGAAGCCTGTTTACCCCGCCCTTTGGCAAGTTCTGAAACTGCCATCCATACGCCTAAGGCTTCGTTCCAGATAGTGCGATATATGTGATTCATGATACACCTGCCTTGTCCTGTAGTTCTTAAGTTGGGTTATTCAAACCCTTACTCTTTGAGGCGTTTTTAGGCAGTTTTAGTTCATCAAAAAAACAATTTTTAGCTAACTGTCACTTATGTTAGCAGTGCATAGATACCGTCTTATCGCGTTCCTACTTTAGAAATCGCTTTATCATGCCAGCGCGACAACGAAACCAACGCTAGCACTGCTCCAAACAACGCATAAGCCATATCCGATTGCGTATCCCAAATATAACCTTGCGTCCCTAAAAACGCCTCCGCATTTTGTCCGATGAGTAAAGCCACCCACCATTCAATTAATTCATAAAACGCACTAATCGCCAAACACACACAGATGACAAAAAAATTTAGCCAGTTTGAACGGTTTAACACGGCGTTTCTGATAATAATTTCTCTAGCAATTATGGCAGGCACAAAACCTTGGGCAAAATGCCCAATTTTGTCGTAATTATTGCGGTCAAAAACACCATCATTTTTTAGCCAATCAAATAACGGTACTTCGGCGTAGGTATAATGCCCGCCTATCATCAAGATAATGCAATGGATGAGTATCAAACCGTATAGCAAGCCTGTCAGTGGAAAGCATTTTCGAGTCAGTAACAAGGTGATAGCTGCAATAAAAGCAGGCATAACTTCCAATAGCCATGTTAGATAATCTTTTGGATTAATAGCAGACCAGATTAAGACCAAGAAAAATACACTTACACCAATTTTATTCATCACTCAAACGCGCCTCTACGCTATACCAAGCTTCTCGGCTATTATAATGCGCTAACTTCTTTACGCTGCATCATTCACTATGTTCATTCTGCACAGCTCTAATAAAACCGAAAATCTGGTCGCGCATTTAACGACGGTGATTAGCTCTGCGCCGCTCAGTTCGCCGTTTGAGAAAGAGGTATTTTTAATTCAAAGTCAGGGCATGGAACGCTGGTTGTCTCAGCAATTAGCCAATGAATTGAAAGTATGGGGCAATTATGAGTTTTTATTTCCTAATAAGTTTTTCAGTTCCTTGGCAGATAAAATTGATAGCCGCTTGAATGATGCGGCGTTTGATAGACACTTGATGTTGTGGCGATTGGAAGCGTTATTGCGGCGGCTAGACAGTGAGGAATTATTGCCATTACGGCAATATCTATCAGGCGATTCAATTGCTTTAAAACGTTATCAACTGGCGTTGCAACTGGCGAAGGTATTTGACCAATATCAAATCATGCGTCCTGATATGTTGGCACTGTGGCAAGCGAATAAGCTGCTGTACAACACGGCGACGGAACGTTGGCAACAAACTTTGTGGCGACAAGTCACGCAACAAATAGGCAGTCATAAACACCGTGGTTCGCTATGGTTGCAGGTGATAGATAAACTTAATGGCGCGGAAGAAGGCGCGTTTAGTGAACAGTTGCCTGAGCGCGTGTGTATTTTCGGTGTTAATACCATGCCGCCGTTGTTTTTAAAGTATTTGGAAGGGTTATCAAAACACTGCGCTGTACATTTGTTTTTGTTGAATCCATCCTGCGATTTTTGGGCAGATATAGACACTAAACACCAACGCATTATTAATGAGGAAACCTTTATTGGGCATCCGTTGTTATCGACATTAGGGCAACAAGGGCGTGAGTTTCAGGCGATTTTATTGGAAGACAATATCGCTTTTGATATGGATTTGGACAGTTTTGAGGAAAACCCAGAGCCGTTAAATAATCTACAACGCTTGCAAAATGATATTTTGAATAATGCGATAGAGTCACGCACACCGTGTTTGCTTGATGACTCGATTAGCATTCATTCCTGTCATTCGCGAATGCGTGAAGTGGAAGTGTTAAAAAATCAGTTATTACACGCGCTGGAACAAGACCCCGATTTACAACTACGCGATATGGTCGTTATCGCACCCGATATTCAAGATTATGAATCGTTTATTACTGCGGTGTTTAGCGATATTCAACACGCGATTGCTGATCGTAGTTTACGACTCAGCAATCACGCACTGGATGCGTTTATTCGTTTTTTAAGTGTTAGTCAAAGCCGTTTTGGTTGGCAAACCGTATTGGATTTGCTGGAACAAGCCGTGGTTTATCCTAGCTTTGGGTTATCGGAAGCTGATTTGGAATTAATCAGGTATTGGATAAAATCAACTCATGTGCGTTGGGGTAAATCCGCACAACATAAGAAAAGTTTAGGCTTACCCGAACTGAGTGAAAACACTTGGCAAGCCATGCTCGATAGGCTGTTAATGGGTTATGCGGTGGGCAGTGATGAAGATTTTGTTGATGGGGTGTTGCCTTACAAAGCTATTGAAGGCGGGTCGGCATCGGCGTTGGGTGGTTTGTGTGATTTCATGGAGTTATTGTTTAAAGCCAGTCGTGACTTGAAACAAGCTAAAACCCTGAAAAACTGGCATAACCAACTGAGTTATTATGCCGACCAGTTGTTAGTCGATGTAGACCCGATTGAATTGCAACAGCTTAAAGAATTATTGGCTGAATTATCCGCCGATGTGGCAAGCGTGCATCATGACACGGTGGAATTACAGGTGATTGTCAGTTGGATGGAAGGCGCGGTTTCTGAGCGTAAATCATCTAACGGTTTTTTACGTGGGCAACTCACGTTTTGTTCGATGCTACCGATGCGTTCTATTCCATTTAAAATTATTGCCTTACTGGGTATTAATGATGGTGAATTTCCTAAAATAGACCGTAATCCCACCTTTGATTTATTAAGCCAACATTATCATAAAGGCGACCGTTCCCGTCGTGCTGATGATCGTTATCAGTTTTTAGAAATCCTATTATCCGCTAGACAACGCTTGATTATTACCTATATTGGGCAGTCGATTAGTCAAAATAAACCTATTCCACCGTCAGTGATTATCAGCGAATTGTTGGATGTTTTAAAAGATAGCTATGGACTTAAAAACCTAACCATTCAAGAACCCCTGCAAGCGTTTAGCACGCGTTATTTTGATGGCAGTTCAGAAAAACTTATCAATTATTCAGCCAGTGATTTGGCAACAGCAGCGGCAATCACCGATGTTAAATCACCATTTGATGTTTGGTGGACAGGGACATTGGAAACTAAAGTCGAACAAGTAATCGACATTAATGATTTGTTTAGTTTTTTCCGCCACCCGCAAAAATATTTTATTAATCGACAGTTAGGGGTGCGATTTAATCAGCAGGATGCTAAAGCCGAAGAACGCGAACCCTTTGCTATCGGCAAATTAGAAGGATATGGTCTTTATAATGATTGGATACAAACGACACTTAACGGTGGCATAGTATCCGTGCAGAAAATGCAGGCGCAGGGTTTGTGGCTATCGGGTGTGGTCGGCGAATTAGCCTTTAATCGTCAACAGCAAGTGATTAATGATTTTGTTGAACAAATTAAAAGCAAAAATTTGGGCGAACGCGTCGATGATGTGGCAATTGATTTAAAAATTGACGCGTATCGTCTGGTAGGTAAGCTCAGCCATCGTTATGAAAACGGCAGTTTGTTATATCGCTATGCCGATTTAAAAGGTAAAGATTTTGTCGCGGCGTTATTGCATAATCTGATTAGCCATCATGTTGAACCGCACAGCACACATTTATTGAGCAAAGATAAAGATTTAGTGCTATTGCCTGATGTTACTGATAGCAAACAGTTATTAGCATGGTTGGCAATTTATCAACAAGGACTGCAACAACCAAATGCGTTTTTTGTTGAAGCGGCGTTTGCCTACATCAAACAAGCGAGTAGTCAACAGGCAAGAAAACCTGCATTACAGGTAGCAAAAGAGAGGCTGGCTTTTGCGATTAGCCAAGACTTTGAACATGAACTCAAGCGACTTTATGGCAATGTCGCTGATATGGAGTTGGTGTTAAATGCAGATTTTGAGCAACAATGTCAGGAATTATTACAACCTGTCTGGAACGCTATGCACGACTTACTCTGATTATCGGTGCCATATTGCCACTATCTGTCGGCATTTTTCCTGCCACTGACAGCCTAACTCATCGCAAAATCTAGAGTTGCGCCGTTGAAAACAAGGACGATGATGACTGGCATCTTGAATGGCGCGTATTAGTTCAAACTCAGAGCGTAGCAGTTGTGGATTTTCCACACCCAATGATTCGGCGATCTGTCGCAAACCCAGCGTTGAAACCGTGCCGTCTTCTTCGAGAACATGCAGTTGCAACTCGACCAACATGTTCAAATAATCCTGCTCCGCTTCTAACCAGTCGTCCAGCTCTTGATGAGGTTCAAAGCCTCTGGCTAACGCTTTATAATAAGCAGCGTCCATTATCCATTGTTCGCGGTTGAGACTTTTTATGAAAGCACTTAACATAAACTACTCCAACAACCAAGGTTAAATGGCATATTAGTCTATGATTAACATCGTTGTTTGGCAATTAAAGTTGAGAATAACGCCTTGATTTTATTTACAAGGCGTTGTGTAATCGTTAGCTATGTAGAACAACACGCTCACATCCTGTTAAGCATGAAGAAATTGGATGAGGCGACTAATGCCGCCTCCACTAATGACAATGCCTTGGCAAATTCGAGAGAGAAAGGCAATAAGCTAAGGTTATTTTTGACTGATACCAAAACTAATTTCTAACGCATGACGGGCGTTCGCACATTCTGGAGAAGCTTGTAAACTTGAATTATCATGGCATTCTTGCACTTTAGCTTTTGCTTCTTGGATATTGGCTGTGTACCACGCTACCGATTTGCTCTCTTCGGCGTTACTGGCTCTGAATGCGGTGATAGTCAATACAGAAACAGCCGCAATTAACATAATTAAGCTACCTTTTTTCATTTTTTATCTCCAAATTACAGATTAGGGGGGATCTCATAAAGCATGGGGTATTTATGAGTTGCCGATAGTGTAGCCAATAAGCTAAATCATGAAAATGTGGCAAATTACCGCGTGACAACGTGTCACAATGAGGGAATTAGCAAGTTAATCGACGCAGAAAACACCCACTCAAATCCGATAGAATGAGATAATGCGAATTTACCAATTTAGCAGTAAAATCAACAGTTTTTTGATTAATAGTCTGTTATCGACGCATCCGCATGATTAACAGCACACCGAATCCATAGCCACTCTGGTTGAAACAAATACCAATGGCAGCATTTTTTTAACTTAACTCACACAAAACTATGGCACAAAACAACCTGACCCTAGGCATAGCTAACTTCACTTACGCGGATTTATACGATGCGGTTCGCTTAAACGACTTATCGGCTGTATTTGATGAATCCGTGAAATACCACGATGCTGATTTATACGACCGCTTTGCCGCCTATCAAAAAAGCCAAGGCGCAGATTTAACGCCTGAACAACTGTCACAGCTATTAGTTGATGTCGCGCCCTACCTTGGCAAATTTGTCGCTAAGCTATTCAATGTCACTGAACAACATCAAGCCCAAAGCCGCGCCATTAAAGATGAAATCGACACCATTTTTACTTATAAAAATGAAGTAGTGGAAAAATTGGGCGTGGTATTCAAAGGTGTTGATACTAGCGACTGGAAAATTCCAGACGTATTGAACCGCTTTGATTTGCTGATTGAAGCCGCGTTTCCAGAAGCCAACGAAGATGACGATGCTGAACACCGCGTAGCGCGTGTCGGTGCAGTGATTGGCTTATTGTCTGCCCACTATAAATTAGTCGCCAAAGGCAAGCCCAGTGATTATCAAAATGCCGATGAGCAAGTTGCTGCCCTACGCGCCAAACTTGCTGCACATGAGCTTGCTAGCGAAGAGTTCAAAGACGGCTTAATGTTGGAAGATGCTGAATTTGTCGCCTACTTAATGGACATCGTGCAACGCTGGAGTTTTATCGCTCAGCAAGATAACGATGTGGTTGCCGATTGGCTGAGTTTTAAATTCCCTGAAAAACGCGACTTTGAAGCCTTAGTGGCGCACGAAACTGTCGATAAAGGTGAATTCACCGCGTGGATGGGCGCGTTAGAACATCGTCGCCGCCGTGATGGTTTTAAATTGACTGACCCGCGTTATAACGGACGGCAAGTATTATCGGAAGTGAATCACTGCATTTACTGCCACGAGCGCGACACCGATTCTTGCTCTAAAGGTATGCGTAATAAAAAAACCAACACCTTCAAAACCGACCCGTTAGGCGTAACCACGATTGGCTGTCCGTTGGATGAAAAAATCTCTGAAATGCACTTAGTGAAACGCGGCGGCGATAACATCGGTGCGTTAGCCATCATCATCGTCGATAATCCCATGTGTCCCGGAACGGGGCATCGGATTTGTAACGAATGTATGAAAGGCTGTATTTATCAAAAAACCGATCCCGTCAACATTCCTGAAATCGAAACCAACGTGTTGACCGATGTGTTATTCATGCCTTACGGTTTTGAAATTTACAGCTTGTTGACGCGTTGGAATCCGCTCAATGTGAAGCGTCCTGTCATGTTGCCTTACAACGGCAAAAACGCGCTGGTCGTAGGTCTTGGCCCTGCGGGTTACACCATGAGCCATTATTTGCTTAACGAAGGTTTTGCGGTGGTTGGCATTGATGGGCTAAAACTTGAACCGCTGCCTGTTGAATTAACAGGTGATGAAAATAATCTACCCACGCCGATTGAAGATTTTAGCGAGTTATACGAAGCCCTTGATAAACGTATTCTGGCTGGTTTTGGCGGCGTGGCAGAATACGGTATCACCGTGCGTTGGGATAAAAATTTCTTAAAAGTCATTTACCTGACACTGCAACGCCGCGCAGCTTTCCGTGCTTACGGTGGCGTGCGTTTTGGTGGCACATTGACCATTGATGACGCATGGAACATGGGCTTTGACCATATTTGTATCGCCTCAGGCGCAGGTCAACCGACGGTTATCGACCTGAAAAACAACCTCATGCGCGGCATACGCAAAGCCTCCGACTTCTTGATGGGATTACAATTAACAGGCGCATCAAAATCTTCTTCCTTGGCAAACTTACAAGTGCGCTTACCCGCAGGTGTCATCGGCGGCGGCTTAACGGCAATGGATACCGCCACCGAATTACTGGCGTACTATCCTGTTCAAGTCGAAAAAATCAAACACCGTTACGACATACTGGTTGCCACCTATGGTGCAGACAAAGTACGCGCCCGTTATGACCAAGAAGAAACCATCATCCTCGATGAATTCTTAGCGCACGGCAACGCCATTGCAGATGAACGCGCCAGAGCCGAAGCCGCAGGCGAAGCCCCCAACTTCCAACCCTTAGTGGAAGCATGGGGCGGCGTGACCTTGTTCTATCGCAAAGGCATCGTAGATGCACCTGCTTACAGACAAAACCACGAAGAAATCGTTAAAGCCCTCGAAGAAGGCATCGCCTTAGCCGAAGGCATGAGTCCAATCGGTGCCAACGCCGATGAATACGGACACCTACACTCCGTCGATTTTGACAAATTAGTGTTAGAAGACGGACGCTGGAAAAACGCCACACAAATCAACGTGCCATTACGCAGTCTATACGTTGCCGCTGGCACATCACCCAACACCATCTACCAAAACGAATACCCCGACACCTTCGTCATGGATAAATGGTTCTTCCAACGCTACGAGCCTGAAATCACAGACAGCGGTATTAATTTAGTCGCCATGAACGACGAAAAACTGCCCAAACTCGGCAAACCCGCGCCGCTCACCTCCTACCAAAAAGACGGTAAATTTATCAGCTTCTACGGCGACAACCATCCCGTTTACGCAGGTAACGTGGTCAAAGCAATGGCAAGCGCGAAAAATGGCTATCCGTACGTTGCCAAACTGTTCGAGCAAGAATTAGCCACGCTAAATCCAGCCGACCAAGCAACGCGTGATGCGGCAATGAAAGCCTTATTTGCCCAATTAGATGAAGCCTTCAAAGCCACCATCGTCGCCATCAACCGCCTAACGCCGACCATTATTGAAATCGTGGTCAAAGCCCCAATGGCAGCAGAAAAATTCCACGCAGGACAATTCTACCGTGTGCAGAACTACGAAGCCTTTGCACCCACCGTTGAAGGCACAACCCTGATGGCAGAAGGCTTAGCATTAACAGGCGCGGAAGTAGACAAAGAAAACGGCACGATTTCCCTAATCGCCTTAGAAATGGGTTCATCCTCACGCCTATGTGCCACTTGGAAAGTCGGCGACCCGCTGATACTCATGGGCGTAACAGGCGCACCCACTGAAATTCCGACAGGCGAAACCGTATTATTACTAGGCGGCGGCTTAGGCAACGCGGTACTGTTCTCTATCGGCAAAGCCCTACGCGCCGCAGGCAACAAAGTCATTTATTTCGCAGGTTACAAATACGCCCAAGACCGCTTCAAAGTCGAAGACGTAGAAGCCGCCGCCGACTTAATCATTTGGTCAGTCGATAAAGGCGACGGCGTTGAAGCGATAGTGCCCACCCGACCACAAGATAAAACCTACGTTGGCAACATCTTAGAAACCATGATTGCCTACGGTAGTGGCGAACTCGGTGAACAACCTATTTCTTTAGCAGACGTTGACCACCTCATCGTTATCGGTTCAGACCGCATGATGGCAGCGGTCAAATCCGCCCGTTTCGATGTATTAAAACCGTATCTGAAAAAAGCCCATCACGCCATAGGTTCTATCAACTCACCGATGCAATGTATGATGAAAGGCATCTGCGCCCAGTGTATGTGCAAACACGTTGACCCAGAAACAGGCAAAGAAACCTTTGTGTACTCTTGCTACAACCAAGACCAAGATTTGGATAAGGTGGATTTCCCACATCTCAACGCCCGCTTGCGTCAAAACACCGTGCAGGAAAAACTATCTAATCTTTGGTTGGATTATTTGTTGTTGAAACAAAAAGAGACGGCTGAGTAAAGAAAATTGTAGGTGTGAATTTAGGTAGTGCATACATACGAATAATGTATGTATTGTAGAGAAGTTGTAATGCAACGTCTCTACATACCTATTCACTTTTTCCTCATATTTACATTCACATTGATGCTATGGAACTAAACCCCAAAATCCCCTGTCTCTGTGGCTCTAACATCCGTTATGGCGATTGCTGTCAACCTTTTCACTTAGGCGAAAAAATCCCCACAACGGCGCAGGCGTTAATGCGTTCGCGTTATACCGCTTACGCCTTACAAAATGGGGCTTATTTACAAGCGACTTGGGATGCGACTAAGCGACCTGAATCTATTGATTTTTCCAGAGAAAATATCGAATGGTTGCGTTTGGAAATTACCGAAACTAAAAAAGGCGGCGCGAAAGATGCTAAAGGTTTGGTGACCTTTAAGGCTTTTTATATTCAGAATGCGGAAGAACACGTTATGAATGAAATCAGCCGTTTTACTAAACATGAAGGACGATGGTTTTATTTGGATGGCGTGATTAAATCCATTGGTAAAGTGGGTTTAGAAACCAATTTGGGTAAAAATGCCCCCTGTGCGTGTGGCAGTGGAAAGAAGTTTAAACGTTGTTGTGGCGCGGAATAACAACAGTTACGGTTATACATAGTTCACGAAAAGCATGAAAAATTTTCATCTGATCCCCCTATTGTGAATTAATAACACTGTATTAAGTGTATCGAAATATGGTCAACATTCGACCAGTTCACTCTAAAACTGCCTGACACAAAAAAGCCCGCTAATCGCGGGCTTTTCCGTTTAACGTAGTTGAAAAACTATCGTATTAATGACCCATCCAGATCAATTCAACGCGACGGTTTTGTTCTCTGCCTTGTTCATTGCTATTACTAGCAACAGGATTACTTTCACCATAACCTCTAGCAATCAATTGGTTAGTGACACCTTTTGAAGCTAGGTATCTTGCAACTGATTCTGAACGTGCTTGTGACAGTCTCATATTGTGTGCGTTGCTACCTTCACTGCTAGTATAACCGTGAACTTCTATCACATCTGTCTGTGGGTAACTCACTAGATTCTGGGCAACACCATCAAGTATAGCCATCGCATTCGGAGTCAATTTCGCTGAATCATATTGGAAATTTACACCGTGTAACTCTATTTTGACGGGGCAACCAGTTGCATCAACTTTGCTGCCTGCCATAGTACCTGGGCATTTATCAATACAGTCATTCACACCGTCCGCATCAGAATCCATTGTTGAGCAATCAGCAACAGGGGTTGGTGCAGGGGCTGGTGCGACATATTCTGCTGCTTTTGGTTTTGCGCCGAAGGGGATAACGACACCGACGTTGACAGTCATATCGTGAACGTCTTGCGATCCGCCGCCTTGCAAAGAGCCGAGCTGTGAATTGCCTACGACGGTATCGCCAAAATTACCTAAACTTTGATTGTTATAACGATAGCGGATGTCACTACGCAGTAATAAATTGTCGAGGACTTCATAAGTCATACCTATACCTGCTTCGGCAATGAAAGCAGGCGCACTATGCTTAGCTGATGTTCTCTGACCCCAAGGTGTGTTCAATGTCGCTGAAACCGACGTATCCATACCGCCTACACCAATAACGGTATAGGGTGAGAATTTACCGCGCATGAAATAGTATTGTAAATCGAGTGTCCCACCTGCGAAGGTCACATCACCATCAACACCGTATGGACCATTGTTTCTATAAGAATTTGCATAAAAAGCGTTTGGTTCATAGCGTCTATTGGTATTTGCGGTCTCACCAAAACCTTTTATCTCAACGTTGAAATGTTCGTTGAGCATTTTACCAATTGCCAATCCACCACCCCAATGGTCGTCAACGTGATCAGCACCGCTCATCACAAAAGTACCGTAAGGCGCAGCATACCAACGAGTATCTACAGGTGCTTCGGCAGATTGAACGGGTTCGGCTGGGGGTAATAAATTAGGCTGTTGCTCTACAACAGGAGCAAGTTCGTCCGCTTGAGCAAGCGGTAAACTGCCGATACTTGCTAGTACTGCAAGTGCGAGTAAATGTTTTTTGAACATGGTATTCTCCAGAATAAAAATGATGTAACGGCTTGATTTTACTTGCAACATTGCGTTTTTTCAACGTAAAAAGACAAATTAGCCACAAAATGTTAAAAATAAACAACAATATAACTATTTCATCAACGCAACTGACCTTAATGCCTTAACATTAAAATTAGGACTGGGGAAATCTGTGAAATAGTTAAAAACAGTGCGGGAACGACGAATAAAGTCATCCCTACTGTTTTCAACTATAGTCAATAATTGCTATAAATCTAGGTAGCCTGTTTCTTCATGTAGAACAGTATCCAGACCTTGAACCTCTTCATCGGGTGTAACACGCAGACCTAGCCATTTATCTAAGCCTTTTAGAATCAAGTAGCTAAACGCGCCACTCCAAACAACAGTCACTATAATTGCTAAAGCCTGCACGCCGACTTGGTGAATAACCGTTACACCTTCTGGCAGACCTAAACCGCCCAAACTGCTGGCAGCAAATACGCCTGTTAATAACGAGCCTGTCACACCGCCAACACCGTGAACAGGAAATACGTCTAAAGAATCGTCGATTTTTAGTGTGCGTTTAACGTATTGGGTAGCATAAAAACACACGAAGCCTGCCGTGACACCAATGAATAACGCACCAAAAGGACCGACAAAACCAGACGCGGGGGTAATTGTGCCTAAGCCTGCCACCATACCAGTGACGATACCTAACACGCTAGGTTTGCTAAAACGCTTCCATTCGATGAACATCCACGTCAACGCGCCAGAAGCCGCGCCGATATGCGTGACTAACATTGCCATGCCTGCACGTCCATCTGAGGTTAAGGCACTGCCTGCATTAAAACCAAACCAACCCACCCATAACATACCTGCACCTGTCACGACCATGGTCATGTTATGTGGTGGCATTGCAGTGGTGGGAAAACCTTTTCTTTTACCTAACACTAACGCGGATACTAAGGCGGCAACCCCAGCATTGACATGAATAACAATACCGCCTGCAAAATCCATCGCACCCAAATCAGCTAGCCAGCCTTTACCCCACATCCAATGACAGATGGGTAAATACACGATAATTAACCATAAACCGCTAAACCACAGCATAGCGGAAAACTTCATACGCTCAGCAAACGCACCAACAATCAGCGCGGGGGTAATAATGGCGAAGGTCATTTGAAACATGAAATACACGGTTTCAGGAATATCACCTATCAAGACCGTGGTGTTTATGTCAGGTAGAAATACTTTAGACGCGCCACCGATGACAGCTTGTAGGCTACCACCATCGGTAAAAATAAAACTATAAACCCCTGCCAACCAAAGAATAGACACTAAGCAGGTAATGGCAAAACATTGCATTAATACTGATAATACGTTTTTGCTTCTGACTAGACCCGCATAAAACAGCGATAAACCTGGAATAGTCATGAATAATACTAATGCGGTAGAGGTAAGAACCCACGCGGTATTGGCTTGATTTAATGAGTCTGCCAAGGCTAATTCAGGCAGTAAAAGTAATGGTAGGGTACGCAGTGCGTACCTAGTTGAAAACGACATTGTTATATCCTTATAATGCCATTAGATGGCTTCTTCTCCAGTTTCACCTGTTCTAATGCGAATTACTTGTTCTAAATTAGACACAAATATTTTCCCATCACCAATTTTGCCTGTGTTAGCCGCCTTAACAATCGTTTCCACGGCTTTATTGACTACATCATCGGCAACGGCAATTTCCAGTTTAATTTTCGGCAGGAAATCGACCACATATTCTGCCCCTCGATACAGTTCGGTGTGACCTTTCTGACGACCAAAGCCTTTAACTTCAGTTGCAGTGACACCCGCAACGCCTATTTCAGATAGAGCTTCTCTGACATCATCCATTTTGAACGGTTTGATAATCGCAGTAATTAGTTTCATAATTTTTTCTCGTGTATGACTAAAATTAACCTGCAATCATAGTGAATTATTCCGCAACATACAATTAATAGGCAGCTTTAAAGTTTAACCTGTGTTGTCAACAATTCTATTATCAGTATGTTGCCTACTATCGTCTAACTGAAAGATACAAAAGCAACCACGCCCTTGATCTTTAGCTTTATATAACGCTACATCGGCATAATCTAATAATATTTCAGGTTTGTTGCTATGTTGTGGATAAAAACTAATGCCGATACTGGTGCCAATGTTCACTTTATGATTTTCACGTAGCCAAAAAGGTTGGTTTAATTCATTAATAATTGCCAAAGCAACACGTTCAACATCCTCGTACTGGTTTATATCAGGTAGTAAGACAACAAACTCATCGCCGCCTAAACGTGCGGGAGTATCGATTTTACGCAATTGGGCTTTAATGCGTGCCGCCACTTGTCGCAGTAACTCGTCACCTGCTGAATGCCCCAAACTGTCATTAACGGCTTTAAAGCGATCTAAATCCAGCATCAGCACTGCCAATTGTTTGCCTTCGCGTTGCCCTATGTGCATACAATGTTGCAAACGTTCATTTAATAGACGGCGATTAGGTAGATTGGTAAGTTGGTCATAAAATGCTAGTTGTTTAATTTGTTCTTCGGCAGCTTTGCGTTCGGTAATATCTTGAACGATGCCTCTAAAATAAGTAGGTTCAACATTTCTGGATTCATCAACGCGCCCAACTGAACGCATCCAACGTAATTGTTCATCTTTATCGATAATGCGATATTCCACGTCATATTTTGTTCGCTGTTCAAGGTGTGCTTGTGTAGCATCAACGAACAGTTGAAAGTCATCGGGATGAATGACGGCTAAAAAATCCTCCCATTTAGTTTCTGAATATTCAGAAACGCCCAATAGTTTGCAAGCGATAGGCGATAAAGTTTGTTGATGATGGATTAAATCCAATTCCCACGTTCCTATACCCGCATAAACTTGACACAGCATCAAACTGTTTTCACTATCGGATAATTGTCGCTCGGCAAGTTTGCGCTCGGTGATGTCTGCATGAATGCCACTTATGCGTATCGGTTTGCCTGTGTTATCTCGTTGCACAATATTGGCAGAATCCAAAATCCAACGCACTGCGCCTGTTTTATCAATGACACGGTATTCAATTTGATGGGTCTCTTGCTTGCCATTTAGCACAGCTTGTATAGATTTCCATACTTTTTCGCAATCTTCAGGATGAATAAAATCTAGCCAAGGCGGTGGAGCTATGTGTATTTTTGGATAATTATAGCGAGAAACCACCATGTTATTGGTATTTATTTCTACGATATGCGTGTCGATATTCCAATCCCAAGAACCTAGCCCACTGCCTTTTAACACAAAGCGTAAGCGTTGTTCGCTTTCTAGCAATGCCGCATCCGCTTGCGTATGTTCAATACCCAGTTGTGCCAAGTTAGCATAGCCTTCAATCAGTTCGATTTCTGTGATGAGTGGATTGCTTGGCTTAGCATGATAAATAGAGAAAGTACCTAGCACCTTGCCCAGATGGTTTTTAATGGGTTGAGACCAGCACGACTGTACCCCCGCTTGCTTGGCTAAATCACGAAATCCTACCCAAAACGGATGTTGCTGGATATCTTCAACAACATAACGCTCACCGCGATAAGCGGCGGTGCCACAACTACCAACGCCTTCGCCAATGGCTAAGCCATCAATCGCTTGATTATAAAAATCGGGCAAACTAGGTGCTGCACCGTGTCGTAGCTGATTGTTTTCATCGAGTAACAAAATTGAGCAAAGCACTTTAGGGTGTAAGTGTTCCACTTGCCGCGCTAACGCATCCAATAATTCAGATAGCGCAATGCCCTGATTGATTTGGTACAGAACATGATTGCGCAACGCCAGTTCATCGGTACGGTTACGCAATTGTTCTGCTATGCGTTTACGTTGTTGATTTTCTCGCTTTATGGAATGGTAAGCGGCATATAAAATCACTGCAATCACACTAATAAACAGCGCGAAAAATACCATAACTTTTAGGTAGCGATTTAGGCGTTCTTCATCCATATCATCATTATAGAAAAATCCATCTAACAAATCCGTGTTCTTCACCATCCCCGCTTGCACAAACGTGTCTGCCATATATTTAAGCCGCCACGGATTGATATGACCGATTTCAACTAAGTCAGGTAACATCAAATCACGCATGGCTTCGGCTTCAAACTCAAGATGAGCTTTAGATTTAGTCACATAATATTGACTCTGTAATAAGATAATAATGTCTTGTGGATGTGCCATTGCATATTGCCAACCTTGTAAACTGGCATTAAGAAACGCTTTAACGCGCTCAGGATGCTGTTTTAACTCATTTTCGCTGGTAAACAGCATATCACTATAAAAATCCACGCCATACTTGCGTGGCTGTAATACCGTAAATTCAACGCCTTGTTGTTTTAACCAATACGGTTCATTGCTGATATAACTATTGAAGGCATCGACTTTGCCTGTTGCTAAATCTTGAATGTTAAAACTGCTAGGAATAACCTGTATATCCTTTATATTAAGACGTTCATTGTGAAACATCGCCACAAAATCAGCGTCCACATACGAACCCAACATCATGACTTGTTTACCAATCAAATCACTGGGTGAATAGATATTTGCGTCTTTGCGAGCTAACAATACTGAGGGAGAATGTTGATAAATAGCCGCTAATAGCACCAACGGATCGCCCTTTAAACGGGCTAAGACTAACTCACTGTTAGCAACACCGTATTGTGCATGACCTTGTGCGACTTCATTGATAGAAATCTTGTCAGGCGCACCTTCGTGAATAACCACATCCAGCCCTGCTTTTTTGTAATAGCCTTGTTGGACTGCCGCATAGTAGCCAGCAAATTGAAATTGATGATGCCAACGCAGTTGTAAATCGATGGTTTCTGCACACACACAGGGACACACGGCAAGTAAGCCAATCATCAAGGCAGAGTGCAAAGCGAATCTACGCAGCATAATCAATATATCTAGAAGTTACGCATTGACGA
>DFWO01000001.1 GCA_002380945.1 Methylococcaceae bacterium UBA4132 | reverse complement strand
TGTCAATGCGTAACTTCTATACTACTGTTATTTTCTATTAGCGATTCTTTTTTTACGCGCTTGTTGACGTTTTTTTTGCATCGCCTCAAATTTACTCATTTGTTCGGGGGTAAATACGGCTTTTAGGCTCGCATTAGTTTCTTCGTGTATTGCTTTCATCTTTTCTTTTTGTATATCAAAAATAGCTTCAACTTTCACTTGTTGCTCGCTATTTAATCCCAATTCTTTAGTCAAGTGTTCGACACGTTTATGAGAATCAGGTGGCGTTAATAACAGCATCAAGCCTATTAATTGTTTATTCATGCTAAGTACCTTACGTTATATGAGAAAAAAACTATCGTTTTAGCAAAAAACATAGCTATTCGTAGTATTTCACAACAATACTACACACCAAATATGCGAGTTGGCGAATACACGCGTGCTAATTGCTATACAATATTGCAATTCAAAGAGGTTACAGATGACTAAACAAGAAAAATCACTCACTATGACTGTATTAATGACACCCGACATGGCAAACTTTTCGGGGCATGTTCATGGCGGTTCATTATTAAAACTGTTGGATCAAGTCGCTTATGCGTGTGCCGCCAAATATTGTAAACAGTATGTAGTCACAGCCGCACTCGATCAGGTGTTTTTTAAACAACAAGTCAATGTTGGTGAATTAGTTACCTTTTACGCCCATGTTAATTATGTCGGACATTCCTCAATGGAAGTCGGTGTTAAAGTGGTCGCTGAGGATTTACGCACCGATAGCAAACGACATACAACCTCGTGTTACTTTACAATGGTGGCAATGGATGATGAAGGCAAACCGACTAAAGTACCTAGGCTAGACGTAGAAACCGAGATTGAACAACAGTATTACGCCGAAGCCTTATTGCGCAAACAAATGCGCCAAGAAAATTTACATAAAAATCGCATTTTAGCGATTGAGCTATCAGAGGATAAATTTTAAGTGGGATTACAAGAAAATTTTGAACAACTGCCCTTAAAGGATTTTGCTGAAAAAGCGTATTTGGATTATTCCATGTACGTCATTCTCGATCGTGCCTTACCGCATATTGCTGATGGTTTAAAGCCTGTACAGCGACGTATTGTTTACGCTATGTCGGAATTGGGTCTCAGTGCGGCGGCTAAGTATAAAAAATCTGCCAGAACAGTCGGTGACGTATTAGGTAAATATCACCCACACGGTGATTCTGCTTGTTATGAAGCAATGGTATTAATGGCACAGAGTTTTTCTTATCGTTATCCCTTAGTAGATGGACAAGGTAACTGGGGTTCACCTGATGATCCTAAATCGTTTGCCGCTATGCGTTACACCGAATCACGTTTAACAGACTATGCCAATACGTTATTAAGTGAATTAGGACAGGGTACGGTGGCATGGGCAGATAATTTTGATGCTACGCTACAAGAACCTGTATTACTACCTGCACGTTTGCCCAATATTCTACTCAACGGCACTATGGGTATTGCTGTGGGTATGGCAACCGACATTCCGCCGCATAATCTGCGCGAAGTCGCTAATGCCTGTGTGGAACTCTTAGATAATCCTGATAGCTCATTAGAAACCCTATTTGAACACGTTAAAGCCCCTGATTATCCGACCGAAGCTGAGATTATTACCTCTAGCGATGACATCCAAAAAATGTACGCAACAGGCAGTGGCTCGATAAAAATGAGGGCTATTTATGAGTTAGAAGACGGTAATATCGTTATCACCGCCCTGCCCCATCAAGTGTCAGGTGCTAAACTCATGGAGCAAATCGGCGCACAAATGCTGGCAAAAAAACTGCCCATGCTGGACGATTTGCGTGATGAATCTGATCACGAAAATCCCACCCGTTTATTACTCATTCCTAAAGCCAAACGCCTTGATGTTGAAGCCGTCATGTCGCATTTATTTGCCACCACCGATTTAGAAAAAAGCTATCGTGTTAATATGAACATGATAGGCATGGATGGCAAACCGCAAGTGAAAGGCTTGCGAGAAATTTTAGTTGAATGGCTGGCGTTTCGTACTGAAACCGTACGCTGCCGTTTGCAATATCGCTTAGATAAACTGTTGGCGCGTTTGCATATACTGGATGGTTTATTGATTGCCTACCTCAATATTGATGAGGTCATTGCCATTATTCGTCATGAAGATGCGCCTAAAAGCGTTTTAATGGTGCGGTTTGATTTGAGTGATACCCAAGCCGAAGCCATACTGGAAATAAAACTGCGGCATTTGGCAAAACTTGAAGAAGTTAAAATTTGTGCTGAACAAGACACACTCGAAAAAGAACGCCTAACACTCGAAAAAACCTTAGCCTCGCCCAGCTTGCTCAACCGCTTAATTAAAAAAGAAATTCTTAAAGACAGCGAACAATACGGTGATAAACGTCGCTCGCCCATCGTCGCAAGACAAGCTGCGCAAGCTTTAAAAACCACCGAACTCATCAATAACGAACCGCTCACCGTCATCCTGTCAGAAAAAGGCTGGGTACGCGCTGCTAAAGGGTATGAGTTTGATGTTGAAAGCTTAAGCTACCGCTCAGGAGATCGCTTTTTAGCGGCCGTAAAATCCCGCTCAACGCAACAAGTGTATCTACTTGATTCGACAGGGCGTGCCTATAGCACCTCAACGCACGACTTACCGTCAGCAAGAACCCAAGGCGAACCCTTAACAGGGCGACTTAACCCACCTGCGGGCGCATCTTTTCAGCATTTGTTAGCGGGCAACCCTGATGATTGGCTTGTGCTAACTAGCAGTTATGGCTATGGTTTTAAAGTTCAGCTAAAAGAGTTATTAAGTAAAAATAAAGCGGGTAAACTGCTGATTAACCTGCCCGATGGTGCGAGTGTGTTAAAACCTGCACTACTACAGAGTGATAACGATTTACTAACAATAGTCACGCTACAAGGACGCTTGTTAATTTTCCCAGTCGCTGAATTACCCGCCTTAAGCAAAGGCAAAGGCAATAAATTGATACAAATTCCCATAGCTGATTTAGAAAACAAAACAGATGCTGTTATTGCCGCTATTACCCTTGCGGAAAACTGCCCATTAAAAATTATCTCAGGTAAACGCTTTGTTATCCTAAAAGCAGCAGATATAGTGCATTACACAGCAAACCGTGCAAAACGAGGACTCGCATTGCCAAGAGGTTTTCAGCACGTTGATAGTTTAGAATGTATGTTTAATTCAGAAGTGTAGGTTATTTTGTCCGCCCTATTTGGCTTATTTATAATTTCCTTAATAAAAAGTTATGAAGTCTAAGATATTAATAACTATACCTATATTTTTTATATGCACTAATCTTGCGTACTTAATAATAAATGAGTTTTTCATGGAAATACACTACAAAAATACGCTACTGATAGTAAATTCTGTATTTATGACTATTTTAATGCTTATTTATTATAAGCAAACAAAAAAAAACTTATCAGATCAATATGAATCAGATGTTTATTTTTCTGTTGATATACCTAGTGATTCATTTGAAATTGACGTGCAGATGTTAATAAATAATTTGCCATATTTTCTTTGTATAAAAGATAATGAAGGTCGCTGGTTAGGCGCGAGCGATACTTACTTAAAAATATTTAATTTACAAGATATTGATTGTATAGGAAAAACTGATTCAGAGCTTTTTCATTACTCAAACAGCAATGCAGATATATTAAAAGTTAGCTTTATTCAGGATAAAAGTGCTTGGCATCTAAAAGAACCAGTAAAAGAAACTAGAATAGTCACGATAGGACGACAAAAGAAAACCTTAGAAATAACTAGAGTACCTATTTTTGATAATTGTGAAAATGAACTAAATTTAATATTAACAGGTTGCTTTATTAGTTTAGATGACAAGAAAAAAAATCAATTAGAATTACTGCCTAAAGCGTTTGAAACTGGACACTTAAGTCTCATATTCTTAGACAAAGACTTTCATATTTCTGACGTAAACACCGCTTTTTCTTTATTAACTGAATATCCGAGTAATGAATTAATAGGCAAACCATTATCTTTTATCATTAAAGGTAAGTTAACTCATCTGCAAATGAATTTTTTTGCCCATAATCCTAAACGATTATGGTCTGGAGAACTAACCTGTTTGCCTAAAAAAGGTCGTGATTTTCCCGTAAAACTGGAAGTTTCTGCCATCGTTAAAGATGATAATAGTTTCGTTTATTTTGCCAGTCTGCTCGATATTACCCAACAAAAACACGCTGAAAGACGCATTATAAAACTCTCTTACTATGATGACTTAACAGGCTTAATTAACCGTTCCATGTTTTATGCTCAATTAAGAAAATTTATAGCCACCGCCAAAGAGGATAATACCCACGGTACTATTTTTGTCATAGACCTTGATCGCTTTAAAATTATTAATGAATCGCTTGGTCACGATGCGGGCAATGAATTACTAAAAATAGTCGCTGATCGATTAAAGGAACTAATCGGTGCAAATGATATTGCTGCGCGATTAAGTGGTGATGAATTCGCGATTTTAATGTTAACTGATAAAACCTATGAAGAAACGGTTTACTCAGCGACCAGCTTAGCAGGGGAAATCGGTCAGCGATTATCAGAAGTAATGTATGTTAATAATCATGAGGCTTTTATTGGTTCAAGTATTGGCATTGCAATTTACCCAGAAGATTGTTTGACTACAGATACTATACTGAAGGCGGAAACATTACTAAAATATGCCGATATAGCGCGAAACAATGCTAAAAACCAAGGAAAAAATAATTATCAATTCTATAATAAAGATCATAAAACCACCTCACAAGACAAGCTTTTAATGGAATTAAGATTACGCAAAGCAATTGCAAAAAATGAATTACAACTTTATTACCAACCGCAATATGAAACACATAGCAAAAAACTATGTGGCGCAGAAGTATTAATTCGCTGGCTTCATAATAATGAAAAAATGATTCCTCCCGATCAGTTTATTACTCTCGCTGAAGATACTGGGCTAATTATTGACATAGGTTATTGGATTTTACGCACCGCTTGTCAACAAGTTAAAATATGGCTTGATGCAGGTTATCCATTACCACAAATTTCCATCAATGTATCGGCACAGCAATTTAACGATATTAATTTTTTAAGTTTATTACAAAAAACACTTGATGAATCTGGATTAGGTGCAGAGCATCTGGAATTGGAACTTACCGAATCTATGTTGATTGGTGATGCAAGATTTATTGATTTTCAATTAGAACAAGTAAAAAGAATGGGTATAAAATTAGCACTGGATGATTTTGGTACTGGTTATTCTTCTTTATCCTATTTAAAAAACTTCCCGATTGATATTTTAAAAATGGATCAATCCTTTGTTAAGGGCATGACTATTGATTCTAAAAACGCCAGAATTGTATGTGCCATTATTGAAATCGGACATTCACTCAAACAAAAAGTGATTGCTGAAGGTGTGGAATCAAAAGAACAATTTGATTTTTTAAGAAAACACGGCTGCGATATTATTCAAGGTTATTTTTTTAGTAAACCGTTACCGTGTGATGAAATGACTGAATTTTTAAAAAGTGATTACGATAAATTTTAGGTTCCTGTAAAAAGAAACCCATTTGAATAATATAGGTTAATTAATATAAACCAAACTGATTAGCGTCGAAAAAATAGATTAACAATAATAGTTAGAATAATGCTGACAACTATCATTGATGTAATAGGAATAAACAACATTTTATTATTATCTTCGATACGAATATCACCAGGTAATTTACCAAACCAATTACACAGCCACGGTGCGTAGTTAATGATAATGCCCAGCACTAATAAAACAATACCTGCAATAATTAATAATTTACCCGTTGCCATAATATCCTCTGTAAATTTAAAGGCTTATTTTTTTTCCAATTGTGCGAGCATTTGAATTTGTACTTGTTGAATCTGCATCAGACGCTCCCATTGGTGTGAAAGCAGATGATCTAATTTTTCGTTCAAATGTCGAATTTCAAGTTCTGCCTTCAGGTTCACTTGATAATCGTGCTGTGATCTCAAACGGTCTTTTGCCTCCTGACGTTGTTGACTCATCATGATAATCGGTGCTTGAATAGCCGCTAAGCAAGAGAGCAATAAGTTGAGCAGAATATAAGGGAACGGATCAACTGGATGCCAGTAGATAACCAAGGAATTCATGATAATCCAGCCTGCCATAAAGACACCGAAACCGATAAGGAAAGACCAGCTACCTGCAAAATCTGCCATTCGATCAGAGAGTCTCTCGCCAAACGTCCATGTTTTTTCAGATTCCATATCAACATTCATGGCGAGTAATTCATGTTGCCGTAAGCTATCAATCACTTCTTTTTCAAGAGAGCTGAGTTCGCCTTTTTCCGACTCAATCAGCGACTGAACGTAATTGGCACTGTATAGAGACAAATCTGAGCGACAAATAAACTCATCAGGCGACCAGTCGGGATGGTCGTGTAGAATCAGCTCTGTGATGACATCCCGCACCGTCTCGCCTGACACCACCTCTCGTGGTGGAAAATCTTTGCCACACACGGCACATTTACGCGGAGTCTTTTGGAATTTTCTCATTGTGTTACCTGTAACTTATGTTTTAGGTGACTCTGACTCAACCACTACTGCTTTCTTTGCAACCACGACTTTCTTACGCCATAAGCCATTGCTAGCAAAACATCCCCAACCCCATTTTAACCAGTTGAGTAACGCACTAGCTAACCATAATGCCCACGCTAACATCAATAAACGATAGACAATAAGTGGCAGAGAAATAACACTCGCGGCGGGTAACGTTGACGCGCTTCTATCTTGATACCAATTTAATGCCAAGGCAGAAGAACGATTGCCTGTCACTTGCATATTGGGTGCATCTAATAAGCCTTGAGCAACGGCAGAAAATAACACCGATAAGGATGCCAAGGTTAGTAAACCGATGCTAATTTGTAGTAGGTTAAAAAACCGTGTTTGTTCACTTGATTGGCTAGCCCGCCACCCTAATATCATCAACCAGCCAATTACCAAGCCTGCCGACTCCATTGGTATTTGACTTAAACCCACTAACAATAAAAACCAATGCCAGTTTTTTAACGGCGTTAAGCGAACTTTACCTAGTCCTAATGAGACCAGAAAAATAACAATCAACACGCCCCAAAATAAAATAATCGGACCAAATGTTGGACCAAATGCAAACAATACCCAACGGTCTGCGCCTAGGTTTAGCGTCAGATTGCTGTTTACACTGTCTGCACCTAAATCAACCTCTGACATCCGCGTTATCGAACTAATAGCAGTAGGTTCTTGCCATGTTAGGGTAATGTCTTGCTTACCAGGATTGACTGGTAAGGTGAGTTTTCTACCTTCCAACCGTAATGGTTGAGTTTGACCGTTAATCGCCACTGATTGCAACACGGCTTTTTCGGGCAAGGTAAATGTATGAGCCATGCCTTGTGAACTTCTGAGACTGGCTTTTAATTCTGCATCACGCATTCGCTTCCCTTGATTAATGCGTAAGGTGCTACTGTCAATGGTGAGGGTTTTGCCTGCGACAGGTTCAGGACGTGTCACGGTTAAACTCACGGTTTCATTTGGCCACGGATGCCATTCGGGTAGCCATTGCCCTGTACTATTCAAATGAATCATGGCAATGCCTGTGCTTTCTATATGCCAGACAGGACTTACATCGGCTTTCCAAACTTCAATCCATTGTTCGGTAGTAGGAGCAACGAGTTCAATTTTATCGGCTTTTTCTAGCGAGGATTCCCACTGCATGGTCACTTGCTGGGCTGCCATATTGACTTCAACCGCATGATCTTTAACGCGTACACCTGCACTGGTGACAGATTCGCCTTTTAATAAGGGTACATTGAGTACCACGGCAGCATCGGCAGGTGAAATACGGGTGATTTGGGTAATGACACGCCAATCTAAACCCAATTGTAAGGTGCGTTCTACACGCACAAACGGCGGTAACGCGCCTTGTTCAAGGGTAGGCTTGGTTTTATCTTGTTGGTTTTGTTGAACGCGACTAAATTGTAGCTGGTCGTCTGCCCAGCCGTTTTCTTGTAAACCAAATACTTCCCAGCCAGTTTTTTCCACCACCACACGATTCGGTTTTAACGGTAACGGTAGCGTAAATTTACTGAGTAACGGGATTACGCCGCGCAGAATAACTTCATGCTGACCTTGTTTAAGGTTAATCCACAAGCCATTGTTAGTACGGTACAAGGCTTGTGATGCTTGACCATTATCTAATACTTGATTAGGAAACCATTGTTCATATTCGGTGGGTAAAGGCAGAACGACGGATTCTTGCGCGTCAATCTGCAAGGTGATTTGAATATCCTTGTCGTTAATCGTCATGTTCATTTGCTGAATATGAGCGCAGGCAGGCAAACAATCGGGAATGACTTTCTCTTGTAGTTTGTCTCTTAATTGGTTTAATAAGGCTGCATCGGGAAAGTCATCGGCATAGACCTTTTCAGTCGGTGCGAGTAACAACGGCAACACCACTAAGCACAGTAATAACGGTGTCGCTTTGCCCATTTTCCATTTAGTGATAAAAGGCGGTAGCATTTTTTCGGCAACACCCAGCATTAATAACGCTAATAGTGCGACCAAAATCACGCGCATAAAATTCAACAGCATGGTTACTGTGGGTGATAAATACCATAGGTGCAGTTCTTGCCCAACATCAACCGTACCATTCCATGACAAATACACTTTATGCCATTGCCATTGCGGTAAGCCTGGTCCTGTTTGTACTTTGGCTTTGGGGTCCACACGCTGAAAATCGGCAGATTTATTATCATAGTAATAGGCGTTGCTTTGGGATTGTATCTCTGCTTTGGCTTTAGGTCTGCTCATTTGTTTGCTTAATGAACGTTGTGCAGGTTTATTCTCCTGTATCATATCCGCCGTTTCAGGTTCTTCAGCTTGTTGTATGCCTTCGACTAGGGGTGCAGCTGGTTTTGCCACTTCAACTGGCGCAATAGCTGCTGGTGCTGGCATAGAACTCATCACACCGCCCGCTGCATAACCATTTTCTTGATAAATATCTTGCCACGGATTTTCCAGCTGCGGATAAATACCGATACGCACTTGGTCAACCATAAACGGCAAGGTAATAATTGCCAACACTAGCCAACTGCCGCGCCGATACCAATTAGTAAAGGTAAAAAATCGACCTTGTGGCAACACGCCTAGCAACGCGGTAGCCGCTAAAATATGCCACCAAATAAAATGTGGCGCATCGGCTTCATGCCAGATAATCACCAACGTCACTAAGGCGAGACCACCCCAATAACGATTCCATAGGCGTCCAATTGCCAACGCAGTAATTAATACACACAGAAAATCCAGCAATGTCCACCGCGAAATCCAACTATCTGGCACATTATCAACGCCTGTTGCAGCTAATAATCGCCAACCAGGCGGTAAATTAAGTTCTGCCGTTACTTGGTGGAAATTTTGTTCCCAACCGACCGCATTCATGCGAGCTATATTGCCAGTCATACGGCTATCAGCATCCAGCATTAATGAGCCTCTGCGTACTTCCACGCCTTGTTTATTCGTGCCGATTTGCTGAGTAATTAACTGACTATTGCCGTCTAAAGTGACTTTACCCAGCACCGTAGTTGGCAAAGTATTCAGCCGCCAACCGCTGGTCATTTTGCCTGTGATAGTGTCATTGACGGTATAACCTAAGCCATCAAAATCTAACCATAATTTTCTAGCTAAGTTCAGTTGATTCGGTTCAGGTTCTGGATCACCACGGCGAATCACTTTAAAACTCATGGCTTGCTCAGGCGTGATTTTGTAAGCGGGTAGACTGCGCCAATCATCGGGCAGATTGGTTTGACTAGCATCAATGGTGCTGAGTGATTCAATCTCAACCACGCGTAATTCAGGACGAGCATCAAATACCCACACTTCCGCTTCCGTACTGTCTTTGGGTAGTGCGAGTTGGTTTAGTTCTTTACTACTCCGCGCCAGAATGTCACAGCTCCAACGTCCAGCCCGCACTTGTACGACTAACTGACCATCGGGTTCAAGACGTGCAGGTAACGAACATTGCAATTGCAACGGAATAAAATCACTTAATAATGAGCCTGCTAATTTTCCTTCGCGCTGTTCACCTGACACCTCTAAATCTAAATGCGTCATCACTTGCAACGGCACGTCGTCAATGACTTTTCTAAACACCTGCACATCAACACGGTTCTGCACGTTTTCAGGTTTTATTTGCCCTCGGTCACTGTCTTTTAGCCACAACTGCCCCTCTTTAATAGTGGGTGTGTTAATGGTCTGACCGTTCATTTGCAGACTAATCAAGCCTGTTTCATCGGGTAAGCTTAAATTATCAGGAATCGCATCCCATAAAAATTCACCTTTGATGTCATAAATGCCTGCCGTCAGTTTGATTGACGGTCTGCCGTCTTTATCCATCACCCACGCGGTTTTACCATTAGCAGTTACAGAGAGCGGCCAATGTTTTTCATCACCAGGTAATATAATCCAGTCTTTTTCTTTGTTCACTTGCCAACTGCCCGAAAATATGCCTTTATTCGTGCCTAGGTCTAAACTTAACTGTGTCGCCCAGCTACAATGCTTTTCTTCAAAGCTATTATAAAGAAACGGGCAGTCGCGTTCTGGTTGTTCTTGTAGTACCCAGCTAATCCACGGCTTTAGTGAGTCAGGCACTTTTTCAGGTGCTAACGGCTTAGCCTGCACGAGAGAAGTAAACAATAAGGTACTGAAAATTAACCACCAAACTAACCGATTCATGACGCGACCTTGATGAAAGCTGTTGTGAAATTCAATTATGGCAGAACTTAAGATGAATCGCTAAGAAGATACTGTCAAGGCTTTAATCCGTCACGCATGATAAAATAAACTTTTTTGCTTATTAACATCTCATGCGTTTAATTCGAGGCTTGTCCCATTTAGAACCCTTTGAAAACGGTTGCGTACTCAGCATCGGCAATTTTGACGGGCTGCATTTAGGTCATCGTGCAGTGATTGAAAAATTGGCAGAACGAGGCAGGATGCTCAATTTACCTGTGGTGATTATGATTTTTGAACCACAACCGTTGGAATATTTTTTAGCCACTAACGCACCATCAAGATTAACGCGTTTGCGTGAGAAAGTGATTCAATTTAACGAGTTACCCATTGATAATTTGTTAATCGTAAAATTTAATCGCCAGTTTGCTAACTATGATGCTGAACAGTTTATTAATGATATTCTGCTAAAAAAACTCAATGTGAAACATCTCGTTATCGGTGACGATTTTCATTTTGGCAAAGCACGGCGCGGTAACTTTGCCTTACTAAAAGAACAAGGTAAGCAACACGGTTTTACCGTTGAAGACACAGGTTCTTATTATGTCGAAGGGCTACGCGTCAGTAGCACCCTGATTAGAGATGCCTTAGGTGTCGGAGATATGGAGCAAGCTGAACGTTTATTGGGGCATAGTTATTCTATTTGTGGACGCGTTGCGCATGGTGATAAACGCGGTAGAACGATTGGTTATCCAACTGCCAATGTCAGATTATTTAGAAAAAACACTCCGATTAATGGCGTGTTTGCCGTCACTATGACGGGTATTAATGGCATGGAATTAACAGGTATTGCCAATGTCGGCACACGCCCAACCTTTGATGGTGGTTCTAAAGTGTTATTGGAAACCCATTTGTTTAATTTTAATCAAGAAATTTACGGTCATTATGTTGAGGTGCATTTCAAACAAAAAATCCGTGCTGAAATGCAGTTTAATTCCTTAGCTGAGCTACAAACGCAAATTGAAGCTGATGTGGCAATGGCTAAAGATTTTTTTGCCAAACAACGGACACAGCCATGTTAGATATCATTCAAATCCCTGTTTTAACCGACAATTATATTTATCTACTGCATGATACTGTTTCAGGCGAAACAGCGGCGGTAGACCCCGCATTAGCTGAACCTGTATTGCGAGTTTTAAATCAACACGGTTGGCAACTGACTTATATTTTAAACACCCATCATCACAGTGATCATGTCGGTGGAAATTTAGAATTAAAACACCAGACAGGCTGTCAAATTATTGGTGCAAAAGCGGATAAACATAGAATTCCCGCTATTGACCGCAGCGTACAAGACGGCGAAATCATCAATATAGGCAAACATACCGCTAAAGTAATAACAACGGCTGGGCATACCAGCGGGCATATCGTGTATTATTTTGCCGATGATAACGCGCTGTTTTGCGGTGATACCTTGTTCGTTATGGGCTGTGGGCGATTATTTGAAGGTAGTGCCACCGAATTATGGCAATCGCTACAAACATTAAAAGCTTTACCTGCTGATACGCGCGTTTATTGCGCCCACGAATACAGTGAAAATAATGCGCGATTCGCTTTAAGTGTTGAACCAGATAATCTAGCGTTGCAACAAAAAATGAGACAGATTCAAGAGCGGCGAGCAAATAACTTACCCACCGTACCATCGACTATTGATGAAGAATTAGCGACTAATCCTTTTTTTAGAGAGGACAGTCCTGCGTTACAGAACAATCTTAATTGCGAGAATAGCGCACCTGTTGAGGTGTTTGCCAAATTGCGGCGATTGAAAGATAACTTTTAAGTGGAGTAAAAACAGCTAAAGCTGTTTTTTAGCCACTCGCTGAAGCTCCTGTATTTTGAATTTACCACTAACTTAACCAATTATAATTCATGCGGATACGGCAGCATAAATTGTAGTAGTCTAATAAAAATGGACACCCTAATAGGTTAGTATAATATTAACCAAGAAAGAAGTAAAAAGTCCATAAAAGAAAAAAGAAGAAGAGTTCGTGATATTAGCTTAGAACCTGTTCAACATCTC
>DFWO01000122.1 GCA_002380945.1 Methylococcaceae bacterium UBA4132 | reverse complement strand
ATATCAACCATCGGGGAGGGTGGCATTTTCATTAGACCACTACAAAATACCCCGCAACCCAATGAAATGAAAAGCTTTCTAGTCCGCCTGAGCGAATGACAGATGAAGAAAAACAGCCCCTCATCCCGTCTGCTTTACTGGAAGGTGTGTGGCTATTTCTAACCCTAATGGATACTTCCTCTCACGACTTGAACTGTTTAAGCGCGATATTTATGTTTTTTGGGGCGGGAAAGATGTATAGATACCTATGTGTGGAAACGAGAAAATTTGTTTATGAAGCCATCAACGATGCAAAAACTTTTTATGGGTGTGTATGGACATTAATATGCCAAAGCCTGATAACAGTGTGACGATAGAAGTGCCGCCGTAGCTGATTAAGGGCAGGGGAACACCGACAACGGGCAGGACTCCGATGACCATGCCGATGTTGACGAAGACGTAGACGAAGAAGGTGAACGCAAGGCTACCTGCTAGGAGGCGACAGTATGTGTCACGCGCTTGTGAGGCGATGTATAAACAGCGGGTGATGATGAGTAGATATAATGCTAATAAGCCTGAGCAGCCGAATAAACCAAATTCTTCGGCAAACACGGCAAAAATAAAATCGGTGGAACTTTCGGGTAAAAAATCCAGTTCGGATTGGGTACTGCCTAGCCAACCTTTGCCATAAAGACCACCTGAGCCAATGGCGATTTTTGATTGAATGATGTGATAGCCACGCCCTAAGGGGTCGGCTTCTGGATTCAGGAAAGTTAAGACACGCGCACGTTGATAGTCGTGCATGAAGTGCCAGAGAATGGGGGTTAAGGCGGTGAGACTCGCAAGTATGCCGATGATGTACCACCATGACAGTCCAGCAAAAAATAATACCCCTGCACCTGAACTGGCAACGAGGATGGCTGTGCCTAAGTCGGGTTGTTTAGCGATGAGTAGGGTAGGGACAAGTATTAGGGTGGTGGCTATCAGTAGTTGTTTAGGTCTGGGTGGCAGAGGGTGTTCTGATAAGTACCATGCAATCATCATTGGCGTGGTGATTTTTATCATTTCTGAGGGTTGAAAACGAAAAAAGCCTAGGTCTAGCCAGCGTTGCGCTCCTAGGGCAGTTTGCCCCATGACTAATACTGCCGCCAGTAATACGATGCCGATGCCAAACAGTAAGGCGGAGTAGCGTTTGAATTGATAAGGGTCTATGTGGGCGAGGACGGTCATAAAGCCGAAGGCAAGACCTATGCGTGCGGCTTGGCGTGTGAGTACGCCCATATCTTGACTGCCTGCGCTGTATAAAATAATAAAACTTAGAGTGGCAGCGAGTGATAAGCCAATAAACAGAGGAATATCAATGTGCAGTCTGCGGAGGATAGTACCGATGACTGAGGGTGTTTCAAATTGATGAGAATGGGTTTCAGTTTTCATTATTATCGTTTAGATATTGCTTGATTACTTTTGCGGCAATAGGGGCTGCCACTGAACCACCATGCCCACCGTTTTCTGCAATGACTGCAACGGCAATTTTGGGATCATCAGCAGGTGCAAACGCGATAAATAAGGCGTGGTCGCGGTATTTGAATTCAATGGCATTTTCGTTGTATTTGGCATTTTGTTTTATGCCTAGCACTTGAGCCGTGCCTGTTTTACCTGCCATAAGATAGTTAAAATCTTTTTTAAGGTCATGCGCGGTACCGCGTTCACTGTGTACGACATCGACCATTGCTGAGACGATGGTATCAACATTGCTTTTTTTAAGTGGAATAATATCTTTGTGTGTTTCAGGGCCAGGTCGTGTTTGTGTGCCTGAAACGATTTTGTCTACTAAAAACGGGGTCACTACGTTACCTCTATTCGCCAAGGTGGCGGTGGCTCTGGCAAGTTGTAACGGTGTCACTTGATTTGAACCTTGACCTATACCTGTGATGAGGGTTTCACCGGGGTACCATGATTGTTTTTTTTGTTCAAATTTCCATTCGCGTGAAGGCAATAAGCCTGATTTTTCACCAACTAAATCAATACCTGTTTTTTCGCCAAAGCCAAATTTTTGTAAGAAATTGTGCATATCATCAATGCCGAGAGCTGAGGCGAGACGGTAAAAATAGACATCACACGATTCGGTGATGGCTTTGTTGACATTGACCCAGTCATGCCCTGTTTTTTTCCAGCACCGATATTTATGGTCAACATTAGGTAGTTGATAATAACCAGGACATAAAAAGCGTTGTGAAGGAGTCACGGTGTTATGTTCAAGTCCTGCCAAAGCAACAAACGGTTTAAGCGTAGAACCAGGTGGGTATAGTCCACGCAAGGCGCGATTGTATAAGGGTTGGGCTTCAGACGATTGCAAAGCTTGATAGGCATCATTGGCAATACCCGCTACGAAAGGATTAGGGTCAAAACTAGGGCGACTGGCGAAGACTAATACGCCGCCTGTTTTAACGTCAATAGCAACCACTGCGCCATTGTAAGGAGCTAATGCGTCATAAGCGGTTTTTTGCAAGTCCATATCTAAAGTGAGATAGAGATTTACGCCTTGGACAGCATCGGTTTCATTGAGGGTATTGAGTGGACGTGCTTGTACATTGGTTTCTATTTCTGCATAGCCTGTTTTACCGTGTAGTTCGGTTTCATAAGAGCTTTCTATGCCTAGTTTGCCGACGTGGGTTGAGCCTTGGTATTCCTCTGCGGACAATGTTTTCATTTCGGCTTCGTTGATACGTCCGACATAACCGACCACATGCGCGGCTAATTCATTGTAAGGGTAATGCCTAACTAGGCGTTGCTTAATATCAACGCCTGGAAAAAACGGACGGTTGACAGCAAATTTGGCGATTTCTTCATCGCTCATGCTTAATAATAACGGGGTACTGGCAAACCATTTTTGACGTTTACGTTGTTTTTGGAATAAGTCAATTTTTTCGTCAGAGATGTTGAGCAGTTTTTGTAGCCGCAGCAAGGTATCATCAAGGTCTTTGGCTTTTTCTGGGATGATTTCTAGGCTGTAGGATTGGGTGTTTTCCGCAAGAATATTGCCATGACGGTCATAAATCATGCCGCGTGTCGGGATAATCGGATAAATTTTGATGCTATTGTCTTTTGCCAGTGAGGCGTAATGTTCATGACCTGCTACTTGCAAATGAATCAAGCGCACAATTAGCCCTGACGTTAATAACACGATGGCAATAAAGGCTGCCATGATGCGATTAAGAAATAGGTGGTTTTCTAATTGGCTGTCCTTAATAGAGTGAAAGCTAGACATAGTTAAGGCTCAAGACGGCGCGTGATGACTATCATCCGCTGATACTATTTAGCATCTGTTGGTATGTGTACACAACGTAAGACTCTATAAACCAATGACCAACAGAGAGTCCCTGTTATAACTGGTAGCCAGAAATCGGTATTAAATTGGGCAAGGTGTTGCAGATTTTTTATGAAGAAGAATATCAGTTGGGCTAGTAGTAAGCCACAGAACACAAATAATGCCTGTTGCAATAAAGTATATTGGCGTAAGCGTTTGTGTAGCTTTAAACAGGCATAGATGACCAGTGAATACGCTAAGGCATGTTGACCAAATAACTGCCCTGTTAATACATCGGTGAGTAAACCATAAGTCCACGCATAGAAAATACCAATGCGTTCAGGTAACACGACTGACCAGTACATAAGCACTAACAATACCCAGTCTGGATTATATAGATCTAAGGCATGAGACCACGGCGCGATTCTTAAACACATGGCAACAATAAGCGTCAAAGTAACGCGACAAAACCAACACATTTTATTCATTAGCTGGGGCAGACGTAGGCGCAGGTGAGGGGGTTATGGGTTCAGTTGTATTGGGTTTTGAAATGAGCGGCACTGGTGCTGAGTGACTCCAAACAATCATCAGCTCTCTGTTCCTATCCAATAGCGACTTAGGGGTCGCTGTAATATTAGCAAAGGGTTTATTAGGCTGTGAAGTAAATTCATCGACAACAGCAACAGGATAGCCTTGTGGAAAAGTACCGCCCAAGCCCGAGGTGATGAGTAAATCACCAGGACGAATATCGGCATTACTGGGTAAAAATGGCAAATTAAGTTGATTCAATTGACCGCTACCGACGGCAATAGTGAGCAGTCCATTACGATTAATCTGCACAGGGATAGCATGATTTGGATCAGTGATTAACATAATTTCTGAGGTAAGCGGTAACGCACGAAACACTTGCCCGACTACGCCGTTAGCATCCAATACGGGTTGCTGTTCATGAACACCAAAATTTGTGCCTTTATTGACCACGAGGATATGCTCATAAGGCGCGGTATTAATAGATAGTAATTCGGCTATTAATACTTGTTCGCCTAGTTTAAAGGAATTTTCCAATAAGGCGCGTAGGCGAACATTTTCTTTTTCTAGTGCTTCCAATTTAAGCAACTGCGTCTGGCGGACAAGCTGTTCATCACGCAAACTAGCATTTTCACTGACTAATGACGCATAAGAGCCAAGAGATTCAGAAGCCTGTTTGATAATCGCGCTAGGTAAGTCAACGGCATATTTCAACGGATCAACAAGATAGGATAACGACATCCGCAACGTATCTAGTTGAGTGCTTCTGTGTTCAGTGACCAGCAGGGCAATTGAAGAAATAACTGCCACAAGCAAGCGAGTATTAATTGATGGACCAGTGGCAAATATGAGTTTTATAGCAAAAACCTCTGTGTGATGTGTTGTGCCTATATTGTAGCTGGAATAAATATTTTAAAGGGGGCAGGTTATTCTAAAGAAAAACTTGAAACACCTTTTTTTTCCATCATTTCTAAGACCATACCGCCGCCTCTAGCGACACAAGTTAGCGGATCATCAGCAATATAGACAGGTAAACCTGTTTCTTCGGAAATTAAACGATCAATGTCTCTTAATAACGCGCCGCCGCCTGTTAAATAGATACCACGATTAGCGACATCTGAACCTAATTCGGGTGGTGTTTGTTCTAAGGCAGTTTTTACTGCGCCAACAATACCTGCCAAGGGTTCTTGCAAGGCTTCTAAAATTTCATTGCTATTTAAGGTAAAACTACGCGGAATACCTTCGGCGAGATTACGCCCCTTCACTTCGATTTCTCTTACCTCAGAACCTGGATAGGCAGAGCCAATTTCTAATTTAATCCGTTCTGCCGTGGCTTCACCGATTAAGGTACCGTAGTTGCGGCGTACATAACTGACAATCGCTTCATCAAAACGGTCACCACCGATCCGCACGGATGAGGAATAAACAATGCCGTTAATAGAAATAACTGCGACTTCAGAGGTACCGCCACCAATATCAAGCACCATAGAACCGCGTGCCTCATCTACAGGTAAACCTGCACCAATCCCAGCTGACATAGGTTCCTCAATGAGATACACAGCTCTTGCGCCTGCCATCATGGCAGATTCACGAATCGCACGACGCTCCACTTGGGTTGATCCACACGGAACACAAATTAAAATGCGCGGACTAGGGCTAAATAACTTACGCTTATGCACTTTTTCGATAAAAAATCGCAACATTTTTTCAGTGATATTGAAATCAGCAATCACGCCATCTTTTAAAGGACGAATAGCGGTAATATTGCCTGGCGTACGACCTAACATTAGCTTAGCATCTGCGCCAACGGCCGCAATGGTTTTCGCACCGCGCACTTTGTCCTCTTTAATAGCAACAACCGATGGCTCGTTAAGCACTATGCCTTGACCGGGAATATATATCAACGTATTAGCGGTTCCTAAGTCAATAGATAGGTCGTTGGAGAAAAGCCCGCGAATTCTTTTGAACATTTTTACCTGTTTCCTTTGGGGAATGAAAAATAGCGTTACTTTATCAATCAAGCGGGTATTAGAGCAAGATATAAAGTATCATATTTACCACAATACAGCGTAATGAGGCTGACAAGGTGTAAAAGCGTCATCAATGATAGATGACACTGTGAGTTATAAAAAATAACGTGTGAATTTTAAGTGAGGAGTCAACAAAATGGGGCAATGGGAAACCGTTATCGGGTTGGAAATTCATACCCAACTGTCTACAAAATCAAAGATTTTTTCAGGCGCATCAACTGCCTACGGTGCAGAACCTAATACACAAGCTTGTGCCGTTGATTTAGGTTTTCCTGGTGTACTGCCTGTACTGAATGAAGATGCGGTACATAAAGCCGTTATTTTTGGCATGGCAATCGAAGCACATATTGCGCCGTATTCGGTGTTTGCCCGCAAAAATTATTTTTATCCCGATTTACCTAAAGGCTATCAAATCAGCCAAATGGATTTACCCATTGTTGGCGTTGGGCATTTAGACATTGAAGTCGATGGTGAGATTAAACGCATAGGTGTCACTCGCGCCCATTTAGAAGAAGATGCAGGTAAATCGTTACATGAAAATTTTCATGGCTTAAGCGGTATTGATTTAAATCGGGCAGGCACACCATTATTAGAAATCGTCTCTGAACCCGATTTACGTTCTGCTAAAGATGCTGTCGCCTATATGCGTACTCTGCATGAGTTAGTGCGTTATCTGGGTATTTGTGATGGCAATATGCAGGAAGGTTCATTTCGTTGTGATGCTAATGTCTCCGTGCGTCCTAAAGGGCAACAAGCCTTTGGCACGCGTGCAGAAATTAAAAATATCAACTCGTTTAAATTTGTCGAAAAAGCCATTAACCATGAAGTTGAACGGCAAATTGAAATACTGGAAAACGGTGGCACAATCGTACAAGAAACACGTTTGTATGATTCAGTGAAAGATGAAACCCGCTCCATGCGTAGCAAAGAAGAAGCTAACGACTACCGTTACTTTCCTGATCCCGATTTACTACCAGTGCATATTAGCGATGAATTTAAAGCTAAGATTAAAGCGGAATTGCCTGAATTACCACAAGCGAAAAAACAACGCTTTAAAACCGATTACGCTTTAGATGACGAAAGCGCGACCATACTTACGTCATCACGTTCACTCGCTGATTATTTTGAATCTGTCATTAAATTGTCAGCTTGTGAGGCTAAACTGTGTGCTAATTGGATAACAGGTGATTTATCCGCTGCCTTGAACAAAGCAGACTTAGAAATTACTGAGTCTCCGGTCAGTGCAGAACGCTTAGCAGGTTTATTAGCGCGTATCGCTGATAACACTATCTCTGGCAAAATTGCCAAACAGGTGTTTGAAGAACTCTGGCAAAGCACAGCGACTGCCGATGAGATTATCGAAGCCAAAGGGTTAAAACAAATCACCGATACAGGCGCGATTGAAGCGATTATCGACCAAATTATTGCCGCGAATGCCAACCAAGTTGAGCAGTATCGTAACGGTAATGAAAAAGCGTTTAATTTTTTTGTGGGTCAAGTGATGAAAGCCATGCAGGGTAAAGCCAATCCTGCTGAGGTGAATAAAATATTGAAAGCTAAGTTATCGTAGGTTGGAGTGAAGAATGAACCCCAACATTTGAAGTTCGTTGGGGTTTACTATCGCTTACTCCAACTTCCGCATCAATTTCAACATCATGCCAAGTTTAAAGATGCTCACACACGTCTCGCCCATTCCTAAATCAGAAATTTCTGCTCGACAAAACCTCAGATGGTTATTTATCCTCAGAAATATGATGGTATTCAGTGAATCAATACTGATTTTTATATCAGTATATATGCTCAATATTCGCCTACCTGAACAACAGCTTTGGTCCGTTATTGCTGCGATTGTGGCAGTCAATTTGTATACCTCGATGCGTTTGGACACCGAAGAGGCAGTTACGCAACTAGAAATTTTTTCACAACTTGTCATTGATGTATTAGGTATTACTGGCTTGCTGTATCTAACAGGTGGCGCGTCTAATCCTATTATTTGGGTATTTTTGTTACCCGTCATTATCACTGCCATTATGCTACCGCAAACTTATGCGTGGTATATGGTCATTTTAACCACCACCATGTACACGGTTTTGGTCGCTTATAACATACCGTTGCCGTCCATAGAACCGCACGCGCCTGTTGTAGAAATGGCGCACACTGGTATGAGTAGTTATCAAATGCTACGGCAGGCGCACATTCTCAGTGACAAGCATTATTTTAATCTACACATGTTTGGCATGTGGTTTGGTTTTGTGTTCAGTGCAGGCTTGGTGGCTTTCTTTGTGGTGGCATTAGCAAAAGCCTTAAAAATTCAAGAACGTAATTTAGCCGATGCCCGTGAGAGTGCGTTAAGGGATGAGCGTGTCGTGGCATTAGGAACATTAGCCGCCAGTGCGGCACATGATATGGGGACTCCATTGGGTATTATTGCCATCGTAGCGCATGAATTGGAACAAGAATATCCCGAACATCTTTATCCCGATTTACACCAGAAAGCACTAATCATGCAGCAACAAATTAATCGTTGCAAAGAAACCTTATCGGTAATGTCTGCATCAGCAGGTGAGATGCGTGCAGAATCAGGCGGCAGCATGTTATTAACTGACTATATTGATAACGTCATCATGCAATGGCGTACTCATAAACCGTCGATAAAACTCAATTTTTTTATCGAGCCGACGGTTAATCTTGACGCAAAAATTATTGCTGAACGCACGCTCACCCATTCTATTATTAACATTCTTAATAATGCCGCTGAAGCGACTCAACCCGAATTAGGCATTGAATTTCATGCTGACTGGGATTTAAATCAAGCCACCATTAAAATATGCGATTTTGGAACAGGTCTACCTCCTGAACTATTGGATTTTGCAGGTAAAGAGCCTGTCATCAGTAAAAAACGCGGCTTAGGCGTTGGTTTGTTTTTAACCTATTCCACCATTAACCGTTTAGGCGGAAAAATTAACCTTTACAACAAAGAAGCAGGGGGGGCGTGTGTTGACATCACGCTACCGCTTTTAACCACAGAAGCAGAAGCATAATCATGCCTACGACAGAACTAGATAAACCGCGCTTATTGCTAGTCGATGACGATATTACTTTTTGTACCGTGTTAAAAAGCGCGTTAGAAAAAAGAAATTACGAGGTATTAGTGGCGAACGATGTCAGTAGCGGCATACAGCTTGCCGAACAAAGCTTACCCGAATACGCGGTGATTGATTTGCGTATCGGTTATGAATCAGGCTTAGAGCTGGTAAAAAAACTAATGTCTTTAGATGACAATACCCAGATTGTCATGTTGACAGGCTTTGCCAGCATTGCTACCGCCGTTGAAGCCATAAAATTGGGTGCGGTGCATTATTTAACTAAGCCTGCCAATGCTGATGAAATCGTCCTCGCACTCAATAAAAATGAAGGCGATTCGTCGGTTTCTATCAGCGAAAATCCGTTATCGGTGAAACGTTTAGAATGGGAGCATTTACAAAAAGTCTTGATGCAGCATGAAGGCAATATTTCTGCCGCCGCGCGGGCGTTAAATATGCACCGCCGTACTTTGCAACGTAAATTAGAAAAAAAACCCGTGCGTGAATAACATTTATTAATATCCACGAAAAACACAAAAAGCACGAAAATATTTTTTTCGTGTCTTTCGTGGACATATCTTCATATTTAACTCAAAACCCAAACCATGACAAAACAATCCTTTGGCCCGATTATGCTCGATGTCGCGGGCTTAACATTGACCGCGCATGAGCGTGACATTATTAATCATCCGAATACTGGCGCGGTGATTTTATTTTCCCGTAACTATGAAAGCCCAGAGCAAGTGACTGAGCTGATTAACAGCATCCGCGCCGCGCGTAACGGTGATATTTTAATCGCAGTCGATCAAGAAGGCGGCAGAGTGCAACGCTTTCGTAACGGCTTTACCCGTTTACCTCCCGCGTCTCATTATGTCAACAAACCAGAACTTACAGAAAAAGCAGGTTGGTTAATGGCAATGGAACTGTTAGCGGTAGGTGTAGATTTTAGTTTCGCCCCCGTGTTAGATATTGATTGCGGTGTCAGTGAAATTATCGGCGACCGTTCTTTCTCAATTGATGTGGTTACTGCAACGCGCTTATCTAGTTTATTTAGAAAAGGCATGAAAGGAGCAGGCATGGCGGCAACAGGCAAACATTTTCCAGGTCACGGTGCAGTGGCGTTAGATTCACACTTAACCCTGCCTGTTGATGAACGCGATTTGGATACTATCCGCGCCAAAGACTTACAACCCTTTGCACAACTAATCGCCGAAGGCTTAGAAGCCATCATGCCTGCTCATGTTGTTTATCCTAAAGTTGACCCCAATCCAGCGGGATTTTCGCCATTTTGGTTGCAGCAAATTTTGCGCGGTGATTTATGCTTTAACGGCACTATTTTCAGTGACGACTTAAGCATGGAAGGTGCTGCGAGTGTCGGTGATTTTCCAGAGCGGGCAAGGCAGGCTCAGCAAGCGGGTTGCGATATGATTTTAGTGTGTAATAATCCTGTCGCCGCTGAACAAGTCTTAAATGCCTTGCCTGTCACCGAAGCCCCCCTCAGACAACAACGCTTGCAAGCCATGCAAGGCAAGCCACAGCTTAACCGTGAACAGTTAATGAATAACGCACAATGGCAACACATTGCTAATCTTATCACTCAAGGTACTCAAAACTATGCTTAAAGAAGTTCAACAAGTACAAGAAAATGCCGACTTATTACACGATGAGCAAACTGTAGAAGCCGCTTTAGACAAAATGGCAACAGAGATTAATAGCAAATTGGCAGATGCTGAACCATTAGTGTTATGCGTGATGAATGGTGGTATTGTAACAGCAGGTAAACTGCTCACTCGTTTAACCATACCCTTAACTGTTGATGCCATTAATGCCAGCCGTTATAGAAACCAAACCTTTGGTAGTGGTATTGAATGGATACTGAAGCCGCGTGCCATATTACAAGATCGGACTATATTAATTATTGATGACATACTGGATGAGGGCATTACCCTTGCCGCAATTTATGACTATTGTATCGAACAAGGTGCGCGAGCTGTTTACAGTGCGGTATTGATTGATAAAAAAATCGGACGCGACAAACCCATACAAGCTGATTTTGTAGGTTTAGAAACTGAAAACCGTTATTTATTTGGTTATGGCATGGACTATAAAGGTTATTGTCGTAACGCAGCGGGTATTTACGCCTGTAAAGAATAAACTTTTATCAAATACCAATCAGGAATTACAAATGACAACACTAGCGATTATTGGCGGTACAGGTTTAACGCAACTTAGCGACCTAAAAATTATTAAACGTGAGAGATTGGATACACCTTATGGCGCACCGTCTGCCGACTTTATCACAGGTGAATTAAACGATAAATCTGTGATTTTTTTAGCACGGCACGGCAATCCGCATACCATTGCCCCGCACAAAATAAACTACCGCGCCAATATTTGGGGACTTAAACAACTGGGAATCACGCAAATTATCGCCGTTGCGGCGGTGGGTGGTATTACTGACGCTATGAAACCTGCGCACATCGCTATTCCAGACCAACTGATTGATTACAGCTATGGACGTGAACACACCTTTTTTGGCGATACTAATTATCCCTTAACGCATATCGACTTTACCCATCCTTATAATCCAACACTACGCGCCCAATTAATCACCGCTGCCGCTAATGCCAATATTGCCCTTACCCCACAAGCCACTTACGGTTGTACCCAAGGACCACGTTTAGAAACCCCAGCGGAAATTAAACGTATGGCGCAAGATGGCTGTGATTTAGTCGGTATGACTGCCATGCCAGAAGCCGCATTAGCCAAAGAATTAGGCATTGAATATGCTGCCATTTCAGTCATTGCTAACTGGGCGGCAGGAGTCACAGACGGTGAAATCACAATGGCAGACATAGAACACAATTTGCATAGCGGTATGGAAAATACTGCGCAATTGCTGAAAGCGTTTATTGCACTATAAGAACCATATCCACGAAAAATACGAAAAGCACGAACAAATCGTTGAGTATTTTCGTGTCTTTCGTGCTTTTCGTGGACGGACAGCTATTCAATTTATTAATTTCGAGAAAAATGTAATGCCCAAAGCAAGTGAATTAAAAACAGGTATGGTGGTAGAAATAAACGGCGTTGCTCATGCCGTTAAACACATTGAAGTGAGAAATCCATCCTCGCGTGGCGCGTCTACCTTATACAAAATCCGTTTTACTAATCTCAAAACAGGGCAGAAACTGGATGAGTCGTTAAAAGGCACGGATATGTTTAAAGAGGCGGATTATGCACGGGTCAAAGTACAGTATTCTTATCAAGATGGCGATAGTTTTATTTTTATGAATAGCGAAGATTACACGCCTTACAGCCTAGACCGCGAAGACATCGCTGAGCAAATCGGTTATTTAACTGAAGGCTTAGAAGGTATTGTTGCCTTATTGGTAGACGATACCGTTATCGCCATTGAACTGCCTGCTTCAGTCGTGTTGACCATCGTAGAAACTGCGCCGTCTATCAAAGGCGCGACGGCGGCAGGACGCACCAAAACCGCTAAACTGAGCACGGGTATTGAGGTACAAGTGCCTGAATATTTGGAAGCCGACGAACCCATTAAAGTGAACACCGAAACAGGCAAGTTTATGTCGCGTGCTTAAGCGGCTTTTTATGATTGATTCAGAACATACCCTCAGTATTTCAGAAGTTGAGTTTATTTTGGAACGTTTGCCACATCGCCCCCGCGAATTATTACGCGCTTGGGATGCCGCAGATGAATATATCCTTGATTACTTGGCTGAACACACGTTTGCCACACCGCCGCGTTGCTTGATTATCAATGATAATTTTGGCGCGTTAGCCGTGGCGTTGCATCATTGGCAAGTGCAAGCCGTATCCGATTCGTATTTGTCACAACAAGCAACGCGGCTTAATTTACTGCGTAATCAATTACCCGAATCGTGCGTTCAGTTAATTAGCAGTTTAGAAAATTTGGATGGCTTGTTTGATTGCGTGGTGATTAAAGTACCGAAAACCTTGGCATTGCTTGAAGACCAACTCATTCGCCTACGTCCTCATTTGCATCCTGACACGCACATTATCGTCGCAGGCATGGTGAAAAATTTACCGTCTTCGGTGTGGAAACTGCTGGAGCGTTTAATCGGTACAACCAGCACTTCATTAGCCAAGAAAAAAGCACGGCTAATTTTTGCAAGGTTGAATGAAGACTTAGTCATCCCCGCCAATCCCTATCCAACTGAATATCAACTGGAAAATGCTAATTACTGGCTAACGAATCATGCCAATGTTTTCTCGCGTGATCGTCTCGACATTGGTACACGGTTTTTTTTATCGCATTTACCGATAAAACCTAATGCCACCGACATCATTGATTTAGCCTGCGGTAATGGTGTAGTTGGCTTGATTGCCGCCGAACGCAATCCTAATGCACGACTGCATTTTGTTGATGAATCGTTTATGGCGGTGGCTTCCACGCAGGAGAATTTTTATCGTGTATTTGGTAAAGAACGGGAAGCGAGTTTTCAAGTCGGTGATGGCTTAAGTGAGTTTGCCGCGCAATCTGCTGATGTGATTTTATGCAATCCACCATTTCATCAACAAAACGCTATCGGCGACCAAATCGCCCTACAATTATTTAAACAGGCTAAAAACGTATTAAAAAAAGGTGGTGAATTATGGGTCATTGGCAATCGCCATTTGGGCTATCACCAAGACTTGAGTCGCTTATTTGGTAACTGCACCGTCGTAGCAAGCAACACTAAATTTGTGATATGGCGAGCTAAAGCCTAACGCGCCTTGTACCTGATACCTTATTTCTATAGAATCCCCTCCCTAACTCTTACCCTTAATTCTTCCGATTATCTGGCTATGGACTTAAAATTTCTCGATTTCGAACAACCTATTGCTGAACTAGAAGCAAAAATAAAAGAACTACGCAACGTGCAGTCTGATAATGACATCAATATATCAGACGCGCTTAAACAGCTAGAAGACAGAAGTCTAGCACTCACCGAATCGATTTTTGCTAACCTGTCCGATTGGCAAATATCCCAAGTGTCCAGACACCCAGGTCGCCCTTATACGCTGGATTACGTTGAACATTTGTTTACTGAATTTCAAGAACTGCACGGTGATAGAGCGTTTGCCGATGATCCTGCTATCGTCTGTGGTTTAGCTCGTCTTGATGGACAGCCTGTCATGGTTATCGGGCATCAAAAAGGACGCGATACTAAAGAAAAAATCTATCGCAATTTTGGTATGCCACGTCCTGAAGGCTATCGTAAAGCCTTACGCGTGATGAAAATGGCAGAACGGTTTGGCTTGCCAATTATCTGTCTTATCGACACACCAGGTGCATATCCTGGTATTGGCGCAGAAGAACGTGGACAAAGTGAAGCCATTGCCAGAAACTTATTTGAAATGGCAAAACTCAAAACTCCCATCATCTGTACTGTTATTGGCGAAGGCGGTTCAGGCGGTGCGTTAGCCATTGGTGTAGGCGATCGTTTAATTATGTTGGAATACAGCACTTATTCCGTTATTTCTCCCGAAGGTTGTGCGGCAATTTTATGGAAAAGCCCTGACAAAGTGCAACTTGCCGCAGAAGCAATGGGTATCACTTCCGACCGTGTGCGTGAACAAGGCTTTTTAGATGAAGTGGTCAGAGAACCATTAGGCGGCGGTCATCGTGATTTCAAAATGATTGCGTTGAATTTAAAAGAAGCTTTACTACGCCATTTAGCTGAAATCAAACAACATTCAATGGATGAGTTGTTGGAAAAACGTTATCAACGTATGATGGATTTTGGTGTGTTTGAAGATTCAGGCAAATAGAATTCAGTCTACACAGTCCACGAAAAGCACGAAAGACACGAAAAATAAAAGCTATTCGCCTGCTTTTTCGTACTTTTTGTGGACAAAAATCTAATATCAATACCCGCCGACAATTGTCACGGTACTTTTTCCGCCACCTTGCTTTTCTACCACCACTTTCGCGCCGATACGTTCCACCAAAATAGGCACATGAGAAATCACGCCGACTTTTCTGCCCAACGCTTGCAGAGTGTCTAAACTGGCGATGGCTATGTCTAGGGTTTCAGGGTCAAGACTGCCGAAGCCTTCATCAATAAACAGCGATTCGACTTGGATTTTGTTAGAAGATAACGACGCTAAACCTAATGCCAATGCCAACGACACCAGAAAACTCTCGCCGCCCGATAAGCTGTGAACGCTACGTACATCGTCTGCCATATCTTTATCGACAATTTGTAGTTCCAGATCACTGCTAGGCACGCGCTGTAACGCGTAGCGTTTGGCAAAGTCAGCAAGGTGTTTATTGCTGTGTGTTAGCAAGGCTTCCAGCGTTAAACTTTGCGCGAAGACACGGAACTTCGCGCCTGTCGCTGAACCGATTAACTCATTTAGGCTTTGCCATTGTTCCCAGTGGTGGCGTTGTTTATCCAAATCTACTTTAAGGTGGCTACTGCTGGCGATTTTTTTATCGTCTTCGCGCAACTGAAATTCACAGTCTTGTTTTTGTTCGCTTAGCGTTTGTTTTTGCTGTTGCAATTGCGCGGCAGTTTGCGTGGCAGTCTCTTCGCTGCTGGCTACCGTTTGGCTTTCGTGCTGTTTGCGGTCTTCGGTTTTTACTGTCAGTAAAGTGGTGGCGGTTTGCAGGGCTTTGTCTAATTGCTCAAGTTGAGCTTGCTGTTCGCTTAGCCAGTTTTCATCTTGTTGCAATAACTCGCTTAACTGTTCATCAGTGATGGCTAGTTTTTCTAAGGCATGGTTAAGCACATTTGATGCTTGCTGTAAGTTATCAGCACGGCGCGTGCTTTCAGTTTGCCAATGTTGTTGCTGGATTTTTTGAGTAGCCAGTTCAGTGGTCGCGTTATTAACGGCAGTGGCGGCGTGTTGTTGGGCAGTTTTTGCCTCACTAACTAATTGATTAAGACTATGTTCAATCGTATCCGCCGATGCTTGGGGTGAAGAGCAAGCTTGCAACGACTCCCCGCAAGCCACACGCTCTGCCATCAAACTGTGCTGTTGCTCAGTCTCACGTTGCATAGCCGCTTGCTTAAGCGTGAGCTGCGCTTGGCATTGGCTAACCGTTTGCTCGATAAGCTGTACGCGCTGCTGAATTGCCTCTAGGTTTTTGCTCACTGTCAGCAACTGTTGTTGGTTGTCCTGAAATGCCTGTACTTTTTTGCTCAACGCAGACGGTGATGCAAGATAAGTTTGCCAATCGGGTAACTGCTCACACGCGACAGCGAAGCCTGCAACAATATCGTTTAGCTGACTTTCCAAACGGTCAATCGTCGCGTGATGAGCGCGTAACTCCGCTTTGTGTTGCGTGTGTTGTTTGTCCAGCACGGCGATTTCATTGGTCAAACTGTCAACGTGTTGCTTGCTGGTATCAACCGCCCGTTGCGCGTCTTTTAACTGTTGTTGCAAAGCTAACGCGGCTTTTTCTTGTTGTTTGATTTGATTTAGTTCAGCAATAACGCGCTCATGCTGCTGGCTTAATAACGGCAGTAATTGTGCATCGTTTAAACCATATTGGAGTACAAACTTAAGTTTGTACTCCGTAATCAATATCTGCCAATCGCTGTTCAGCGCGTGGCTTTTTTCCTGTGCCGCTATGATTTTATGATTCAGTTCAGCGGCTTTATTTTTCGCCTGCTCAACCAGTTGGTAAGCGTTGCTAATGGCTTTGATTAGCGCGGTTTTTTCACTGTCCAATTCATTAACGCGCTGTTGTTGGGCGTGGCTGTATTCATTGCCTAACTGTATAGCATGGGCGTTGAGCGGATGGTCTAACGCGCCACAAACAGGACACGGTTGCCCGTCAATTAATAACTGCCGTAACTGCTGGGCATCTTTATGGCGGGTCGCTTCAATCAAGGCGAGGGCTTTTTTAGCTTCTTCAAGCGTGAGGGTATTCAGGGCTTGCTGTTGATGGAGTTTATCGTGTTGCAGATTAGCGGCTTCTATGGCTGTTTCGGTGCTTGCCAACAGCGGCAAATCTTGTGTTAGGGCTTGTTGTAATTCCTGCGCTTGAGTTGCCAATAACAAGGCGCGGTTGATATTCGCGCTTTCGGCTTCCAGCCCCTCTCTTAGCACAAGCAAATGGCGACTGTTTGCTCCTTCGTCCTGTTGTTTTTTAATCGCCTCAAGTTGATTATGCTGGTCATCCAACACCTGTTTTTTAGCATCCACGTCCATCTGTAATGTCGTCAAGCGGGGCGCGTCTTTATCTACCGTCAACTTCATTTGTTGAGCCGCCGCCAGCTCAGCATCGCGTTGTTTAACAAACGCCGAATAGCGATTAAGCTCACTGTGCCAATGCGTCCAGTCATCGGCAAGCACTTGTAAATCTTGATGCTGTGTTAGCCAATCCGTTAAGGTACGCAATGCGTACCCTACATCGGCTTGCTGTTTTAACAGTGCGGTTTGTTCTTGTTGTGCGGCGACCAACGCAGCATTCAATTGTTTTTCTTCCGCACTCAAACCGTTCAGCGTTGTGTGCAACACCTCCAGCCGCGTATCCAACGCCCGCATGGCTTTTAAGGCAGGTTGCGCGTGCTGTTGCTGGGTTTCGGCGGCAGTTAAACGCTGGTTTTGTGCGTTTAGTTGTTCAGTCGCGCTGTGTCGCTTTATGTCCGTTGCACTTAACAATTCAACAGTATTTTTTAACGTCTGTTCAGCATCGACAAAATCGGTTTGCGCCGTTTGATAATGGCTTAATAAAGGGCGTAATGGCTCAACTTCTGCCACTTGTTTAACACGCAAACGTAACGGTTCAGCGTCCTGCCAAACTTGTGAACAACCAGATAATGCCTCACTGGCAACGCACTCAGCGTCTTGGCGTTTTTTCAGCTCCATATACCAGCCGATGACTTTTTGATTCGCGGCGAGTTGTTTATCCAGCTCAACTATGGAGACCGTCAAACCATCACGCTGTTGTTCCAAGGCAAGACGCGCTGGCGTATCAAGTGGAATTTGATTGTCTATCAAGCTACTGAGTCGGTCTAATTCTACTTTTTCAGCTTTGGCGCGTTCAAACGCGGCAATGGAGATTTCTGAATATAATTCTGTTCCCGTGATGCGTTCTAATAAACTGGAACGTTCGTCTTTTTTGGCTTTTAAAAACGCGGCAAAATCACCTTGTGCCAATAATACCGAACGGCGAAATTGATCAAAAGTTAAATCCAGCAAATCAATAATGGCGGCTTCGGTGTCTTTTCTAGTGTGTCCGATGTGTTGCCCGCTGTTGATATTACTGAGTGACATTTCTTGTGGCTGTAACCTGCCGCTGGCTTTATTACCCGTCTTTCTGACTTGCCAACGCGCTCGATACGGCTGTTTATCTTTACCAATAAAATCGACTTCTGCAAAGGCGTGACGTGCACCACGGCGCAAAATAGAGCGCACATCGTTATGTTTAACGCGCTGCGCTTCATCTTCGTCTTTATGTCCAACCGCAAAACCTTCACCGCTGGGTAAGCGCGGTATTCTGTTATATAACGCTAAACACAGTGCGTCCAGAATGGTACTTTTACCCGCGCCCGTATGACCTGTGATGGCAAATAAGCCCACTGTTTGTAACACGCCTTCGGTGAGTAAAATTTCAAATTCATCGGCGAGACTGGCAAGGTTTTTACCGCGTATGGCTAAAATGCGCATTAGTGCATTCCTTCTAACAATTCGTTAAACAAAGCAGTGAGTGCATCAGGCGCGGGTGTATCGTATTTATTGCTATAACAGCGTTGAAACACATCCAAGGGCTGTAATTCTTCCAAGCGTTGCTCAAGTTGGCAATCTGCCAAGCTGCCGTCGCTGCCTGCGTAGGCGGTGGTGATTTTTAATAAACGGACGGGCAATCGCGCAATCACTTCTTCTATTTGTTGGCGCAAACTGGGTTCGGTTTTGTCCAATTTAATGCGCAATTCCAGATAGGGGTGCTGTGTGTCGTGGACATTGGCTAGCGGTAAATTTTCTAACTGCGCCAGTATGTCCGACAGCGTGGCAAAATCTTTGCTGTTAGGTAGACGGAGTAATTCAGTATGACGGGGGATTTTCAACGCGCTAATTTCGGTAGGTTGCCCCGCTTTTATATCCACTTGCAATACCGAATGCACATAATGGCTTTCATCAAACGATAGTGGAATCGGTGAACCGCTGTAACGAATATGAGACTTTGCGCCTACGGTTTGCGCTAAATGCAAATGCCCCAATGCCACATAATCAATCTCGTCAGGAAACAAATCAACTGGCAATGCGTGTTGATTACCGCCTAAAATTTTTCGTTCACTGAGTTCTGAGACATTACCCTTCACCATATAACAATGCCCTGTCATAATTAGACTTTCACCATTTTTTGCGCGTTGTTGTAGCTGGGTAAATAATTCATTGTATAGCGTTTTAACACCTGATATTAAAGGCTCATCGTCGTTTTCACTGTTGGGCAAATCTGCATTACGCAAAAATGGCATCGCCCCGCACCATGCTTTAATGTCACCATTGGCATTGGTCAGTGGGACTATTAAGCGTTGCCAATCAATATCGCGCTGATAATCACGTTGTAAACCGCCCACAATATGCACGCCTAACGCATTCAAAATGGATGACGGTGCGTCCAAACGGGTTGCTGAATCATGATTGCCGCCGATTAAAACAATATTTAAGTTGGGTTGCTGTTTTTTAGCTACTACCAAAAATTCATATAATTGTGCTTGCGCCGCCGCCGATGGATTTGCCGAATCAAAAATATCGCCAGCCACTATCAGTGCGTCTGCTTGCTGGTTTAGTAATTCACTGAGCAACCAATTTAAAAATTGTTGATGTTCAAGTTGACGTGAAACACCATGTAAAGTGTGACCTAGATGCCAATCGGCGGTGTGGATGAGTCTTAGCATTAGGAAGTAACCTTTTGGACAATCGTAAGAATGTGTAGTTGTTTGAGTTGAACTTGTTGCCTTGTCGTGGTTTCACAGTGTCATAATAGGTACACCTGTATACAATAGCAATCTTTAGGCTGATGCGGTCTTTTCTTTTGGTTGCCCTGTCTTAACAATGTTAAAATTGCCTTTTTATTAGTTATTACACAAGGAAAAACATGAGTCAAATTACGATTGAACATAACCCTAGCGAAGAACGTCTGAAAGAATTAGGCGTTGCTAACTGGGCGATTTGGGAAAAAGAAGTGTCTAAATTCCCGATTGATTTCGATGAGACTGAAACTGCCTACATACTGGAAGGTGAGATTATTGTTACCCCTGCGGGTGGTGAGCCAGTACGCATTTTACCCAACGATTTAGTTGTGTTTCATGCAGGCTTAGATAGTCACTGGGAAGTGGTTAAACCATTGCGTAAGCATTATAGCTACGATTAAGCGGTTAGTTTTTTGCGTGATAAAAGGCATCTTCGGATGCCTTTTTTATGGGCAGTTTGTAATATGAAAGTGCCTCTACAGTGACAACAACACTCGCTCCACACGCAATAAATCTTCCTGCGTATCAACGCCTGCCTCTGGCGTTTTATCGACTACTTTTACTAATACTTTATCACCGTGCCAAAGGATTCTAAGTTGTTCTAAGGATTCGACGGCTTCTAACGGTGATGCTTGCCATGAACAGTAGCGGTTTAAAAAGGCGACTGTGTAGGCATACATACCAATGTGGCGTAAGTAAGGTATCGCGCCTGTTGGTGTACCGCCTTTGGTACTGAAATTAGCTCGTTCCCACGGAATAGGGGCGCGGCTAAAATACAGCGCGTAGTTGTTTTTATCCAGTACCACTTTAACCGCATTGGCGTTAAAAATTTCTGCGCTGTCCACAATGTTTGCCGCAAGCGTAGCAATACCTGCTTGCGACTGCCCTGCCAATGCAAAAGCAACTTCACGAATATAATCGGGCGGTATCAGCGGTTCATCACCTTGTAAATTAACGATAATGTCATGGGCTTGCCAGCCACAAATACCCGCAACTTCGGCAATTCTTTCTGTGCCGCTTTGGTGGTCTTCTCTGGTCATGACGGCTTTGATACCAAGGTCGGTAACGGTGTCAAAAATGCGCGTGTCATCAGTAGCAACCACGATGTCTTCTGCACCTGCTAGTTTTGCCCGTTCACACACATGAGCAATCATCGGTTTGCCTGCAATGTTCAGTAACGGCTTGCCATGTAGGCGTGTTGAGGCGTAACGGGCAGGAATAACAACTTTAAACGGCTGGTTCATTTTAGCGCGTCATATTCTTCAAGGCTGATGGTGCGAGCTTCGTCTTCTAGCATCACAGGAATATCGTCACGAATGGGGAATGCCAGTTTATCTGCTTTGCAAATCAGTTCTTGTTGAGCAGCGTTATAGCGTAATGGGCTTTTGCATATCGGACACGCCATAATGTCTAGCAATTTTTTATCTAACATATTTTTTCTCAAGTAGGTTTAGGAGTTGTTCAGTAAAGTGGTTGTCCAGTCTAGCAGTGATAGGCACAAACCAATGCTGTTCGGTAGCAAAATCGGTGCATTTAACCGCATCTTTTTCAGTCATTAACACGGGTTCTTTAAAGTGAATATCGTTTGGCTGAAAAACGTAATGATCAGGAAAACTATGCGCAATAAAAATTAATCCGTTGGCAGTGAGCAAGTTAAAAAAACGATTTGGATTACCTATCCCTGCCAACGCGTGTAGTTTGTTTTCAGCTGCAAAGGCGGACAGCGGTTTATGTTCACCTGTGATTAGATTAACAGCGGTATCGCCTGTGATGTGCATTTCATATTCATTGGCTTCGGTTTTTTCACCATTGACGACGATAAAATCCACGCTTTGCAAACGGTGTATGGGTTCGCGTAAGGGTCCTGCGGGTAAGCAATAACCATTACCAAATCGCCGTTCACCGTCAATCACCGTAATTTCTATGTCACGGTGTAAGGCGTAATGTTGTAAACCGTCATCGGATAGAATGACATTGCAATCGGTGTGTTCAAGTAATAGTTTACCTGCTTCAACGCGCAACGGTGCAACTGCCATCATACAGCCTGTTTGCTTAGCTATTAATAATGCTTCATCACCGACTTGTGCAGGGTCGCTATCGACTGTGACTAGGCGTGGCAGGGCATCACCGCCATAACCACGGCTGATAATACCGACTTTAAAACCTGCGTCTTGTAGCCGTTTGGCTAAGGCAATAATTAACGGCGTTTTTCCTGTCCCGCCTACGGTGATATTACCGACAATAATCACAGGGACAGGCAAACGTTGGGTCTTTAATACACCGATACGGTATAGAAATTTTCTAAACCTCACTATATCGGCAAATAAAAACCCAAAGGGCATTAGCCACGCGCCGATGAAAGGGTCTTTATACCAAATGTCAGTTAGCTTTCTGGCCAGTGTTTTTTTCATGGTTGAACAGGTGGTTTTTGTGCGGCAAAGGTAATTTGTGTAAAACCTTCATTACTTGCAGCTTCTAAGGCAGTGATAACCGCTTGATGTGGGGTTTTGCCATCCGCATTGATGATAAACGGCGTATCGGTTTTGTTAGCTGATAGATTGCGCAAGGCTTGTTTTAGCGTTTCGATGTTTGAATCAGTAAGTGGGTGTGCGGTGTTATCTTCACCTGTTAGCGTGTAAGCACCGTTAGCATCTATGGATAAGGTAATCATTTTTGGATGACTACCTGCTTCTGCACCGTTAGCTTCAGGCAATTTAATTTTAACTTCGGTGTTGCGATTAAACGTGGTGGATACCATGAAAAACAGCAGTAACACAAATAATACGTCAATCATAGAGATTAACGTGATGTCTACACTTTGTCTTTTTTTACGTTGAAATCGCATTAAGATACCTCGCGGTCTCCGTGCAGTATATCAATAAGGTTAAGAGCTTCATCTTCCATTGCCACTACATACTCATCGACCAAACGTTCAAAATAACGGTGGAAAATTAGGCTAGGAATAGCAACGGTTAAACCTGCCGCTGTGGTAATCAGTGCCACTGAAATACCACCTGCTAACACGCTCGGATCACCCGCGCCGTGTTCCATTAAAGCGGCAAAAATATCAATCATACCGAATACTGTACCTAATAAACCTAACAGCGGACTGACAGCGGCAATCGTACCTAAGGTATTGAGATAACGTTCTAAGTCATGAATGACTTTACGACCTGTTTCTTCAATGGTTTCTTTCATGAATTTTCTGCCGTGATGGCTGTTAATTAAGCCAGCAGCTAATATACAGCCCAACGGTGAACTATTTTTTAACTGTTTCAACGCTGAGGCAGTTAGTTTTTGTTCGCGGTGCAGTTTCCATACTTGCGGTACTAAATCAGGTGGCAAAATTTTCTTTCTTTGTAACGACCACAAGCGTTCGCCAATAATCGCCATTGCTACAATAGAACTGAGGACAATGGGTAGCATCATCCAGCCACCACTTTTTATAATTTCAAACACGGTTTTTTCCAAGAAAAATAAACTGGACTTTATTTTAACGTATTTTGGTGTAAAACAGCGTTAGCTGTTTACGGTAATAGCTAAAGCTATTGAACTCCTGTCTCATGACTTTGTTCCCGACCCACCCACACATAGGCAATTAGCAACGCCACACCACAAAACACCGCTGCGACTAAATAAACAAATTCTGGGCTTTGCGATTCCCAACAATAACCTGCATACAAACTGCCCAACATACCGCCTAAACCAAAACTCAAACTGGTGTACAAAGCTTGTCCTTTGCCTTGATGACGTTCGCCAAAATACTGATAAATTAAGTGCATAGCGGCAACGTGTGTACCGCCAAAGGTTGCCGCATGACATAGTTGTGCAAACACCAATAACACCATATTATCGGCATAATTAGCAATCAACCACCAACGCAACACTGACAACATCAAGCTCGCCAGCAATACAGCGCGTAACGACACTTTAGCCAACAAGCGTTTCATATACATAAACAACACAATTTCCGCCACTACACCACAACTCCACAGTAAACCTGTGTCACTTGCGGAATAATGATAGTGTTTAAGATACACTGAATAGAATACATAGTAGGGTGAGTGCGCCAATTGTACGAGCAAACTTACCAGCAAAAACGCCAATACCTCAGGTTTTTTCAGAATTTGCCACATACCCACAGCACCATCGCCATGATGAATAGTCATTTTGGCATCGGGTGTAATTAAGCTCATTAACCACATTAACGCCAACAACGTGATAACCACGATGGGTAGGCTGTTAATCGTCAACACATCCAACAACTTACCAACGCTTAACACTGCCACAATAAAACCGACTGATCCCCATAGTCGAATACGACTATAACGGTGCGGTTCTGTTTTAACGTGTTGCAAGGTCACCGCTTCAAATTGTGGCAACGCGGCATTCCAGAAAAAACTAAAGCTCAGCGTAATCGCCGCAAACCATACATAGCCATGAAAGAATAAAAATCCTGCAAATAACAAGCCTGCAAAAAAAGCCGCAATACGAATAATGCGTAAACTTTTCCCCGTTCTATCAGCAACCCAGCCCCACAAATTGGGCGAAATCATTTTTGTGCCAATTAAAAAAGCCGTCAATTCACCAATCGCATCCGCACTAAAGCCAATATGTTTTAAATACAGACTCCAATAGGGTACAAAACTGCCAACGGTTGCAAAATAAAAGAAGTAAAAACCAGATAATCGCCAGTAGGGTATAGACATTGAATGCTTCATGTACGGGTATCCGTTATTAAACGGTCTTGTTAAATGGGTAAAACGTCGTCATGCGTTTATGTTAGCATCTTTTACAATTTTCCTTTCTCATCGCGACATATTGGCATTAGTCATGCAGTTCGGTACTATGCTCGTTACTCTGTTTTTCATTCGGGTGTATCATCATGGGACAGGAAATTCACACTCAGTTTTATCAAGCGACCGATTTTGTGCATTTTCAACAGCAATTAGCGATTGAAACCCAGTTATTAGACCATTTGATTAGCCAAGGTGTGTGTTCACAACACCGTCCAGTGGCAGGGTTTGAGATTGAAGCGTGGTTACTGGATGATGCGATGCGTCCCGCGCCTTGTAATGAAGCCTATCTAAGCTCTTTTAATAATCCGTTAGCATCGGCTGAATTGGCAAAATTTAATATTGAGCTGAATACCCAGCCTTTATTGTTAGAAGGTAATGTCCTTAGCCAACTAGCGCGTGATTTGTTCGACACTTGGCAACAGGCGGATCAACATGCGCGTAATAGGCAGCTCCATTTATTGATGATAGGCTGTTTACCCACGCTACAGCAGGATGACTTTCATTTAGGCAATATGTCCAATATGAACCGTTATCGTGCATTAAATGAGCAGGTGTTGAAAATTCGTAATCAACAACCGATTCATTTGGATATTCAAGGTCATGAGCATTTAAAAATCGACCATCATGATGTGATGATAGAAGCGGCAGCGACTTCGTTTCAATTGCATCTGCAATGTCCCTTAAATCTTGCTGTGCCTTATTATAATGCGTCAATTTTGACTTCCGCGCCGATGGTTGCGCTGTGTGCTAACGCGCCTTTTGTGTTTGGTAAAGATTTATGGCAAGAATCGCGGATTCCGTTATTTGAGCAATCGGTACGGGCGGGCGGTTTCGGTGGGGCATCGCAAGGTCCATTATGGCGCGTTAGTTTTGGTTCAGACTTTGCACGGCATTCTATTTTTGAATGTTTCGCGGAAAATCTGGCGCATTTCCCTGTGTTATTGCCAGAACATTTCGACACAAAACCTGAGCAGTTACAACATTTACGTCTGCATAATGGCACGATTTGGCGATGGAATCGTCCATTAGTGGGGTTTGATGACGACGGTACACCGCATATTCGTATTGAACATCGCACGCCTTCGGCAGGACCTACGGTGATAGATAGTATTGCTAACGCGGCTTTTTTTTATGGGCTATGCCAAAATCTGTGTGAAACATTACAAACGCAAGCCAGTCCGTTAGCTTTTTCTCAGGCTAAGGATAATTTTTATCAAGCTGCTCGCTACGGTTTGGATGCACATATTATCTGGTTTGATGGTCAAAAACACCGTTTACCTAGTTTGTTGAACAATGAATTATTACCGCGTGCCGTATTGGGGTTGAAGTCACTGCACATTGATGAGGCGGATATTCATTTATATTTGGATATTATTCGTCAACGTGTGGCTAATCTACAAAATGGTAGTGTCTGGCAACGGGCTTTTATGCAAAAATACCCAAACGATTTTGTCGCTTTAACGCGCTGTTATTTGCATAATCAACGCCGTAATCAACCCGTCGGCGAATGGACAATACTTTGATACCACAATACACCCAATTACCCGCTGGTTTGCTCGATGTCGCAGTCGAAAATCTGCACCAACTTATTCCACAGCCCGCGTTGTTTCATTTGTCTGGCAGACACGACGATACGCTGTTTGTTTCCGTCCTATTACATGGTAATGAGCCGACGGGCTTTTTAGCCATGCAACGTTTATTGCAAAAATATCATCAACAAACCTTACCGCGTTCGTTAAGTATTTTTTTTGGCAACACCCAAGCGGCACGGTTGAATCAACGGCGGCTTGACGGTCAGCCCGATTTTAATCGCGTTTGGTCAGGAACACAGCTAGCTGATTCGCCTGAACGGCAGTGGGCAGCACAAATTGTTGACATCATGCGTGAGCGTAAGCTGTTTGCCAGTATTGACGTGCATAATAATACAGGGCTAAATCCGCATTACGCCTGTATCAATAAATTGGATAATGAGTTTTTACAATTAGGGCGATTATTCGGACGTTTAATCGTGTATTTTACTCATCCCAAAGGCACACAATCGTCTGCGTTTGCAGAACTTTGCCCCGCAGTCACCTTAGAATGTGGTCGCCCCGCACAACAGCACGGTACAGAACACGCGTTTGAATTTCTCGACAGTTGTTTGCATCTGACCGAATTACCTAACAGCGCCATCACTAAACAAGAGTTTGATCTTTACCATACCGTCGCTCAAGTGACCATTGCTGAGAATATGAGTTTTAGTTTCAGCGATGAAAACGCAGATTTGTATTTAAACCCTGATTTAGAACAAATGAATTTTACCGATGTATCGGCTGGCACACGATTAGGTAAAATCAATCATGCGGGTATGCCCGTACTCGCCAAAAATGATGATGGCAATGATATAACCACACAGTTTTTTAATAACGAAGCAGGTCAGTTAGTCATGACCCGTCCAGCCATGCCATCTATGTTGACCTTAAATGAGCGAGTCATTCGACAAGATTGCTTATGCTATTTAATGGAACGGATGCAATTATCAACTTAATCATTTAGGTAAAATCTACACTGTTTACTGTGTTGGTGCGGCTTTACCCGTGTATGCTGAAGCAAGATAAGCCGCTATTTGTTTTGCTTCATCATCAGTAATTGGTGCGCCGTAGGCGTGCTGCATTTTATTCACTTCAGCCAGCCATTTTTTTTCTGGCATAGCAGGTGGTTGATACTCAATATAGTCGGCTGAATGACAGATTAGGCAACGCTGTGTTGCCAAGGTGTAACCTGCCATCGTTGATGATCTAAGTTTCACGGTTTCAGCGGGTAGTTTAATGGTCAAAGTTTCAGCAGAAACCAATGCTGTGCTAATTAACAAGATGAAACTTGCCACTATGTGTGTTCCGTTTAACTGTTTCATAGTAGCTCCTTAAACGACAAGAACAGGCGTTGTTTCAATCACATTGCGTGCATAGCCACTTGGATTCCAAGTACTGACCGCAGGTTGTTGTTCACCAAGCCGATTGCGAGCGCGTACTTGCAAGGCAATCGTGCCTTTTTCTTTGGGCTTCCAGCTTGCTTGCCATTCCTGAAATGAATATTTTCCCAAGGATTTACTTAATGTTGATGCTTGCCAATGTTGCCCGCCATCGTCGGATATGTCTACCGCCGCAATGCCACCGCCACCATCAAAGGCAATGCCGCGTAACACAATGGTTTCGCCGTATCTTAGCGTGTCACCAGCACGCAAACTGGTGATGAAAGAACGGATTTTAAGCTGGGTTATCGGTTTGGTTTTAGCCAAAGCGATACCTGCGGCACTACATTCACAGTCATTATCGGGTAGCCGATAAGCTGTCTTCATAAAGAACCCATCGAAACCATGATCGATGACTGAAATTTCACTCAAGTGCTTGATCCAGTAAGTACCAAAATAACCAGGTACTATCAGTTTAATGGGATAGCCGTTGAGAAAAGGAATGTCTGTATCGTTCATTGCCCACGCAATCAGTGGCTCGCCGCTGAGCGCGTGATCAATATCAAGTGCTTTGATAAAGTCAGGCGTACCCGACATTAAAGGGTTATCCAAGCCGTTAAAAGTAACCTGTTTCGCTCCCGCTTGCACACCCGCGTGTTCCAGCACGGTTTTAAGCGGCACACCTGTCCATTTGGCATTACCCATTGAACCATTGCCTAATTGTGCGCCAAAGACACGCGGTGCAGAAAAGCCTCGACTGTTGCCAGCGCATTGATTAACCGCAACCACTTCCACAGGCTCGCCAAGCTTTTTCAGTTCAGCAAGACTGAGGGATAGCGTTTTATTAACCAAACCCGATATTTTCAAACGATGTTGTTCGCCATCAATGGCTGTGGGCATATTTGCCAAATGATAGCGAACAAAAAAAGCATCGTTAGGTGTGACAACGCCCTCATTAAATGTCGAAAATGGCGTTTCAAGATGGGGCGGTCGTGCGGTAATAAGCATCAGCGGGCGTTTCTGTGGGTAACTTACAAGCTCTCTTGTGCCATTGCCAAAATCGAGTGTTTCGGTTGCCGCTTGTCCGCGTAGCGGCGTAAACGCCAAACCTGCGGCTACCATGCTCATGCCTTGCAGGAATTCTCGGCGATTAAGCATAGTGTTTTTGTCATCTGATTTCATAAAACATCCTCGTTTTTTTGACACTTGTAGGTTGGGTTGGCGATAAGCCAACCCAATAATTGCACTAACCTAACCCCTGCTGGTTTCAATTATTGCGTTGAACGTTTGTTCGCTAAATCAATTGCCCAATCAAAGGGGAATATACTTGAATTTTTTATAGTTTTTGATAGTTCTTTATTAAGCGCATCTAGTTCTTTTTTAAGTTCATCAGCATCACCTATCAACGATAGATTTGAATAATCTTCAGCAATACCTTTGTAATAGCTTACAAGTTTTTTGCATTCTGCCTGGTATTGGTCACATCCGAGCTTGGAGTGAATAATTGTAAAGCCACCACTTACAATAGCCATTATTCCTGCTTGCAGGTTAAAAATAATCTGATTTTCAATTAAAATAGAAGCACCCGCTACCAAAGACAACAAAGCCGCTCCAACAACAAATATAAAATTTGCTGGGGCTAAAACACCAAGCGATATGGAAAATGCACTTGATTGAACCTTACATTCTCTACTCTTTTTTTCAGACATTTGCTTTAAATCATCTAGTGATGCCATAAAACCTCCTAGTAGATACAAGGGTGGGCAGAGAAGCGTCGCTCACTCTATCTAACTATAAACTACAAAGCCGATCACAAAGTTTGGTATACAGTGACCTATGTGCATCACCTAAACTGGGGTCTGTTAGATAGCCAAACACCACATCCAAATGATCCATACTCTTCCCTGTGATGGATTCGGCTTTTTCGTAATACCATTTGCCTTTAGTCAGATGTTGACCTTCTGCAAAACCTTCGCCACCGACAGGATGATTGCCGCCAGTAAATGGAAAACGTTGGGAAATTGAACTCACCGCACCATCGTTTTCTCGCCATTTGTCGATGGTTAAATCGCCAGTTCCCCAGCCTGCTATGGGTTTCTCACCATCGTCAAAATCCACCACGACAGCTTGATAAAAAGCACTTGCCGCTAAGGTGGGGTTCATGAAGAAATTCGGTAGTTGTTTGTCGGTAAACTGTAAAGCGGAAGTCTGCTCAGTCACCACGGAGAGGTAGTAGGTATTTTCATTGGTGTGAAACCGTTCATTGGCTTTTTTGCAACCTTGCAAGGTGAGATCATAAGCAAGATTATCATTGCTATTGGCAAACTGACTGTTTTGCAGTTTTGTGATAAAATCGCCTAAGCTAGTGTTTTCTGGTTGTCCAACCCATTGTTCCAAATCCCAATCAAACATATTACGCGCAAATCCTCGCGTTAATCCGCCCAAGGTTTGTACGCCTATGCCAATAAAATTACCAATCGCACCTGTCAGTTTGCCCGTCGCCTTATCACAGCCCAGCATATAGGGCAGGGTCGAGCCATTAATTACCCCCGAAATACAAACCACCGCTTCTACCCAGTTAGCGTTTGAACCACATCCCCAAAAATCATCCTCTAATAATTGCTGTAATTGCAAACAAGTGTGTGCGCCTGCACTGTGACCAACCAAAATAACGGGATTGTCTTCAGACCATGCTGTTACGAATGCTTTCCCAGAATAGTCTTTAGATGTCGGACTGTGATGGTTTTTATTACAGTGCTGTTTTTGATCGCCGTCGTAATCAACTTTTTTGCCGACAATTTGCGCAAATACTTCGCAAGCACGATCATGAAATGAGCTGACTGGTCCACAGCTTGCTTCATGGACACTGACATTTGTGCGTCCATTGTTTTCTAATTGCTGTTTCATCGTTGTAATGCCTTTGCCATAGTAGGGAAAGCCTGCCATTTCATCTTTTCCCCAACCAAACAAACCGTGAACAAAAATAATATGTTTTGCTTTCATGTCTAAATCCTCTCTATTAAGCGACTGTTAGGAGTACACTTTAAGCTGAGCAAGTCGTAAATACGATTTGACTACGGTTTAACGAAGACATTCGTTACCTGCGTTAGTTCCAAATGTTGGATATTTAAGATTGTTGCATTGTATGCCGTAAGATGTCGGCATCGACAATCAGTGGAGTAGGTTGGGTTGGCAATAGCCTAACCCAACAGAACCAGTTAATGTGTGGGGTTTATGTTGGGTTGCCAAAAAGCGGCAACCCAATTTACGAAATGGGCTTACCGTAGAGTTGGTAAGCCTGTATTGACAGTCGCATTTTGCGCTCGATGGCGGAGGTAGTGATCCATTAATACGATGGCTACCATTGCTTCAGCAATAGGTGTGGCGCGAATACCTACGCAGGGATCATGGCGACCTTCGGTGATGACATCAATCGCTTCGCCTTGGGCGTTGATACTACGACCTGCTAAACGTAAGCTGGAGGTGGGTTTTAAGGCGATGCTGGCTCTAATATCTTGACCGCTGGAAATACCGCCTAAAATACCACCTGCATGATTGCTTAAAAAACCGTCGGGGGTGATTTCATCACGGAAGTCTGTGCCTTTGCTATTGATACAAGCAAAACCATCACCAATTTCTACGCCTTTCACGGCGTTGATGCTCATTAAGGCGTAGGCGAGTTCGGCATCTAAACGGTCAAAAATCGGTTCGCCTAAGCCAACAGGAATATTACTGGCTACCACTTCAATCCGCGCACCGATAGAATTGCCTTCTTTGCGTAGCGCGTCCATATAGGCTTCCATTGCGGCGACTTTATCAGCATCTGGGCAGAAAAATGGGTTAGTTTCTATTACGTCCCAATCAAGTTTGTCGATTTTAATTGGACCTAATTCTGATAGATAGCCGCGTATGATGATGTTTGCTTGTTCTTGTAAATATTTTTTCGCTATTGCACCAGCCGCAACGCGCATGGCAGTTTCTCGTGCTGAGGAGCGTCCACCACCGCGATAATCACGAAAGCCGTATTTCTGATGGTAGGTGTAATCAGCATGACCTGGTCTAAAGGTATCGGCGATTTTAGAATAATCTTTAGAGCGTTGATCGGTGTTTTCAATCAGTAATGCTATCGGTGTGCCTGTGGTTTTGCCTTCAAACACGCCTGATAAGATTTTCACTTCATCGGCTTCACGGCGTTGGGTAGTGTGGCGTGATGTACCAGGTTTTCGGCGGTCTAAATCGCCTTGTATATCGGCTTCGCACAATGCCATGCCTGCGGGGCAGCCATCAACGATACAGCCAATCGCCGCACCATGACTTTCGCCAAATGAGGTGACGGTAAATAATTTTCCTATTGTGTTTCCAGACATGACGCATCCAAAGCTGATTTAAATAATGGGTGATATTGCTGCACTTGTTCAGCAGTGAGTAAAAAGATGCCATCACCGCCGCGTTCAAAATCCAGCCAGTAAAAGGGGACATCGGGGAAAATACTTTGCAAGGTTTCAGCACTACTACCGACTTCAATAATTAAAATACCGTGTTCTGCCAAGAAATCAGCGGCATCAATCAAAATACGCAACACTAAATCTAAGCCAGACTCGCCACCTTTAAAGCCCATTGCAGGTTCGGCATGAAATTCTTCAGGCAAATATGTCCATTCCAGCGTAGATACATAAGGCGGATTACTGACAATAATGTCATAGCGGGCGGCTGGCAGTTGTTGAAATAAATCCGACTGATACAGAGTGACGGTATCTTCCATAAAATGTTTTTCAACATTGATTTGAGCAACGTTAAGTGCGTCTTGTGATAAATCTACCGCATCAACCAGCGCGTTATGAAACGCATACGCACAGGCAATGGCGATACAGGCACTACCTGTACATAAATCTAAAATACGCACGACGTTATCTTCTTCTACCCACGGTGCAAAGCGTTGTTCAATCAATTCAGCAATCGGTGAGCGTGGCACTAAGACGCGCTCATCAACATAAAAGGCGAGACCTGAAAAAATCGCTTCATGGGTTAAATAGGCGGCAGGAATTCTTTCTTGAATGCGTCTATGTACGATGTCAACAATCGCTAGCCGTTCTGAGTGTGTTAATACCGATGCCAAATAAAATTCACTGAGGTTATAGGGTTGATGAAGAGTATGTAGCACTAAGGCGGCAGCTTCATCTAACGCACTGGCTGTACCATGACCAAAACATACTTGTGCTTCGGTGAATTGACTGGCAGCCCAGCGAATATAATCACGGATGGTGGTTAGTGTTGTTAAAACGTCTGGCGGTGTGGTTTTCATATTTTAAACAATAGGTTTTATGAGTTGTGGGCGCGACTTGTCGCGCCTACATCGGTTTACTAAAATTTGCTCGCTTTGTTACGCGCTTCTTCAGCCCCTTGAAAATTTTTCTGCATTTCTCTTGCTTTGGCGACTAATAACCAGCTGTGTTTTTTTAGTGCCGTATCGTTAGCTGCTAGTTGCGCGGATTTTTTTGCCAAATCTTCTGCCTGACTGGGTTTTGTTTTGAGTTTTAATAATGCCAGTTTGTAATACAAAGCTGCATTGCGTGGCTCTATTCGACTGGCGCGTTCCAGTGTGGTGGTTGCCGCTTCAATATTGCCTTTTTGACTGTCTTCATTCGCCGCTAACACTAATGAACCGACCGCAGGCGATGACGGTGTGAATGTTTCTAACGGTTGAAAAGGTGTAGAAGCGGGTGGCGGTGGTGCATCAACCGTTTCAGGTGCTTGTTCGATAACAGGCTGTTTTTTGACAGGTTTTGGCTTGGCTTCTGACTCTGTGTCTAATTCAGGTTGAACAGGACTTTGTTGTAGTGCCGCAAGCTCTTGTTCTTGTGCAGGTGTTAATAACGTTTGTCCTGGTGGCAATGGCTCAAGTTTTAATTCTTTCGGTGCTGTTACCGAATCGCCACTTACGAGAGGCGTGGTTTTTACTGCATCTGTTGTGTCGGCAGGTTTAGGCTGCTCGGCAACGGGTTTAGGCATTTCTTTAGGTAGCGGCTTGTTACCATAGAGTGGTGTGCCATTACCATAAACAGGGGCAGGGGGTTGAGAGCCATAAAATTCAGCACAGCCTGTGATAACAGCAGGCACTGAACAAAGTAAAAAAAGGCGTTTTATTAACATGGAGACACGGTTTTCTGGTTGGTTTTGGTTCTTATTAAATCGGTGATGTGATTGAGCAAGTAATTTAAAACGGTATATCGTCATCAAAGTCATCATAAGATTGTGGCGGTGGGGCAGGGGGCATGGAATGCGCGGGTTGTGGTTCTGGTGTGGCTTGCAATGGGGCTACAGGTTCGGCGTAACTGGCTTGCGGTTGGTCAGTGCCGAAATGGCTAGTACCTCCACTGCGACTGTCGAGCATCTGCATTTCTGTGGCAATAATTTCAGTCGTATAACGGTCATGCCCTGCTTGGTCTTGCCATTTACGCGTTTGTAAGCGTCCTTCAACGTAAACTTGCCCACCTTTTTTTAAATATTCGCCGACTATTTCCGCTAAACGGTTGAAAAAAACCACACGATGCCATTCTGTGCTTTCCTTTTTTTCACCTGTTTGTTTGTCTTTCCATCTAAAATTAGTGGCTAAACTGATATTAGCGACGGCACTGCCGCTAGGCATATAACGAACCTCAGGGTCTGCACCTAATCTTCCAATTAACGTTACTTTATTCAGCATCAAAGTTCTCTAACATTATGATTTTGTAAGCTGGTGTTTGCACCTCACCCGAACTTACATAAGTTTGTTTCATTATAAAACCATTCGCTCTCGAAAATGGCTAATCATCGGGATTTTTCTGCAATTTCCGATAATCAATCGAAGCTTTTAAACCTGCGAAGCGTCCACTCATTTTGACTAAATCTTGGGTCTTTTTATTAAAGGTGATTTTAACGTCATTGAAAGCGCGGTCTTCATAGCCTTTTTCAATTGAATGCGTTTCGAGTAAAAAACGGTATTCATAAATTTCTTGTTCAGGTTCATTAACAATTTTTAACGGCTCGCCTAATTTTGCAATAACTGCCGCTTTTTTAGGTAATTGGTCGGCAATTTTTTCTAAGCCTTCAGGATTGGCGCGTAACTGTCTTTTCTCTTTATCAATTTTACCGCCACCGATGGCACGCAACGAAGCTTCTAAAAATTTTTGTGGTGCGATTTCTAAAAACAACGAAGAAAACGACCATGCGGTAATTTTCTTTTCCTTATTAAAGGTTAATTCTGAATAAAATTTAATTTCAGGCTTAATAATCTGACCTTTGGCATCGAGTTTGCGAAACCAATACCGCCAGCGTCTACCACCATCTTTAGTGGCTATATCTTCACTGGCATAAAGTTTAGAAAGGGAAACAAAATCTTCACTAAATAGAATTGGCTCTTTAAAATTCAGCGTAAAATCGCCATCCTTAGAAACGCTAAAACTAAAATGACGATCAAACTCATCCATTTGTAGATAAGTTTGATAAGCTCGCACCCAATACATACAGCCTGATAATGACAAGGCGATTATTAGCACGCTGATTAGTCGAAACTTTTTCATAGTCGTTTACTATTAGTGCAAAGTGTCCGAGTCATGAGTGACACCTTGTGTTAAAAAATGTTCTACGTCAATCTTATCAAACTGATAGTGTTCACCACAAAATTCACAGATGACTTCAACGCCGCCGCGCTCTTCCAGTATGCCTTCAAGTTCAGCTCTACCCATTGCGCGTAGTGTGCGCTCTATGCGTTGCCGTGAACAGGCACATTGAAATTCAACGGGTTCAGCGTCAAATAAGCGTACTTTTTCTTCGTGAAATAAACGATATAACAGTTGTTCGCAGTCCAATGTAAGCAACTCTTGTTCAGTAATGGTATTTGCCAGCATTTCAATACGTTGCCAATCGGCTTTATCACCGTTTTGTGCGGGTAATTCTTGTAATAATAACCCCGCCGCAACGTGGTCATTAGCAAACAACCATAAACGGGTATTCAACTGCTCGGATTGCACAAAATAGGTTTCTAAGGCGGCGGCCAAATGATCGCCTTGTAATGGCACAACACCCTGATAAGGCTGAGCGTTGCCCGAATCGACGGTTAATACTAAGCGACCTTGTCCAAACATAGTTTCTAATGAACCTGCTACGACCTCGCCATGACTTCTGACTAAGCCACGAATTTTACGTTCATCGGTAGACTGTGCCACCAGCGTAGTAATATCGCCATCGCCTTGGGCTTGCAAAATCATCGAACCTTTAAATTTGATAGTGGCTGATAACATCACCACAGCGACTAACGCCTGCCCCAACAACTGCTGAACTACATCAGAACCTTGTTGATGCTGTTTCGCAGCTTGCCAACTGGTGGTTAAATTTACCCACTCACCACGCACACCTAAGTCTTCAAATAAAAATCGGCGTAAAAAATCTTGCTCTATCATCGTGTTCCCGTTAAAAATAGTCATTCTATTTTCTAACATACCATAAGCCATGATTTTTTCATCAAAAAAGCTTGTTATGCCCGACTCTGCTGATTGCTTAGCTGGTAGAGCCACCCCTATGCCAATCACCAATCGGCACACTGTTACAGGTCAACCAATTGCCCCGCCGTTTCCAGACCATTTGCAACAGGCAGTGTTCGCACTCGGTTGTTTTTGGGGTGCAGAACGAAAGTTTTGGCAACAGCCGCATATTGTCAGCACGGCAGTTGGTTATAGCGGTGGTTATACGCCTAATCCTACTTACGAAGAGGTCTGCACAGGTTTGACTGGACACACCGAAGTAGTCAGCGTGATTTATAACCCCTCCTTAACTAGTTATGAGGAGCTTCTGCAATTATTCTGGGAATCTCATAATCCCACGCAAGGAATGCAGCAAGGTAACGACATCGGTACGCAATATCGCTCTGCTATTTATACCACCAGCCAAGTACAACTCGATACGGCGTTAGCTTCAAAACAGCATTACCAGCAACGTTTAACGCAAAGTGGAATTAATAAAGCCATCACCACCGACATTCAACCCCTTGGCGTGTTTTATTATGCGGAAGATTATCACCAGCAATATTTGGCTAAAAATCCGCAGGGCTATTGTGGGTTAGGCGGTTTAGGTGTGGATTTTGATAAGTAGAGACGTTACACCACAACGTCTCTACTTTCATTAAACAATAACTGGCTCATCAGGTAGTTCGTTAGGATTATCTGCTGTGGCGGGAAAATGACGGGCTAATAATGCGGTAATGCGTTCGATGCCTATCAGCGAGCCGCGTTGAAAGTTACCCTGACCAAACTCATTCTGCATGGCGCGGGCTATATCATCCCATTTTGCTTGTGCCACGCGCTGGTTAATACCTCGGTCAGCAATGATGTGAACGGTACGGTCTGCTAGTAACAGGTAAATTAACACGCCGCTATTTTCTTCGGTATCCCAAACCCGCAAATTAGAAAATAGCTCCAATGCCCGTTCGTGTGATGACACGTCACGCCACACTTGACCAGAACTCAGCGCATTTTCAATGACAAAACGTAATTCACCGCTGTGTGTCATTTCAGACTGTTGGATAGCGGTTTCAATCGCGGTGAGTGTTACTTTAGGAAATAACACGCGCTGCCGCCACGGTGGTGCAAAAGCGTGTTTAAACCAACGTTTAATTTTTTTTACCATGAGTCAGACGCGCCTCCGCCGCCAAAATCGCCACCACCACCGCCCCAATCACTGGAGCTACTGCTACTACCCCCACTCCATGAACCACCTCCACCACTATTACCTCCAAATAGATAAAATAGTTTAAGAAAAAGGAACATCGCCAAGCCGCTGATGACCGCTACCCATATATTCAAGGCAAAAAATGATGCGGCGAACGCGCTGATTGCACCTATGCTAATACCTGATACTGCCGCACCGATGCCGCTACCCAATAATGAGGAAAATATTAGGTCTATGATGACGCAACAGAAAAATAACAAAATGAGAAAAGTATCAAAACCATCCGATGTGTCGCTTGAGTTACCACTCGGCGCGGGTAAGGTTTCCCCCTCAATCAAGCCTATTAATTGGCTAACGCCTGCTTCAATACCGCCTGCATAATCATTGTCTTTGAAATGCGGTCTCATGGTTTCTGCCAATACGCGTTTAGCAATCGCGTCGGGAATCACACCTTCTAAACCACGTCCGACTTCTAAACGGGATTTTCGGTCATCTTTTGCAACAATCAGAATCACGCCATCATCAAGATTTTTCCGCCCAATTTTCCACGCCTCAGCAACACGAATGCCAAACGCGGCAATATCTTCAGGTTGTGTGCTAGGTAACATTAGCACCGCGATTTGACTGCCTTTTTTAGCTTCAAAATCGGCTAACTTTGTGTCCAATGCGGCGATTTGTTCGGTACTGAGTGTCGCGGTCAAATCAGTGACACGCTGGGATAAATCAGGTATCGCGACCTCTGCCCATAGCGTGGTCATAAACAACAGTAAGCCTAAGCCGACTGTGTAACGCAGTTTAATCAACATAAGAATGCCTATTGATTCGGTGTTGCCGTGACGGGCGCGGCATTAAAATCAACTTTAGGGGCTTCGGAAATGGCTTTTTCATTGTCTACCGTAAAGCTAGGCTTAGTGGTATAGCCAAACATCATGGCAGTTAAATTGGAGGGAAATGAACGCACGGTAATATTGTATTCTTTGACCGCGTTAATGTAGCGATTACGCGCTACGGTGATACGGTTTTCTGTGCCTTCTAGTTGGGCTTGTAAATCGCGAAACATCCCATCGGCTTTTAGTTGCGGATAATTTTCAGCGACGGCTAATAAGCGCGAAATAGCACTGGTCATTTGCCCTTGTGCCGCGATGAAATTTTTAAAGGCTTGCTCATCATTAACCAGTGCGGGCGTGGCTTGTATAGAGCCAACTTTGGCTCGTGCTTCTGTCACTTGAACCAGTACCTCTTTTTCATGGGCGGCGTAACCTTTGACGACATTCACCAGATTAGGCACTAAATCGGCGCGGCGTTGATATTGATTTAATACTTCTGCCCACGCGGCAGTAATAGTTTCATCACTGGATTGTAAGGTGTTATAATCACATCCCGACAATGTAATTATCATAAATAAAGCGATTAGCTGTTTAAACATAGTAAAGCCCTTTTGTTATTGAGTTTAAAATTATAGTGTTGCCTACTATGCCATCTAGGTTTTTTATGAATTTATAATGCTATAAAGATGACAAACTCAATAGGATTAAAGCTTTTTTATATCATCTTATAATGCTATAAAGATGACAAACTCAATAGGATTAAAGCTTTTTTATATCATCTTATAATGTTTCAACTATAATTTTTTGAAAAAACGTTGGGGCAGGGGGCGGAGTTGGAATTTTCTGTATCATAATCCACAGTATATATTATCAAGAAATTGTCTGCTGCAATCTAGCAATAGTAAAATCATCTTTGATGTGTCTGATGTGGCTACACT
>DFWO01000032.1 GCA_002380945.1 Methylococcaceae bacterium UBA4132 | reverse complement strand
GGAGATGTTGAACAGGTTCTTAGAGCTGGCAACCGATAGGCATGACTAAGAACATCTTTTGCCAGCCAAGCAAGTATTTCATGTGTGAGGCTTTTTGAATTGCAACAATGACTTATTTTTTCACAAGGCTGAACACGCTGTGACCACAGAAACAGACATTACCGCCTTTGAAGCATTTGTTGAGCAAGTATTAACAGTTCAACTTGCCTTGCCTAGTGATACTGGACAATACTTTCATACACCGTAGTGGCGCATTCAAGGATAAGCAAAAGACTGGCAACAATGCGGGCGTTTTCCTGTATTTTCTGCCGCCTTACAGCCAGAGCGTAACCTCATCGAAATACTCTGGCTTAAGGGTAAATATGAATGGCTTACACTGGATGCTTACCTAAGCTTCAACTACCTGAAAAAGTAGGTGGTTGATATTTTTGCAGGTATGAGCAGAGAATCCTGGATAACTTTTGCATGATTATTTATTACCAAACATCGTTAGTCATCCGTGTACGGTTTTGTTGTTTATTGACTGTTTATTGTAACATTTACACTCTTTCATTTTCTTGGAAAAGCCATCATGTCGAAGACAATACCTAAGCTATTCATTTTGTTTCTGATACTGATAACCGTATCTGCTTGGTCGGCAGAGTTAAATGCACCTGTTGCTGATATTGAAGTATTTGTGCGTAACGGTTGTCCTCATTGTGTGAAAGCAGAGGTTTTTTTACATACTCTGCAACAGGAGCAACCTGCTTTAAAAATCGTTATTCTTAATGTGTCTGAACAAGCAGACGCATTGCAACGCTTACAGCAATTGGCTAAAGAGCAAGGTATAAGAACGGTGCGTATACCTGCCTTTCAAGTCAGAGGGCAGTTGTTAATTGGTTACTCAGATGCAATCAGCACTGGACAGTTAATTCGTGATGTGTTGGCACAAGCACAACCCGCCGCCCATGCTGAGGATAGTTCAAGCAGTTGTGAAGCGGAACAAACCATATCCTGTGAGGCGACTACACCCGCGCCACCCACGTTTGCCGTGACTTTCTTGGGGCATAAGCTGACCTTAGAAGAAGTCGGTTTACCATTATTCACTATCGCAATGGGCTTATTGGATGGCTTTAATCCGTGTTCGATGTGGGTATTATTGCTGGTGATTGCCTTACTCGCACCGATGAATAACAGACCGCGTATGTTAGCCATTGCGGGCACTTTTGTTGCTGTTGAAGGCATTGCCTATTTTATATTTATGGCGGCGTGGCTTAACTTGTTTCTGCTCATTGGCTTGTCGCGTATTTCAGAAATTGCCATTGCTATCATTGCCTTACTGGCTGGGTTGTTGAATCTCAAAGACTTCTGGCGATTTGGTTGGGGCGTTAGTTTATCTATTCCTGACGCGGCTAAACCTGCTATTTATGAACGCATACGCGACATTCTTCAGGCAAAAAATATGACGGGCGCGATAATTGGCGCGGTGGTGTTAGCCACGTTAGTACAGATTGTTGAATTTATGTGTACCTCAGGATTTCCCGCGCTCTACACGCGCATTTTAACCCTAAAACAATTAGATACAGTCAGCTACTATGGCTATCTACTGCTTTATAATGCTGCTTATATGTTGGATGACATGGTTGTTTTATCAATCGGCGTTATCACCCTAAGCCAACACAGATTACAAGAAAAAGAAGGACGTTGGCTTAAACTAATCAGCGGTTTAACGATGGTCGGGCTAGGCATTTATTTACTGGTAGCGTAGACTTCTTAACTAATTTTCACCGACAGAGAGATTTTACGCATGGCTGAATTCACCCTACCCAAAAACTCAGTATTAACGGCGGGTAAAACCTTTAAAGCTCGCAAAGGCGCAAAAAACGTGCGCCGTTTTGAAGTCTATCGTTGGAATCCTGATTCGGGCGAGAATCCACGCATTGATATTTACGAAGTAGATATGGATGATTGTGGTCCGATGGTATTGGATGCTATTTTAAAAATTAAAAACGATATTGACAGCACGCTCACTTTTCGCCGTTCTTGTCGCGAAGGTGTATGTGGTTCGTGCGCCATGATGGTCAACGGCAAAAACACTTTAGTTTGTACCAAAGCCATCGACTCTTATCCTGATACCATCAAAATTTTTCCATTACCACACATGGCGGTAGTGAAAGATTTAGTTGCTGATTTAAGTCATTTTTATGCGCAATACAGCTCTATCAAACCGTGGCTTGAGACACAAACCCCAGCACCCGCTGATTCTGAACGTCTACAAAGCAAAGAAGACCGCGCCAAATTAGACGGTTTATATGATTGTGTATTGTGCGCGTGCTGTTCCACCAGTTGCCCCAGTTATTGGTGGAACAGCGAACGTTATTTAGGTCCTGCGGTGTTATTGCAAGCCTACCGTTGGTTGGTCGATAGCCGTGATGAAACCACAGGCGAGCGTTTAGATGAACTGGAAGATCCGTTCAAACTCTACCGATGCCATACCATCATGAACTGTACCGACACTTGCCCTAAGGATTTAAATCCTGCCAAAGCTATTGCTGAAATTAAAAAACTGCTGATTCAAAGACAGTGAACGAACTGGCAAAGCTGAAGTGGCAATGTCGGCGCGGTATGAAAGAGCTGGATTTATTGCTGGAAAATTATTTAGCTACTGATTATTTGATAGCAGATACGGCTGAAAAGACACGCTTTGCCGAGTTATTGCGTTTGGAAGATGATGCGTTGTTGGCGGCTCTTGTTAGTGGGGCTTGGCGCGTAAAACCGTAAATCAAATTGTCAGCTACATTGTAAGTGCGAATTCATTCGCACCTACGGGTAGTGACATATAAAACTCCTAATACGGGTTGATATTCTGCTAATTAGCTACTATATCTTTGCCTCACTATCTGAGCAGAATTAACTTCAAAAAACTACCAGCGGATAGGATTTCTCGATACATGAGCATTTATGATGGATACCGCTTTATCTGTTTTATAATAACCCCCACGAAAATTTAACAGTAGATTATTAACCAATGGCAGCAAAAGAAGATTTTTATAAATTACTGGGTGTCGAACGTAACGCCAGTGATGCAGAAATTAAGAAAAGTTATCGTAGCAAGGCGATGAAATATCATCCCGATAGAAACGCTGATAATCCCGAGGAAGCTGAAGCGAAGTTTAAGCAAATCAAAGAAGCGTATGAAGTGCTATCTGATCCTAAAAAACGCGCCGCTTATGATCAATTTGGACACGCAGGTGTTGACCCATCAATGGGTGGCGGCAGAGGTGGCTTCGGTGGTGCAGAAGGTTTCGGCGATATTTTCGGTGATGTATTCGGTGATATTTTTGGTGGTGGCAGACAGCAGCGCAGTAATGGTGGTGTGCAACGCGGTTCGGATTTACGCCATTCTATAGAAATTACTTTAGAAGAAGCGGTTGCTGGCGTTGAAAAGAAAATCCGTATTCCTGTGTTAGTGACCTGTACCGAGTGTAGTGGCTCAGGGGCTAAAAAAGGCTCTAGTCCTGTTATCTGCTCGACTTGTCATGGTCATGGGCAAGTCAGAATGCAGCAAGGCTTCTTTTCTATTCAACAAGCTTGTCCAACTTGCCGTGGTACAGGTAAACAAATTAAAGACCCCTGCGGTAAGTGTTATGGTCAAGGACGCGTACAAGACACTAAAACCTTATCAGCAAAAATCCCAGCGGGTGTTGATACAGGCGATAGAATCCGTTTAGCGGGTGAAGGTGAAGCGGGTGAACGCGGTGGTCCTGCTGGCGATTTGTACATTGATATTCAAGTAAAACAACACGCAATTTTTAACCGTGATGGTGCGAATTTGTATTGTGAAGTGCCGATTAGTTTTGTTACTGCTTGCTTAGGTGATGAAATTGAAGTACCTACACTAGATGGCAAAGTATTGTTAAAAATCCCTGCTGAAACCCAAACAGGCAAAATATTCAGATTACGCGGCAAAGGTGTTAAACAAGTGCGCGGCGGTCCTGTCGGGGATTTATTGTGCAAGGTTCTGGTTGAAACACCTGTCAATTTAACCAAAGAGCAAAAAGAGTTAGTGGAAAAATTGGGCGAATCGTTGACCAGTAGCGGTAAACATCACAGCCCACAAGAATCTTCATGGATAGATGGTGTAAAAAACTTTTTTGATAAACTGACAGGTTAAGCCATGACTCGAATTGCAATTGTAGGCGCGTCAGGGCGCATGGGCTTATGCTTACTTAAATCAGTATTATTAGCAAAAAATGCCACACTTGCCACCGCTATTTCTCGTCCAAACAGTATAGCCATTGGTAAAGATGCAGGCGAATTGGCAGGTATTGGCGCGGTCGGTATTAAGGTGGTCGATGATTTAGCTGCTGTCATGGATTCATTTGATGTACTGATTGATTTTACCCGTCCCGATGCGTCAATGGTGTTTATTGAACAATGCCGCCGTGCAGGTAAAAAAGTGGTCATAGGTACAACGGGTTACAGTGACGATCAAAAAGCTGAGATTAACAAAGCCGCTGAAGAAATCGCCATCGTACTTGCGCCTAATTTCAGTGTCGGCGTTAATTTATCGCTAAAATTGTTAGCAATGGCTGCCAAAGTGATGGGTGATTACACCGATATTGAAGTCATTGAAGCGCATCATCGTCATAAAGTCGATGCGCCATCGGGTACCGCATTACGCATGGGCGAAGTGATTGCCGATACCTTAGGACGTGATTTAAAAGACTGCGCTATTTACGGCAGGGAAGGTAATACAGGCGAACGGGATCGTAAAACCATTGGTTTTTCTACTATCCGTGCGGGTGATATTGTTGGCGAACATACCGTGATGTTTGCTGACGAGGGTGAGCGGTTAGAAATCACTCACAAAGCTAGTAGCCGTATGACCTTTGCCAATGGCGCGGTAAGGGCGGCGGTGTGGTTAACCGATAAAGAGCCTGGTTTGTATGATATGCAGGACGTGTTGGGTTTGTCTTGATATGCAAAGAAGTAAAACAGCTTTAGCTGTTTTACTTCAATAGCTAAAGCGAAATAAAATGATGCCGTTCGTGGTGAGCTTGTCGAACCACATTCACACTTCGACTGTTCGACAAGCTCACAGCTCAGTGTGAACGGTTTTTTAATTACAAATACTGCGTTTGCTATATTGAATTACTACGTTCGCAAGGTAAACGTGACAGGTCCATTGTTAATCAAAGCCACCTGCATATCTGCACCAAACTCACCGAACTGCACATTAGGATAAATAGTTGTAGCGTGTTGTTGCAGATAACTAAACAATTCACGTCCCTGTTCAGGTGGTGCGGCTGATACGAAACTGGGGCGATTACCTTTTTGGGTATTCGCCGCTAGTGTGAATTGCGGTACTAACAATAAGCCGCCATTAATATCACGCAAACTCAAATTCATGCGGTCTTGTTCATCCGCAAAAATCCGATAGTTCAAAATACGTTCTAGCAAGCGTTCTGCTTCTTTTGGCGTGTCGGTTTTTTCAACCGCTACCAACGCCATAATCCCTGTGTCTATACGTCCGATGTTTTGATGATTGACGGTCACTTTAGCACTCGTCACGCGTTGAATGATAGTAATCATTTTGGTGGTGGCGTAAAAGCCAAACAGTGTTTATATTTGGGATTTCGGTAATCGGCATGAACAGAACTACAGTCGCCCGCACTCACTTGTGGGTGATTATTAATGGCTGATTTGACAACGGGATTTGCAGCGGTGCTGGTAGCAGGTTTAGTCATGATTTCGATGACAGGTTCAGTCGCTGTACTGATAACAGGCGTATCAGTCAGTTTACTTGCAAGTTCAACGACAGGTTTTGTAACCTCAGTTATCACAGGATTAGGTACAGATGGAGTAACTGGACTACTAACAATCCTATCAGTAGGATTATTTGCAGATTCAACGGCAGGCTTTGTAGCTGCACTTTTGATAGGTTTAGGTGCAGAGTGAGCGGCTGCATTGATAGCAGGTTTATTAGTGGCTTTAGTTGCAACCGTCTCATTAACAGCGTTAGCATCAGTTGCTAACCAGTCATTTAATTTTGCTAGTTCTTCAACATCTAGGCGACCAGCCTGCTGTAATAAGTTACTACGCGCTTTAAAATAACGATATCGCGCTTCGCGTTGTATTTTTCGCGCTTCGGATAATTGTTTTTGCGCGTTGAGTAAGTCAACAATGGTTACTACGCCTAATTCATAGCCTTTTTCCATCGCGGCTTTCGCTTGCTCGCTGGCTTCCAGTTGGCGGTCGGTTGCTAAACTACGCGCTGGGGAAGTTGCCATGTTTAGATAGGCATCGCGGGTTATTTTCTCAATCTCGCGTAGTTTTTGTTCTAATTGACTAATACCCAATCCTTTGTGCCCTTCGGCTTCTCTAACACGAGCCGAAGTAATGCCACCTTCATAAAGTGGCATATCGGCTTGCACACCCACTGTACCTACAGTGTAAGGGGGTGATTGTTGGTTATTAAAAGAGGTATCACTGTAATTAGCCCCCGCTTGTAATTCAAGACGTGGTAAATGCCCTGCTTGGTAAGCAGAAATACTTTGATCGGCGGATTCAACCGCATGTTTAAGTGCCGCGATGTCGGGGTTACTGTGATTTACTTGTTCTATCCAAGTATCAACATCGCCGTCGGGGGCAGGTTGCGTGGTGTCTAAACGAACAGGTTGAATATCAGTAACTGCATCGCCTGTCAGTTCGCGTAATTTTTCTAAGGCAATCTTGGCATCGTTTTGACTGTCGATAAGATTGGTGCGTAATGTTTCAACCCGCGCTTGTAACTCGTATAAGTCGGTCACTAACGCCATTTGTCGCTCATTCATGCTTTTAACGCGGGTGAGCTGTTTTTCAGTAGAACTAAGTTCCGAGCTGATAATTTCACTTTTGTACGTTGCTTCTAAAGCATCCACATAACGTTCAACCAAGTCATGAACGAGTTGTTGATGGGCAGCAAGTAAGTCCTCTTCGCCTTGGGTAGTGCGTGATTGCTGACTTTTCATCAATAAATAGGCTTGTAAATCAAATAACGGCTGACTCACGTTAAGACTTGTGCGTTCATATATGTAGTTTTTGCCAATTCTAGTTTATCGGACTTTTTTTTAAAACAGGTGATTGTGAGAAATGTTATATCCATCAATCTATCTATTTAAAAATACTGTTAATAAAAGCGGCTATATGTTCTATTTCTTCAATACAAACAGCGTGTTCCATGACATAGTCATGCCATTGAATGGGATGACCCTGAGCATGAAGCGTATCAAATACCGCTTTGCCTGATTCAATAGCGACCACGGAGTCTAATATGCCATGTGCCATAAAAACGGGTATATTTTGATTAGCGTTAGCCGCTTCGTTATTTAGTTGTGTTAGTGTCGGTAAATAGGCTGATAGGGCGATAATGCCCGCTAATTTGTGCGGGTATCTTAAACCGATATGCAAAGCCATGACCCCGCCTTGGGAAAAGCCAGCCAGTAGTATGTTTTCACTAGCAATGCCGTGCTTTTGTTCACGTTCAATCAGTTGTTCGATTAATTTTGCGGATTTATAAATGCCGTTTATATCCACTTCGCGCTCTAGGTTCATTGCCAAAATGTCGTACCACGCTCGCATTTCCATACCGCCATTAATGGTGACAGCTTGAATAGGGGCGTTAGGAAAAATAAAACGAATATGTGGCGCGGCGTTTACATGGAGTTCACGAGCAATATCTTCAAAATCGTGACCGTCTGCACCTAATCCATGTAACCATATAACAGAATACTGGTGGTCGGCTGTAGGCTGTATTTCAATTGTGCTAAGTTCAGAAGTCATGGTGTGTTCCATTTAAGTGTTTTAGTCTCTACTAAGGACTTGTTATAAAGACCAACGAGGGGTTAAAGCTTCGTCGATCTTGCTGGATTACCTGCATACTTGGGCAAATCGGGATTCATAATATCCCACGGCTGGGCATCGGCGACCCAAATGTCTTTTTGGGGGTTGAAAACACTCGGATCGTCAAGCGTGGCGGCAGCCACAGGGCGAACCATCGTAAAATGGCTGTATCTTCCAAATAATGCAGTGCCGCATTCAGGACAGAAACCCCGATAGACGCTATTACCGCTGGCGGCGAGGGTAGTAAATTCTTTGTAATCACCCGTGATGGTAAGTGCATCAGCAGGTATCCACATAAAAGCCAGATACGCTGTGCCTACCCATTTTTGGCAGGTTCTACAATGGCAGTTCATGCTATCTATAGGCGATGCTGATATTTGGTATCTAACTTTACCACAAAGGCATCCGCCTGTAAGGGGGAGGTTCATGTTATTTCCTCGCATAATGGGCAACACACGCGCTAAATATTAGTACAATAAGCGTTATATTTTCCTTAGTCGCTCGTGATGGATTTTAACTCATGTTGGATAATCTTGTTGTAATAAGTTTACTTTTGTTGGCTTATTGGTACTGGTTCAATGCACAATCTATGAAAACACTGGCGTTACAGGCAGTCAAAACGCGATGTAACGCATTAGAGTTGCTTATGTTGGATGAGTATGTGGCATTAACGCGCATAGGTTTAAAAAGAAATGCGGCAGGGAAGTGGCAAGTTTATCGTTGCTATATGTTTGAATTTGCTTCAACAGGTGATGAACGCTATAACGGTGTTTGCACGGTATTAGGTGATAGGGTGTTGTCGATTGAGATGCAGCCATATCGAATTGAGTAATGTGGACAAAAAAATCATGTTAAGAATTACCGAACTTAAATTACCTCTGGATCATGCTGATAGCATGATAAAAACCGCGATTATTACGCGACTAAGTATCACGCCACAAGATTTCATTGCGTATACCGTGTTCCGTCAAGGGCATGATGCGCGTAAACGTAATGCTATCGAGCTGGTGTATACGTTGGATGTGGAGCTTAAAAATGAAACGGAGGTATTGGCACGTTTACAAGATGACCCGCACATTTCTATCACACCTGATACTACTTATCAGTTTGTCACCCACGCGCCTGCGCAATTAACACAGCGTCCGATTGTGATTGGCACAGGTCCTTGTGGTTTGTTTGCGGGTTTGATTTTGGCACAAATGGGTTTTCGTCCGATTATTTTAGAACGCGGTAAAGAAGTCCGCGAACGTACGAAAGACACTTTCGGTTTGTGGCGACAATCCAAGTTTAATGCTGAATCCAATGTACAATTTGGTGAAGGTGGGGCAGGGACGTTTTCTGACGGTAAGCTGTACACACAAATCAAAGACCCGCACCATTACGGACGTAAAGTGCTGACTGAGTTTGTCAAAGCGGGCGCACCCGCTGAAATTCTTTATGTTAGCAAACCACATATCGGTACGTTTAAATTAGTCACGATGGTAGAACAAATCCGTGCCACTATAGAATCATTGGGTGGTGAGATTCGTTTTCAAAATCGTGTTGATGAAATAGTCATTGATAACGGTCAAGTACGCGGTGTAAAACTGGCTAATGGCGAAACGTTAGTGAGTGATAATGTGGTGTTAGCCGTCGGACATAGTGCGAGAGATACCTTTAAAATGCTTTATGAGCATGGCGTATATATTGAAGCCAAACCATTTTCTATCGGCTTTCGCATTGAGCATCCGCAATCCTTAATTGATGTGTGTCGGTTTGGTAAATCGGCTGGGCATCCGTTACTGGGTGCAGCGGATTATAAACTAGTGCATCACTGTAAAAATGGACGCTCGGTGTATAGTTTCTGTATGTGTCCGGGAGGAACGGTGGTGGCAGCAACGTCAGAAGCAGGTCATGTAGTAACGAATGGTATGAGTCAATATTCACGCAATGAACGCAATGCGAATAGTGCGATTGTGGTCGGTATTACTCCCGATGATTACCCTGAACATCCGTTGGCAGGTATAGATTTGCAGCGTCGTTTAGAAGCCCATGCCTTTGTGTTGGGAGGTAGTAATTACCAAGCACCCGCACAACGTGTCGGTGATTTTCTGGCACAGAGGCCATCTGAGAATTTAGGCAGTGTACAACCGTCATACACACCCAGCGTATATTTAACCGATTTAAGTACCGCATTACCTGATTATGCGATTGAAGCCATCCGCGAAGCATTACCTGCATTTGATAAGAAAATAAAAGGTTTTGCAATGGATGATGCAGTATTAACAGCGGTAGAAACGCGCACATCGTCACCGATTCGTATTAAACGCAACGCGCATTATCAAAGCATCAATATCCAAGGCTTGTATCCAGCAGGTGAGGGCGCAGGTTATGCAGGGGGCATTTTATCCGCCGCTGTCGATGGCATTAAAGTGGCTGAAGCGGTGGCGTTGGCAATGGTTGACGCGCTCAAATAGCACTCGTAGAAACGTTGCACTGCAACGTCTGTACTATTTATGAACTCTCATAGGAAACAAAAAGGAACAACATGACCATGACCGCCACACAACAAGCGCAATTACTACTCGATTTTATTGATGCCAGCCCCAGCCCTAGTCATGTAGTAAATACTATCGAAACGCAACTGGCAGCGTTTTCATTCATCAAACTGGATGAAACTGAAAAATGGACACTGAAAGCAGGTGGACGTTATTACGTTGTGCGTGATGACTCGTCCATTATCGTATTTGTACGAGGACAAAAACCATTAGTTGAAACAGGCTTTAAACTAATCGGCGCACATACCGATTCGCCTGGGCTACGCATTAAACCCAATGCTGCAACGGCAACAGATGGCTTATTGCGTTTGGGTGTTGAAGTGTATGGGGGACCAATATTAGCAACCTTTGCTGATAGGGATTTAAGTCTAGCAGGGCGAGTTAGCTATAAGAATGATCAAGGTAAAGTAGCGAGCCAGTTAGTGCGCTGTGATAAGCCGTTATTGCGTTTGCCTAACTTGGCAATACACATGAACCGTACTGTCAATGAAGACGGTTTAAAATTGCATAAACAACTGGAATTGCCGTTAATTTTAACGCGTTTAACCGAACAACAATTACCCAGCGCGTATTTTTCTAATTGGTTACAACAGCAGTTAAGCATTGAAGCAGAGCGCATTTTATCGTGGGATTTAGCCGTTTATGACACGCAAAAAGGCGTATTGTGGGGTGCAGATAATGAGTTTTATGCGAACAGTCAACTGGATAATTTAGCCTCTTGTCATGCGGCATTATTGGCATTATTAGATGACAGCGTTTTACAAGCAGACAGCACCTTAGTCTGTGCGTTTTTTGACCACGAAGAAATTGGTAGCGAAAGCCATAAAGGCGCGGATGGTAGTTTTCTTGCTGATATATTGGCGCGTATTGCCTTAGCAACAAAAACCGAAGGCGAAGATTTTTTACGCACGTTAGCAAAAAGCACCATGATAAGCGCGGACATGGCACACGCTTATCAACCCAGTTTTCCATTGGCTTATGATCCAGATCATAAAGTGCTGGTGAATCAAGGACCTGTCATTAAAGTCAATGCGAACCAGCGTTACAGTACCACCAGTGGTTCAGACGCGCTCTTTGCTGATTGTTGCGAGTTAGCGGGCATACCGTATCAAAAATATTCCCATCGTAATGATTTAGGCTGTGGCAGTACCATTGGTCCTATGGCTTCTAGTCGTTTAGGTATTCATTGTGTTGATGTCGGTAATCCGCTATGGGCAATGCACAGTATCCGAGAAAGCGCGGGAGTATGGGATCATCATTATTTAATCAGGGCAATGCGCCAATTTTTTTCTCAGTAGTCAACTAAACTATCTTAGATTAGACTTGAACCACTTTACTTATTTTATTTAGGCGGCGCGTTGCAGTCCTTACAATTTTTTTGTTTATCCCTGCATTATCAAAACATCAAAAGTAGCCGCTTGCTTGGTGTTTTTTTAGCTTGCCTGCTGTGTTTATCACAGACCTATGCGGATACTTTGCCTATTGAGGAATATAAAATAAAAGCAGGCTATATATTCAATTTCACTAAATTTATTACTTGGTCTGAGGAAAATAATACTGACACTTTTAATATTTGCATTATAGGTAACGATCCTTTTGGCGATTCAATTAATGGCATTGAACAGCGAACAGCCTTTAATCGCCCCATTAAATTATTCAGATTGACGGCTATTAATAAAGACCTGCATTGTCACATCGTTTATATAAGTGCAGGTAACAATGCTAAAGCGGCGATGTCAACTAAAAATATGTTAACTGTGGGTGAAGAAGCAACCTTTATCAAGCAATGCGGCATGATTGCTTTTATTAAGCAACAGGATAGAATAAAATTACAAATCAATCAAAAACTATTATATCAAAGCGGTTTAAAAATCAGCGCGAAACTATTGGAAGTTTCTGAGCTTGTTGAAGGATGCGACAATGATTAAATGTATTGCTGACTCATCAATCAAACGTAAGCCGCTACTAATTATTATATTTCCCAGTCTATTGTCATTACCAGTTATCGGCGTGTTTTTATTGATACTTGAAATTAATGAGTTTCAAAAAAATGTACAGGATAACTTGTCAGCGGTAGCCACGATTATCGCTAATTGCAGTACCGCCGCGCTACTTTTTAATGATCAAGACTTAGAGCGAGAAAATCTTGCTGTCATTAACACGCTACCTGAAGTACAAGCGGCTTGTCTTTATGATGCTAATGGTAAGGTTTTTACCGAATTACTGAAAGTTGAACAGAATATATGGAGTTGCCCAGCATCTATTGCAGGATATATAACACAATTCATAGATACCCATTTATTTGTGTTGCAACCCATTATGGTCGATACGGAGTGGCATGGTACTATGTTTATTCGTGCTAATTTTGCTGCGACTTACTGGCACGGTTTATTTGTTAAAAATATTTTGAAAGATAAAGTAAACCTTGCTATGGTAAAGTGTATTAACGAAGTTGGACATGTTATGGGTAAAAAGACCATTGCTGAGTTTGTTGAAGATAAAACAATATTTAACCTGCTTAGTGAATTGGGCGTAGATTATGTTCAGGGTTATGGTATTGGAAAACCTGTATTATTGAGCGAACTTACACTTATAAAACCTTTTATGGCTACGTCAAAATGAAACGTCCCCATCTCATAGTTGCAGTTGCTTACTTTTCTACCTATCAGGCGATGGCTGCTGAAATTGATTATTTTTCTATGTCACCTGCTGAACTCGCAGAAACCTCCGTTAGTATTGCTACGGGTACACCTAAGCCTATTTTTCAATCTGCCGCTGTAACCAGTATTGTGACCGCTGAGCAAATTAAATCAATGGGGGCAACGGAACTACATGAGGTTTTGGAAACAGTACCTGGCGTTCATGCCAGTCTACAAAGCAGCACTTATGATTATAGTTACAGTCTGCGCGGTATACGCAACGCCACTAATTCAGAATTATTGATGATGGTTAACGGTACGCGTATTAATACACCGTTTCGCGGTTCTACGATGTCACATTTTGAATTACCGCTGGAAGCTGTTGAACGTGTCGAAGTCATTCGAGGTCCTGGTTCTGCGTTGTATGGTGCGGATGCGTTTGCAGGTGTCATCAATATCGTCACCAAAAAAGCTAAAGATATTAATGGTACAAAACTGGGTGTTCGCGCTGGGAATGCCGATACACAAAGTGGCTGGGCGCAACAGAGTGGAAACTGGGCAGGTTGGGATATTGCCACCAGTTTACAATACCAACACACTAATGGTGATCCAAACAGAATTATTCAGGCTGATGCTCAAAGCACTGTAGATAGAGCATTTGGTACACACGCATCGCACGCACCAGGTAAGTATCAAGGACGTTATAGTACTTTAGATGCACATCTTAATTTACAACGTAAACATTGGGATGTTGATTTTTGGTCATTTAGTGCGTTAGATACAGGAACTCGTGTGGGTGGCAACGCAGTATTAGACCCTAATGGCGAAACTCAGGGTCAGCAATATCTGGGAGATGTACGTTTTTCCACTGAAGATTGGTTCAGAGATTTAGAGCTGACTGCGCATCTTAGCTACTTATACGCTGATTTTAGTGCGCAAGGGCAAGTGTTTGCTGATAACGCACGCCTACCGTTACTTCCTGATGGTAATTTCAGTAACAATCCTAGATTGCCAGCAACATTGTTTCCTAATGGCGTACTTACTGATTTAGGGCGTATAGAGAACATTCCTGCTATTGAACTAAGTTCAATTTACAAAGGCTTTGATAATCATACCTTGCGCCTTAGTACAGGTTTTCGTTATGAACAGATAAGTACACGCGAGGCTAAAAATTATGGTGCAGGGGTGATTAGTGGTTCACCAGTGCCTAAGGTGGTTGATGGTACATTAACTGATGTAACGGGTACACCTTATGTTTACTTAGCTAATGCCCATCGCTCCATTTTTTCGGGTGTATTGCAAGATGAATGGCAGTTTACAGATAATTGGCAACTCACAGCAGGGGTTCGTTATGACCATTATTCTGATTTTGGCAGTACTGTTAATCCACGCGCGGCGTTAGTGTGGGATATTAATAAACAAGTTACCACTAAATTACTGTATGGTAGAGCTTTTAGAGCCCCTAGTTTTTCAGAACAAGGCAATCAAAACAACCCAGTCTTACTAGGCAATAAAAATTTAAAGCCTGAAACTATCAATACTATTGAATGGGCTTTAGATTATCGTCCTGTTGATGCCCTGAGAACCGCTCTCAACCTGTACTATTATGATATTAAAGACCTAATTGCTGCCGTGCCTGATGTCGGCAAACGCTCGTCAACATTTCGCAATAGCGGTAATCAGCAGGGTTATGGCGGTGAATTTGAATGGAACTGGCAGGCGAGTGATGAATGGCGACTATTCGGCAATTATGCGTGGCAACATGCTATTAATCAGCAAACACATGACAGCGTGACTTATGTGCCTGAACATCATGTATATGTGGCGATAGATTGGCAATTTTTATCCAATTGGCACATACAGCCGCAACTTAATTGGATAGGTGGTAGACTTCCTGCCAGCACAGATACCAGACCTTTAAGTGATTACCAAACTATTGATTTTACCTTAAGAGGTAAGCAACTATTTGGGCATTTAAATGTATCAGCCTCGGTACGCAATTTATTAGATGCTAGAAACAACTTAGAACCTGCGGCACCTACATCATTACCGCAAAATATTCCAATGTCGGGCAGGTTATTTTATCTTGAAAGTTCTATTAACTTTTAATTTGATAATCGCCATAGTGAGTCAGCATATTCCAGTAATTTACATTCTTTTTTGCAACACTGTTTAACATATCATCCAGTTTAATAAAGCAGGGTACGCGGGTGCCGCGGAAATCAATGGGTGGACCAATTTCAATAACATGTATACCGAAGCCCGCGACGACTCGTTTTAACGCGGGTTCAATAATCGCATACCAATAACGAATATCGTGTTCGGTACTTATTCTCATGCTACAGGAAAACAGCGCAAGAGTCAGGTTAGCACTATTATTTTTTTCCTTTTTTCGGGAAAAATCACCATCATTCAAATCATCATTAGTGACTAGTAAATCTTGTTCGTTGGCTCTACGCCTAAACTGTTTCGATACACAAAACCGTGATAACTCAGCTAAATGAGAGCGGTTTATATTTTCTAGCATAGCCTTATTAATCTGACTATGGGCTTCAATAGGGAATAATTTTTTTGGATTGTGATGGTCTGGCAAAATAAGACGGGTGGTCGCCATGTAACAATCACTTTCAATGTGACGAATTAAATAATGACTAGAACAAACATCATATTCATCATATTCCATGCAGTCTGGATGCGCTTCGGGATTTTCAAAGCCCTTTTCAACACAATATACTTGATAACGTAATTTATAAACTTCTTGCCGAAGCGCATCCGAATTGGCAGGTATTATCTCAAAATACTGATTGAACGCTTCAACGATGCTCATTTATTGCCTTGGTTGATGAAACTAATAAATATAGTCGAAGTATTATAAAATGATATAAAAAACTTGAATCCTACTATTGAGTTTGTTGGTTTTATAACATTATATAGTTTTAATTTATTGGTTTTAATCATGTTAAAACGGTCAAAGATAAATTTGTTAAAAATTGTTCGGTATTGTTAATTAAAAATAGCGTTCAAATTACCATTGCGCTGAAGCATCAAAAGGCAAACGGAATAAAGCAACATCGTCATGGACTTGGAATAACATTTGGATTTACGTCGTAATTTAGCCAAAAAGTGCCTAAACAAGCT
>DFWO01000197.1 GCA_002380945.1 Methylococcaceae bacterium UBA4132 | reverse complement strand
ATGACCGATGCGACTAAGCGTAAAACCTTTCGCGAGGCTATTGAGCATTTGGTGTTAGACGGTGATGGTAATAACCAAGATAGCGCGATTTTTGATAATAACGGTTTTGTTATTTGTACCGATAATATTGCTGAACGTTTAAGTCGGTTTTATCTCAGTATGCGTAGCGTGCGTCCATTTTCTTATGGTAATCGCTTGACCTTAGATTTATTCATGACTGCGCTGGGCAATTTACCCGCCTTTAAAGCGGTGTATGAACAAGGCATTGATTTTAGACGGCTAGAGCTAAATGACCCTAACGCATTACATGATACCAATAGCAGTTTGGAAGAAATATGTCTGGCTTTTCAACACGCACTAGATCCAACGCTGAGCAAAAATCTACAAAATCAAGCGAACGATTATGGTCGTTGGCCTGAAAACAAACGCTTTATTTCTGGTATTCCATTTTTGTCACACAAAACCGCAGATGGTATTGATTGCTTAGTGTCAGTGACTGGCGGTTTAGTACCATTTGACCGTATTGAAGAAAAGCTGTTTATTGCAGGCAAGCAGTTAGCCGATTATCCGTTGTGTAGTGCTGAAAATATCATCGGTTATTTACCTGACACTGAGATTTTACGCGTAGCAGGCAAGACGGATATTGACGGTATTCCTGTCGATGCAACGGGTGCGGCACCGCTGTTTTGTCTCGATGTCAATATGCTATCAGGACTACGCTCACCCTCGCACACTGAATTAGTGGAGCTGTTAAAACAATGCGCTGGCAATAAAGCGCAAGTATTTGACTTAGCAGATAACGAAGCGTTACGACAAAAAATGTTAGTGGTTGCTAATGGTGATGAACGACTTAACCGAGCGGTAGAAATTGCATACCAACGCCTCAGTAGTATCAGCCAAAAACTCAACCAAGCTACACAAACGATCTTTGATGGCAAAGTGTCTGATGCACAGCCTAAATTGTTTATGTGTATGGGTGGCGCAGGCTCTGGCAAAACAGCGGTTGAAGAGTTAGCAACGGCACAATGTGGTGATAATTTCGTCGTCGCTTCTTTAGATGAGTTTCGTAAAATTAGCGATTTATATCGGGTATTAACCGCCGCAGGGCATCACAGTGATGATTACATTTACGTTGAACCCTTTGCTAATCGCTTGCGTAGTTTAGTGGCTGATCACGCCAAACAAAACGCCATCAACATTCTTTATGATGGGACAGGTATACCCTATAAACCGCGTTATGCCACTATTATTGAGCAATTTAAACAAGCAGGGTTTAATACCCAAGTCACCGCTGTCGATGCGTTTCTTGTTAAACCCGAAGGGCGCGAAGATGAATTACCGCGTTCGGCGGTCATTAACAGCGTTAAAACGCGTTATGAGCAAACAGGACGCGCCTTGCCGTGGGTAGTCACGGTGGATAAACATATTCGCGCCCCCGCTTCGTTTTTAGATGCTTTAGAGCATCAAACCTTAGAAAAAATCTCCTTGTTTGCTAATGACGGTGAACGCGATAGGCATTATCTGGTGGCAGAAAGTTTTATTTTTTCCGACCAAGAAGTCGATAGCTTGCAAGAACAACAACGCATTGGCACACTCAGCGATTACCTGCGTTTGTTAAGTAAACAGCACAATGATTCCGTGATAAAACACCTAGCTAAGGACGATGTTGCTAAAATAGATGCACTGATTCAACGCAACCCCTTGTTTGATGAAAATAATGTTGGTTATCAAATTTACAGTAGCAGCAATGAAAACCGCGTATTAGTGATTTATAACGCCAGACGGTTAGCAGATTTTATCGAAAAAAGACAATTAAACCCCAACGCCTCAGGCGAAAAAGGGCTATTACACAAATCTGAAAACCTGTCTTTTCATATTGATCCGTCCAGTAAAGAACCGTGGATGACCCGTTTACAAGATTCTTGCTGAGTGAGACGAGATGATCTGTCCAAAATGTAAAAAAGCCACACCAGAGCAAGCGATTCAATGTCCGCATTGCGGTATCTTTTTTGCAAAATATGCTAAATATCATTCGACAGAAACGGATCAACCCACGGTATTACCGAGCAGTATAAAAATCTATTCAGAAGATAACGAGGATATTCATTCTATTGCCGCGTTACTTTTTGAAGATACCTTACAAGATAGCCTCGCTTATTTTATATGGCGAGCCATTATATTTATCGCATTGACAATTTGGGGGTGGTTATTAATTAGGTCATATATTGATGATTATGCTTTTGGCGAAGCGTTTTTACATTTAATTAATACCCCTTTTCATGAAGCAGGGCATATTTTTTTTCGACCTTTTGGGCAATTTATTACCTCATTAGGCGGCACATTAGGACAGTTATTAATGCCGCTGATTTGTATGGGTACCTTATTATTTAAAACGCGTGATCCATTTGGTGCGTCAGTTACTTTATGGTGGTTTGGTGAAAACTTTCTCGATATAGCCCCTTATATGGATGATGCCCGTGCAGGCGATTTGCCACTATTAGGCGGTAATTTCGGACATTCAGCACCTTATGGTTTTCACGATTGGGAATATTTATTAACAGAATCTAACATTATTGAATATGACCATACGCTAGCTAAAATTGTTTTTATAATAGGCTCAGTTATTATGCTATTGTCCTTAATATGGGCAGGATTTGTATTATTTAAGCAATATAAAATATTCAGGTAGAACACCTTACTATAAACCTATGAACAATGGAGTGAAAAACATGAATGATTATAAACACATCTTATTAGCTGTCAATTATTCAGCGCAAAATGATTATGTTGCTAATAAAGCAAAATCGTTAGCGGATACCTATCAAGCAAAACTCAGTATTATTCATGTATTGGATAATATACCTATGCCAGATACTAATTATGGTTCAGTAATTCCGTTAAAAGAAAATTCAAATTACGATTTGCTAGAAGCGGAAAAAACTAAACTCATGGAATTAGGTAAACGTTTAGCCGTTAGTGAAGATAATCAATGGTTGGTGTGGGGTGTTCCTAAAGAAGAAATTGTTGAAATAGCCACTCAGCAACATATAGACTTAATTGTTGTTGGTTCACATGGGCGACATGGTTTAGCCTTACTATTAGGCTCTACTGCTAACAGTATTTTACATCATGCAAATTGTGATGTATTAGCAGTGCGTTTATTAGATAACTAAATACTAAATGTATGAGCTGTTTCAATCATTAGCTAGCTAAAATACCGTTAGCTGTTTGGGTAGTGCATATTATTGTAGAGACGTTGCAATTCAACGTCTGGTAGTTTTCGTAGAGCTACCAGCTATATGATAGAGAACAGGTTACAATGACCGTTTATTTGGGATGCTTACGCTCCCCATTATTATTCCACTCATTAACAATAGGATACTTAGCATGAGCAATTTGCCTCCATGTCCAAAATGCGGTTCAGAATATACTTACGAAGACAATACCATGTACATTTGCCCTGAATGCGCACACGAATGGGGACAAGAAACCAATGAAGAAGCCACTGAGCAAGGACTTGTCGTTAAGGATGCGCATGGAAATTTGCTACAAGATGGTGACAATGTAACGGTGATTAAAGATTTAAAAGTTAAAGGTTCATCATTGGTTGTCAAAGTAGGCACTAAAGTCAAAGTCCTTCGCCTTATCGACGGTGACCACAACATTGATTGTAAAGTTGATGGCATCGGCGCAATGCAATTGAAATCAGAATTTGTAAAAAAAGCATAGTGTAGTCTCTCCAGCATATAGGGCGTATTAACGTAGTGTAATACGCCGCTATACGTTTTCAACTCAGGATACTTAAATTATGACAACGTTAAATAATTGGTTTTTCTGGGCAATACTGTCGGCGGTATTTGCTGCCTGCACTGCGATTTTTGCAAAAATCGGTATTCGTGGCGTTGATTCTGACTTTGCAACGCTTATGCGTACGGTCATTATTCTATTCATATTATCGGGTTTCATTTGGTTGACTGACAAATGGAGTAACCCTTTCACATTATCTGGCAAAACATGGCTTTTTTTGGGGCTTTCAGGTCTTGCTACAGGTGCGTCTTGGCTGTGCTATTTTCGTGCTTTGCAAATGGGCGATGCGTCAAAAGTTGCCCCTGTCGATAAGTTTAGTTTAGTGCTGGTTGCACTATTTGCCTTTGCATTTCTTGGTGAACGACCATCCATTAGGGAATGGTTAGGAATTGCGTTAGTTGCTTGCGGTGTCTTAGTCCTAGCCATCAAGTAGTAAGCCAACTGTATACTTTAACACGGTATCAAATGGCATATAAACCATGATGTAAATAATGATGAGGTGTATCATATCTTGATTTTCATAACTATTTCTTACAGTTAGTTAATCAATCATGATCGAACCCGTTGCGTTAAAAGATTTTTTCATTACCTTTTTTTCAGCCGCTTTAGTCATTATGGCAGGCGCGAGTTACGCATTGTTATTTGCATGGTCAAAAGTAAATAACAAACCCTTCATCAAAATAGCCGCTTACTTTTCTTACTTACTGTTAGTCGTTGCCGTGATGTTATTAACTCGCGCGGCTAATTTCTCAGGTTATTGGCTATCACTGTCTGTAGTGATGGTGGTCGGCTATTTTTTTGCTCCCATTGGCATTTGGCATTTATGCGTAAAAACTCATGCCGTTTCCGATTCAACCATCACAAAAGAGGATAAACAATGAATGACACACCCTTATGGGCTTCGGAATCATTCTGGAAAAAAACCGCAATTTGGGTCACGGCTGGCTCATTTATTATTCTGGTTTTTTTAACTATGGATTCACTCAGCCAAACCAAAGCAGGCAGTAAGCGCGTTCCAGCCTACGCTGTTATTAACAAAAAAATTGATTATGTCTATCAAAAAGACCTGCACAAATCCATGCCTGTCATTGGTGATACGGAGTTGCTATTTGGTAAGGAATACACCGAAGCCGAAGCGGAACAACTGGTCATGCTAGGTAAAAAAACCACACAGGCGAAAAACTGTATGAATTGCCATACCTTATTAGGTAACGGTGCTTACTACGCGCCCGATTTAACCAAAGCCTATTTAGACAAAGGCTGGGTAAATAAAGAAATGCGCGACGATATGATGGTTAACTTTTTAATGGACCCCGAAAAAAATGCCCGCACTTTTGGCAGCAATCGAAAAATGCCCAATTTAAACATTACCGAAACCGAAGCTAAAGGTGTAGTGGCATTTTTAAAATGGATGTCCAGTATTGATACCAATGGTTTCCCTTATAACTTCAAAACCATCAACGCGGAGGATTGAGCATGAACGCAAAAGAACTTTGTGAAAAATCGCGTGCTTGTCTTGCCGACTTTACCACATGGGTTGCATTAGATAGCAGTAATTTAAGTGCAGGACGACAACTGGCGGTTAAGTATTTTATCGTCGCAGTAATTTTGTTTTTTGCCCAATTATTGTTTGGCATGATAGCGGCAACGCAGTTTATTTTTCCGAACTTTTTATATAGCTGGTTAGATTTCAGCGTCAATCGCATGGTGCATATCAATGCCATGGTGGTCTGGATGCTGTACGGTTTTATCGGCTGTGTGTATTGGTTGTTAGAAGATGAAAGCGGCACGGACATCGTTGGTTTAAATCTAGGTGTGCTGGCGTTTTGGGTATTAACAGGCGCGGTGACGTTGGTGGTGTTGGTGTATTTGTTTATTCAAATCGGCGCGGGTAATGACACTACGATATGGCTAATCAACGAAGGTCGTGAATACATTGAAGCACCCCGCTGGGCAGATATTGGTATCGTCATCGTTATGCTTATCTTTTTTTACAACGTGGTCGCTACGTTCAGTAAAGGAAAATGGTCGGGTATTGCAGGCGTGTTGACACTGGATTTAGTCGCGTTGGCAGGTTTGTATACGGCGGGTATGTTCTACATGACCAACATCACTCACGATCAATATTGGTGGTGGTGGGTGATTCATTTATGGGTGGAAGCCACTTGGGAAGTGCTAGTCGGTGTCATCATGGCGTGGTCATTGATGAAGCTGTTGGGTGTAAGACGGCAAATCGTCACGACTTGGTTGTATATCGAAGTCGCGCTGATGTTTGGCTCAGGTATTTTAGGCTTAGGGCATCATTATTTTTGGATAGGTACGCCTGAATATTGGCTCACTATCGGCGGGTTTTTCTCAGCCTTAGAGCCGATTCCGTTGGTCGCGATGGTGGTTCATGCCATGTATGATGCAGGAACGCATAGCTTTAAAAACAGTAATCATCCAGCGGTGGCGTGGATTATCGCACAAGCATTTGGTAACTTTTTTGGCGCGGGCGTGTGGGGCTTTATGCACACCTTGCCACAAATCAATCTGTACACGCACGGCACACAATGGTCGGCATCACATGGTCATTTAGCATTTTTTGGCGCGTATGCCACAATTAACATTGCCTTCTTTTACTTGGCGATACAACACTGGCGCGGTGATGTGTGGATGAGTAACGGTATGCCAAACGCATGGCGGTGGAAATGGGCGTTAGGCTTGTTGAATGCAGGTGTGTTGGGTATGACTATCGCGTTATTGATTGCAGGTTACGAACAATCCTTTATTGAACGTGCCACCGAAGGTTCAACATGGGGCGGTTATTTCTCTGCGCAAAATCACCCATCCTTTCAAAGTGCGATGGTGTGGCGTTGGTTGTTTGGTTTAATGACGTTTTCTGGTTTAGTGTTACTGATTTGGGATTTACTCACTATCGGTAAAGGCGAGACTCGCAAGACTCAGGAGATTATTGAGCATTAGGAGCTTGTAAGGTACGCATTCCCACGCGCCGTGTGTGCGTGGGAATGCGTTATTTCATTGAAACAACACCGCAACACTAATCATCACTGCTCCGATTATCATTGCCCACACGGTAGTGCTGTGATTGACTGCTATTTGTTGGCGCAATAATTCCATTTCTCGCCGTTGTGCTTCAGCACGTTGTTGGGCGTAAGCGGCATTATCTAAGGCCTTATACAGTAACGAAGGAATTTCAGGAAACTGTTCGGCAAATTCAGGAAATTGTTTAATGATACGAGTGATTTTGGCTTTAGGACCTATGCGATCATGAAACCATGATTCCAAAAACGGTTTGGCAGTTTGCCATAAATCTAAGTCAGGATATAACTCACGTCCTAAACCTTCGATATTGAGCAAGGTTTTTTGTAATAACACCAGTTGCGGTTGAACGTGCATATCAAACCGTCGCGCAGTTTGAAATAAGCGCAATAATAATTGCCCAAAAGAAATATCTTTCAGCGGTTTTTCAAAAATCGGTTCACAAACGCTACGAATCGCCGATTCAAATTCTTCAATACGCGTACTGCTTGGTACCCAGCCAGATTCAACGTGCATTTCGGCAACTTTGCGATAATCACGATTAAAAAATGCTAAGAAATTTTCTGCGAGATAACGTTGATCAGACAGCGACAGTGTACCGACAATACCAAAATCGACCGCGATATATTTATCAGGCAAATCAACAAAAATATTGCCAGGATGCATATCAGCATGAAAGAAATTATCACGGAATACTTGGGTGAAAAATATTTCTACACCGCGTTCAGCCAGCATTTTAAAATCGGCACCACCTGCTTTGAGTGCATCAATATCACCGACAGGTATGCCATGAATGCGTTCCATGACCATGACTTTTTTGCGTGTTAATGGCCAATGAATCTCAGGAATATAGATGATATTTGAGTCTTCAAAGTTACGGCGTAATTTTGCAGCGTTTGCAGCCTCTCGCACTAAATCCAATTCATCCAACGTCGTTTTTTCAAATTCTGCTACAACTTCTAAAGCGCGTAAGCGTTTAGCATCCGACCAAAAGCGTTCGGCAATCCGCGCTAATTCATATAACAGCCCCATATCTGACAGAATGCGTTGTTCAATATCAGGGCGTAATACTTTGACCACGACTTGTTCGCCCGTGTGTAACACGGCGGTATGAACTTGCGCGACTGAGGCGGAGGCGAGGGGTGTTGGATCAAATTCAGCAAAGGCTTCGGCTATCGACATGCCTAATTCTTCTTCGATTATGCTGCGTGCAATATCATTGCTAAAGGGTGGCACGCGGTCTTGTAATTTAACTAATTCATCGGCTATATCATCGGGCAATAAATCTTTGCGCGTTGATAACGCTTGTCCAAACTTAACGTAAATGGGTCCTAAATCTTCCAATGCGCGACGAATACGCACACCACGCGGGTCTGATTCTTTTTTTAACCAATAATAAGGCGAGAAAATAACTAGATAACGAATCGGACGGAATAAGTGGGTTTTTAACACAATTTCATCCAGTCCATGCAGAACCAGAACCCAGCTAATATGGATTAAACGAAAAACTATTTTAGGATGAATCACGGATGACCTTTGATGGTTAAGTGCTGAAATGCGTAGTAAATTAGATGGTAGCTATTGACGATATTTACAGATGTTATAAAAATCACACTGAATAGTTTCAATGCCGTTACCGTTAAAAAATATAATACCAAACCAAATCGTTATGTGAATAAAGACAATGATCCAAAAAACGATTTGAAAAGAGGTTTTTTTATTTTTATGCCGTATGACACGTTGGGTAATTAACGCACCAGGCCAGCCACCGAATAATTCTAGCAAGTGTAAAGTTTGTTCTGAAATTCGCCACTCACTCTTATGTGCTTTCGTTTTATCGTAAGCGTAAACAATGAATGTTAGTAAGCTCAGGATTAAATAAGCGAAAAATGGAAAAAAGATACGTTGTTGTGTAATTAGAAGAACAGAAAATACAAACGGAATCATCGCAATAATCAATCTGGGCAGCAGACCTAATTGATATTCGCGTCTTATTTTTCGTTCTTGTGTCGGATTTTTCTTAAAACTCTTTTTTCTGTACAGCTCGCTTAGTTCCTGCCCTTTTATAAAAGCATCATAAGCTCTTATTTTACCGTCCTTATCAGCAACAACTTTATAACAAATATTATCACCTAGTTGAGGTTGATAATTGGTATGTTGTAAATCACGAATGTGAATAAATATATCTTTTCCGCCTCCATTAGGTTGAATGAACCCAAAGCCTTTATCCACTTTCCACAATTTAATGATGCCTTCGTACAGTTGCATTAAGTTGTCCTGATAAATTACAACGCTTTTTCCAGTCGCTCAATCCGACTTTGCAAGCGGTCGAGGTCTGTGCGTAACTCATCAACTTCGGCGTAAAAAATATCAGCTTCTGGCTTTGCAGGTAAATCACGAGTTTCTTCTTGGAGAAATTCGCTGGCATTGAGTTTAAAGGTATCTAGCGATTCTTTGCTCCAGTTTTTTCCTGCGCGGAAAAATTCAGCCAAGTTGTGAGCAACGGTTTCGCCTGTATAACGGGCAAGTTTACCTTCTATATTAATATCGAGTTTAGCAAACAGTTCTTGAAATTTGCGCCCTGTGTGAGTGTCACCTTCAATGGTAACTTCACCTGAAAAAAACGCATTCATGGGTTTGCCGCTGAGCCCCATTAAACCGAAAGCCACTAATGAACCTGTTAAATGCGTATCGGCAGGCTGTGGCAAGTAATCTAGGCACTGAATACTGTCAGTAGTTGGGCAAAGATAAATGGTTTCATTGAAAGGCGTGATGGTAATGGCGACTACTTTGCCCGCTAATGGAGCTAGAAAGCTACTTACGTTATCATCAAGCGACAAATAGTGATTAATCGCGGCTTCTAGTGTGGCAATAATGAGTGGTTTTATAGTCATAGGGTAGCACTCTGTTCGATGGCTAACTGTTGTAAATAATCACGCATGTCTTCGTTATTGACGCGTGCGTAAATATCAACAACAGATAACGTTAAATTCAGTGATGAAAAAGTCACGTCATCGCCTAAAAAATAATGTTCTGACAGCCATCCAGTCGTACGGCGGCAGACTTCAACATCCACACAGTCTTGTTCGATTAAAACGTATTCTTGTAGACTGGGAATAGTTTTGTAGGCGGTCATTTTCAGGCTTTTATCATTACGGCGGGTGGCTTTGGATAGTGCCTCGACAATGATAATCGGTTTTTCGGTGTAATAATCATCGCCTTGTTCGTCATCACAAACCACTAATACATCAGGATAGAAAAAGTTGCCATCGGCTTTGACTTTCAGGTCGGAAGAGAATACCGTGCAGGGCGTTTGCTCTAAATGGTTGCCGATATGCCTAGCAATGTTAGCGGTTATGATGTTGTGATTACGACTCGCCCCAGCCATTGCATACACATCACCGTGAATATACTCGTGTTTGATGTCGCTGAATTGTTCACCGTGTAAATATTCGGCTTCGGTTAAATAAGACTGTGCGTAATCTAAAGCCATGATGTGAGTCCTCGATTAAACCTGACAGGTTTTAAAAACCTGTCAGGTTTGGGATATTAGAGTTTATAACCGCGATGCACGGCAACAATGCCTTGTGTCATGTTGAAATATTCACAGCGTTCTAACCCTGCATTTTCCATCATGGCTTTGAGTTCGTCTTGTTTGGGGTGCATACGGATGGATTCGGCTAGGTAACGATAGCTGTCTTCATCTTTGGCGACGACTTTGCCGATTTTGGGTAGTAGTTTGAATGAGTAGAAGTCGTAGACTTTTTCGGTAATTTTATCGACAGGGTGGGAGAATTCCAGCACGATAACCCGTCCACCAGGTTTTAATACGCGATACATGGAACGTAAGGCGGCATCTTTATCAGTGACGTTGCGCAAGCCGAAAGCGATACACACGCAATCAAAGGTATTATCAGCAAACGGTAGGCATTCGGCATTGACTTGGGCATAGCGAATATTGCCGACTAAGCCACGGTCGATTAAACGATTACGTCCTGTTCGTAGCATTTCGGAGTTAATGTCGGCTAACACAACTTGCCCATCTTTGCCGACACGCTGTTCAAATAGTGTGGTTAAATCGCCTGTGCCGCCTGCTAAATCCAGCACTTGTTCGCCTTTTCTAACGTTACTGAGTTGTACGGCAACGCGTTTCCAAATGCGGTGGATGCCCATCGACATCAAGTCATTCATGATGTCGTATTGTCCTGCAACGGAGTCAAATACGCCGCGCACCAATTTAACTTTGTCTTCGGCGGCGACTTGTTTAAAGCCAAAATGGGTGGTTTCTGTCATGGTGATTCTCTTTATTGTGTTTTTTTACGTTGATGTCCTGCATGGTCTAACTCATGCAGATAGTTTGCCCAAAGGGCTGGATAGTCGTTACCTAATTGATACAACATATCCCATGTATAAATGCCGCTATCATGCCCGTCAGTAAACACGGGTGTAATGCCATAGTTACCGACAGGTTTAATTTCCTTAATGCCTACATCTTCTTTGCCGACTTGTAATATTTCTTGTCCCACAGCGTGACCTAGGGCTTCGGCTGAGGGTGTGTAAACACGCAGGTATTCACAAGGCAGATGAAAAATTTTGCCATCATCAAAATGGATTTCAAGGCTGTTAGAAAGCTGGTGCAGAATGAGGTCAGTCGGTCTGCTGTGACAGGGTTTGATGGATAATTGCATAAGAGTTAATGGGCGTGCGCGTGATGCTTAGGTGTTAATGAGCATACATGATTAGTGTCGCCTTGTTCAATTTGTAAGGTACAGTGATGGATAAAAAAATCATGTTCCAATGTGTGAGTGATGTTATCAATAAACTTATCATTAGGGCAGCCGTTGGGCATGACTAAATGTACGGTAAGCGCAGTCTCAGTGGTGCTTAAGCCCCAAATATGTAAGTCGTGGCAATCGGTTACGCCGTCTAATTGGCATAAATAAGCCTCAATCGCCGCCCCGTCTATGTTAGCAGGGACGGCACTTAACACAAGACGCATAGATTCACGCAATAAACCCCATGTGCCGATGACAATGACTAGCACAATCAATAAGGTGATAGCAGGGTCTAGCCAATAATAGTCATTGGTGTAAAACATGACCAAACCAACGATAACTACTGCCAGTGATACTGCCGCATCGCCTGCCATGTGTAGATACGCACCACGAATATTAATGTCATGCTGACTGCCTTTGATGAACAACAGCGCGGATAAGCTATTAACAACAATGCCGATACCCGCGATTGCCGATACTGTGAGACTTTCTACCGAGGGTGGCTGGGCAAAACGGTCAATCGCTTCCTGCGCAATTGCGCCACAGGCAACTAATAGCATCATAGCATTGGCAAGTGCCGCGAGTATCGAAGTACTACGCAAACCATAAGTGTAGCGTTTGCTTGGCTGTTTACGCGCTAATAAAACTGCACCACCTGCCAACAACAAGCCCAACACGTCAGACAAATTATGCCCTGCATCCGCAATTAAGGCAGTAGAGTTAGCGATAAAACCATAGACAAACTCTATCGCCACAAAGCCTGTATTTAAGACAATAGCAATAGCAAATGCCTGTCCACTTTGATGCGAGTGACTATGATGATGTGAATGATCGTGGGAGTCGTGATGATGGTGCGCCATAATTACAAAATATACCGACTTAAATCTTCGTCTTCGGCGATTTCGGTTAAGTGACTATCCACATAAGCGGCATTCACTTCAACTGTGGTTGATGATGTATAGGGTGCGTCAAAAGAAACTTCTTCTAGTAAACGTTCTAACATAGTGTGTAAGCGTCTTGCGCCAATATTTTCAGTTCTTTCATTAACTTGGAAAGCCAGTTCAGCAATCCGTTTAATGCCGCAGTCATGAAAATTTATACATACATCATCTTCCTTCAATAACGCTTTGTATTGTTCAGTTAATGAGGCATTTGGCTCAGTCAAAATACGCACGAAATCATCGGCTGTTAAGGCGTTAAGTTCAACCCGAATGGGGAAACGCCCTTGTAATTCTGGAATCAAATCAGACGGCTTGGTTAAATGAAACGCGCCTGAGGCGATGAATAAAATATGGTCGGTTTTTACCATGCCGTATTTGGTGTTGACAGTGCTGCCTTCAACCAGCGGTAATAAGTCCCGTTGTACACCTTCACGCGATACTTCGCCGCCACCGCCACCCATGTCTGAACGTTTGCAGATTTTGTCAATTTCGTCCAAAAATACGATGCCATTTTGTTCCACTGATTCGACTGCACGCAGGCGAATTTCTTCTTCGTTGACCAGTTTTTCGGCTTCTTCTTCTTGTAAGGTTTGCAGGGCTTTTTTAACGGTCATTTTGCGGGAACGGGTTTTGCCTGAACCCATGTTTTGAAACATTCCTTGCAATTGGCTGGTCATTTCTTCCATGCCTGGAGGTGCCATGATTTCAACGCCCATAGGCGCGACGTGGACATCTATTTCTATTTCTTTATCATCCAGTGTGCCTTCGCGTAATTTTTTACGCATTTTTTGCCGCGTGGAGGCTTCGGTATCAGATAACATACCGCCATCGGCTCTAGGCAATAAAATATCTAACACTCGTTCTTCGGCGGTATCGAAGGCTTTGGTTTGCATTTTTTCCATTTCAGCAACCCGCGTCATTTTGACAGCGGTATCGACTAAGTCACGAATAATGGAATCGACATCACGTCCAACATAGCCGACTTCGGTGAATTTTGTGGCTTCTATTTTGATAAACGGCGCGTTAGCAAGGCGAGCAAGACGGCGGGCGATTTCAGTTTTACCCACGCCCGTAGGACCTATCATGAGAATATTTTTAGGCGTAATTTCATCGCGTAAGGCTACGTCAACTTGTTGTCTGCGCCAGCGATTACGCAAAGCAATGGCAACAGAACGTTTTGCGTTGGCTTGACCAATAATGTGTTTGTCCAACTCGCTTACAATTTCTTTGGGGGTCATTTGGGTCATGAGCTTTACTCGTTAGGTTCTGCGTCTAATTTTTCTGATGTTGACTCTGCGTCTAATTCTTCTATACGCAAGTTATGATTGGTATAAATGCAAATATCAGCGGCTATGTTTAATGAGCGTTCGACAATTTCTCTGGCACTCAAGTCGGTATTTTCTATTAAAGCACGCGCCGCCGCTTGGGCGAATGCGCCACCTGATCCAATTGCCAGTAAATTTGCGTCTGTTTCAGGTTCAATAATATCGCCTGAGCCTGAAATAATGAGCGATGTTTTGGCATCCGCGATAATCAGCAACGCTTCTAGCTTGCGTAATGCTCGATCGGTACGCCATTCTTTTGCCATAGCAACCGCCGCTTTGGTTAGATTGCCTTTAGCAGCTTCTATTTTATGTTCAAAAAGTTCAAACAGCATAAACGCATCTGCTGTTGCACCTGCAAATCCTGCAATGACTTTACCGTGATATAATCGGCGCACTTTACGCGCATTGCCTTTCATAACGGTATTACCTAAGGTGACTTGACCATCACCACCAATGACAACTTTGCCCGCTCTACGAACAGAAAGTATGGTTGTTCCTCTAAACACGTTACTACATCCTAAAAATTACGAAAACTGTAGCATTGATTTTACATGGTATGCAGTTAAAATGTGGGAAAAATAAGCTGCGCCCGCCTTGAACAAAACTCGAAATCATCAATCCTGACCTTGGGCTTTTATTTGCGAGCGAAGATTTTCCAGTTCCGCCATCAAATTCAGCACAACAGCAACGCCTGCTAGATTAAGCCCTAAACCATGTTGCAACCTAAAAGCAGAACGGGCGCGTACTAAGCTTGCACCTGAAAACCGCCATAAATAAATGTTCTCACCATGAGGTTCAAGTATGCTTTCTTCAACTAGATTGATAATCCAGTCTGCATGAGCACCGCAAGCCTGACACAATTCTGCTAGTGTTAGATTGCCTTCTTCAATAACTGTACCTGTATGTACTAATACTAAGAACGTGTTCAAAATTTCATCTAAAAGCCTGATACTAAGCGGGTGAGAAAAAAATATCCAAGCGACCTTAGTCGAAAACAATTTGAACGCGGA
>DFWO01000033.1:6531-53842 GCA_002380945.1 Methylococcaceae bacterium UBA4132 | reverse complement strand
ACCGAGTAGTTGATAGGCTTGAGCCGTTGGCGAGGTGGTAATACTTTGTGTTAAATAGGCTTTTGCTTTTTCGACATTCTTGCAACTAATGCTTAGTTTACCCAGTACCATCAACAACAAGGCGTTATCTTGATGAAATTGTAGCCACAACTCTGCCATTTTAAGCTGTTTTTCAACATCATTAGAGGCAATGTTACCGAATAATATCAGTAGGTTGTCATCCCAATTTAACGATAATGCTTTCGTTAACTCTTCTTCGACTTTTGCACCCGCTCCAACGTTAAGCATCACAGTAAAATAAACCGCTAATACGCCGTGCATACTTTTTATGTACTTGGGAACTTCTGCCCATAAAGATTCAATCTTTTCAGCATCGCCTTGTTCAGCGGCTTGCTTTAATAATTCAATAAAAACTTCAGCCTCTAGCAGTTTTACTTCGGCTTCCATCAATACTTTATTTTTATGTAATGTTGGAATGAGTTTTTGTACGCCTTCCCAATCACCTAGATGCTGGTAGGTTTGGTGTAATAATTTTAAAACGCCTGCATGGGTAGGGTCGATTGAATGTAATTGGGTTAGCGTATTCAGTGCTTGGGCAAATTCTTTGCCAGATAAATGTAGCTCTGCTTGAGTTAAACCAACGACTACGCTGGAATCAGGGGCTTGATCAGCGGCTTGTTTTAAATATTGGTCTCTCTTATCTAACGCACCGCGTGATTGTGCGGCTCTTGCTGCGGTTAAATAATGAATTAATGGTGCGCCACTATGCGGGGCGTGTTTAATCAGCACGTTTTCTGCGCGTTCAAAATTACCTTCCGCTGAGTCAACTAATCCAGCAATTAAGGCTTCTTGAGAGCGATTAAATTTAATGTTGATACCACGACGCTTTAATTGACCTGGTATTCTGTATAGCCAACCCAGTAATCTGAACAGTATATATAAGGCAAAAAAACCAATCATCAGCTCCATTGTAAAATCGACCAGTGTCTTTTCTAAAGACCAATGCCCCATGCCAATGATGACATAGCCAGGATTATCTAAGCTAAGCAACCATTGATAAACAAAAAAAATGGCAACCATAACGCCAAGAAAAGGAGCTAAAAAATAAAGTAGTTTTTTCATTATTGTATTCTTAACTTATCGCTTTGCAGGTGCAGTTTCAGTAGCGGGCATTGGTTTGGTGGGTTTTACATCTTCGATAGGTGTTTTAGTGTCAGGTGTTGGAATGGTTGCTTTGTCAGCTTCTATGCGCAGTTTACTAATGTCTTTAAGCATTTTTAGTGACACACTAATATCAGGAAAATCACCATGAATTTTAATAGCACTAAATTTATCTAATTCGGCAACAAAATTACTGTTAGCGTCATTTTTAGCAAAATGCTGTTCAACCCATTTTTTTGCATCGGCTAGACTTGATTGAAAAAGGGCTTCATTATGTTGAACAAGTGCGATTTGTGCCATTTCTAATTTGACGCGTAGCTGTTCATAAATAAACTTAGCTTCTTCGGAGGTTAATATCTCGTTAATCGGTTGTTCTGAGTATTTAACACCTAACGCATCAAGGATACTCTTATCGTCGCTGGCTTTCTCTTTTGTAGCCGCAGTAGGTGCTTTACCTGCAAAAGGTAATAACAAGGTTAATTGGTCAACATGATCTTGTTGTGATTGAATAGCGACATAAATACCGACAATATCGGGTACAGTAATATTTTTAATGACTGTGATTTCTTCGGCTATTTTTTCGCGTACTTTAATAACACCCGTATCACCACTTTCGCGTAAGCGTTGATCAGCGGCTTCTAAGGCTTCAAGTGTGGTATGCGTATCGCCAATCAAATGTAACCGTTCATTCGCAACACTTAATAAATATTCAGCATCGGCAATTAACCAATCGCCGCGTGTTTTACCTAATTGACGCTGTATTTGTTGAATGGATTCTGTTAGCTCTTTCTGTGTGCTATTGAGCTTTTCTTGATGTAATTGGGAAAAATCAGCGAGGGTTTTATTGAAATGTTCGTCTTTACTGGCAACTTCTTTTGATACATTCGCCAGTTGTGACTGAATGGCGGTCAATTGTGCTTGATAGTCGGCGAGTTGTTTGGACATTTCGCCTTTTACTTCACCGCCTAAATCTTTTTGTTTGTCACGCAAGCCTTGTAATAAATAAAAACCAGCTCCTGCGAGTCCAATAATAATGAGCAGAATAATAATGCCAAACCAGAATCCACTGCGTGACCTGTGAGCTTTTTTATTGTCGCTTAGGTCTTGTGCTTGTTGTTCATTCAATTCGGCCACGCTATTCCCCTGTTATTCTGGTTTACTGTCTCAAGAATTGCTTCATCTGAAGGGCTATTCGTCACGGTAATTCGTTTAAATCCCATATCGACAGCCATTTGTTTGATTCTATCACTAACAACGACTAGCGGTAAGCTAAACAACTGCCGATGATGAGCTGCGCCCAGCATAATTAATAAGTTTTGCAAAATTTCACCACTGGTTACAGTGATAATATCTAGCTTTTTTTGTTCCAGCAAGGCAATAACATTAGCATTATCTGTGCTGGACATTATTCTTTTATAGACATTCAAATAATGAACATCCGCGCCTCTACGAAGCAAGGTAGTTGCTAATTCTTCACGCCCACCTTCGCCGCGCACAATTAAAACCCGTTGCCCCTGCATAGACTGCATTTCTGGCATAGCTAATAGTGCTTCACTATTATAAGGCGGCTTAGGTGTTAAATCGACATGCACCCCCGCTATTGCTAGTGCGTTTGCTGTCGCTTTACCTATTGCGGCACAATGTCGCACTTTTAATTGAGGTATTTTGCCATCATTCGCCTTGAGTGCAAAATTTACCGCATTGGCACTGACAAAAATAAGCCATTGAAAGCCATCCAAGTGAGCCAGCGTTTTTTGTATTGCTGATGAATCATCGGACTCAACAATAGCAATCGTTGGCAAACACACCGCGACTCCACCAGATTTTTCGATTAAACGGCACAGATTTTCAGCCTGATGTGCAGGGCGAGTCACTAATACTCGCGCTCCGTTTAATCCCGTCATTCAGCAAACAACGCTTGCAGAATCTTATCTGCACCTTGTGACAACAAATCTTCCGCAATCAATCGTCCTAACGTTTCTGCTTCATCCACTGTCGCTGAGCGTTCGCTACGATACAATACACTCCCATCGGGACTGCCGACCAATCCGCGCATCACCAACTGATTATTTTTTAGTTCCGCAAACCCTGCAATGGGGACTTGACAGCCACCTTTCAACCTCGCGTTCATTGCCCGTTCTGCACGCACGCAAACACCCGTTTCATCATCATGCAAGGCACGCAATAGCTCATTAGTTTCGACATCATTCACACGGCATTCTATACCAATTGCACCCTGTCCAATAGCGGGTAAACTGATTGTAGTCGCTAAACATTGAGTAATACGTTCTGCCATACCCAAGCGTTTTAAACCTGCGGAAGCCAAAATAATTGCATCATAATCACCTGCATCCAGCTTAGCTAAACGGGTATTCACATTGCCACGCAAAGAAATAATTTCTGCATCGGGATAACGCTCCTTAATCTGACATTGGCGACGTAAACTGGACGTACCAATTCTGGCATTGGCAGGCATGGCATCAAATGACGCATAGTGATTAGAGACAAACGCATCACTAGGGTCTTCGCGCTTTAAAATTGCCGCCAAATGTAAACCTTCAGGAAATTCAACGGGAACATCTTTCATAGAATGCACCGCAATATCCGCATAATCTTCCAGCATTCCTTGTTCTAATTCTTTAACAAACAAACCCTTGCCACCAATCTTAGCCAGCGGCGCGTCGAGAATTTTATCACCACGGGTTACCATTTTGACCAGTTCAGTTTTTACTTGCGGAAAGCGTTGTTCTAAAAGGGCGGCAACGTGTTCAGCTTGCCATAATGCCAATGGACTTTGCCGCGTTGCGATACGAATAATTTTTTCAGCCAAAACGAATCCTCCCATCAAAAATAAAATGGAGTATTGTACCCTGTGTGAGTTATCGGTATGTTGTTAGCAGTTAAAAAAACAGAAATCATTCATGCTTTGACTGTTTTATACTTAGTTTTTACACCCTCTTTACATCCCTCAACAACTTTTTTACGACTTTTTTACTCTCTTCTCCTGTACATTAAACAACAGGCAATCAAGATTGATTGCGGATAACCTTAGAGGTGATACGCATGGACATAATCTATTTATTCATTACAGTAATTTTCTTCCTAGTCACTGCCTTATTTATCAAAGCGTGCGACGCATTACGGGGACAATCATGAACTGGCTTTATCTCATTAGCGGCGGTTTGGTGCTGGCAGTGTTTATCTATTTGCTAGCGGCGTTGTTTTATCCAGAGAAATTCTAATGAACTCACAAAATTTTCTACAAATTGTTTTCTATCTGGCGGTTTTGCTGGCATTGGTTAAACCCTTGGGCAATTACATGGCGCGGATTTATCAAGACCAACCTGCGGGTTTAAATCGTTGGTTGGCAGGTTTTGAACAACGGCTGTATTCGTGGAGCGGTGTGAATGCCAAGCAGGATATGCGGTGGACGCAATACGCGCTGGCGTTGTTGGTGTTTAATTTATTGGGTTTGTTGGCTGTTTACGCATTGCAACGTGGGCAAGCAGTTTTACCGTTGAATCCGCAAAATCTACCCGCTGTCAGTGCTGATTCAGCATTTAACACGGCGATCAGTTTCACCACTAATACCAATTGGCAAGGCTACGGCGGCGAAACCACGATGAGTTATTTAACGCAGATGCTAGGGCTAACGGTACAGAACTTTTTATCAGCGGCGAGTGGTATGGCGGTGTTGGTGGCTTTGGTGCGCGGTTTTATACGCCGTAATAGTGACGGTATCGGTAATTTTTGGGTCGATATGACACGCAGTACTTTGTACATTTTATTGCCGTTATCCTTGATGTTGGCAATTTTTTTGGTGGGTCAAGGCGTGGTGCAAACCTTTAAACCGTATCAAACGGTGAGTTTGACCGAAACGGTTAGCTATCAACAATCCAACAATCAAACAGCGACTGAATCCCAACAAACGCTTGCTTTAGGTCCTGCGGCATCGCAAATCGCTATTAAACAACTAGGTACGAATGGCGGCGGTTTTTTTAATGTCAATTCGTCGCATCCGTTTGAAAATCCTACACCGTTGTCTAATTTTTTGGAGATGTTGGCGATTTTGTTAATTCCTGCGTCCTTGTGTTACAGCTTTGGCGTGATGGTAGGCGATACGCGCCAAGGTTGGGTGATTTTAGCGGCGATGACTTTGATTTTTACCGTGTTGGTATTTGTCACGGTAGTAGCGGAACAAAACGGCAATCCGCTGTTAAATGCCAATCAAGTCGCCTCCGAGCTACAGGCAGGCGGCAATATGGAAGGTAAGGAAACCCGTTTTGGTATTGTCAATTCCGCATTGTGGGCGGTGGCGACTACGGCGGCTTCCAATGGTTCGGTGAATGCCATGCACGATTCCTTTACCCCATTGGGCGGTTTAGTGCCGATGTGGTTGATGCAGTTGGGTGAGGTGATTTTCGGCGGTGTCGGCTGTGGCTTGTACGGCATGATAGTGTTTGCCATTGTTGCGGTATTTATCGCGGGTTTGATGATAGGGCGCACGCCTGAATATCTGGGCAAAAAAATTGAAGCCTTTGAAATGAAAATGGCGGCGGTGATTATTCTAGTGCCGCCGTTGATGGTATTGGGCGGAACGGCGTTAGCGTTGATGTTAGATGTTGGAAAGGCTTCGGTATTTAACACGGGGGCGCACGGGTTTAGCGAAGTGTTGTATGCCTTTTCCTCGGCTGGCAATAACAATGGCAGTGCGTTTGCGGGTTTATCGGCGAATACGCCTTTTTATAATGTGCTGTTGGGCATCATCATGCTGTTTTCGCGTTACTGGTTGATGATACCTGTGTTAGCCATTGCAGGTTCACTGGCGAGTAAAAAAATTGTGCCTGTCGGTGCGGGTACGTTGCCCACGCATACGCCGTTGTTCATGGTGTTGCTAATCATCACCGTGCTGATGGTTGGCGCGTTGACCTTTATTCCCGCCTTGGCTTTAGGCCCGATTGTTGAACATATTCAAATGACCCACCATACGCAGGTGATGCCATGAGTAAAAAATCTGTTTCTACCGCTTTATTTGAACCTGCCATTGTACGGCAAGCTGTGTTGAATGCCTTTGGCAAACTGACACCGCGCCAACAATGGAAAAATCCTGTCATGTTTGTCGTTTATCTGGGTAGTTTGCTGACGACGGCTTTATGGCTAAATGCCTTGAGTGGCAACAGCGACGAATCGGCAAGTTTTATTTTAACCATTACGCTGTGGCTGTGGTTCACCGTGTTGTTTGCCAATTTTGCCGAAGCAGTCGCAGAAGGTCGCAGTAAAGCCCAAGCGGCATTTTTACGCAGTGCGAAACGCGATATTACTGCCAAGAAATTGGATGAACCGCATTATGGCAGCAATTATTCTAAAGTTTCTGGCTCTACTTTGCGTAAAGGTGATGTGCTGTTAATTGAAGCGGGCGATTTTGTCGCAGGGGATGGTGAAGTTATCGAAGGTGTGGCTTCGGTGGATGAAAGCGCGATTACGGGCGAAAGTGCGCCTGTGATTCGGGAATCGGGCGGTGATTTTAGTTCAGTAACAGGTGGCACGCGAGTGTTATCCGATTGGTTAGTGGTGCGTATTACCGTTAATTCAGGCGAATCTTTTTTAGATCGCATGATTTCAATGGTGGAAGGCGCGAAACGGCAAAAAACGCCCAATGAAATCGCGCTGACTATTTTGCTGGTGGCGTTGACCTTGGTGTTTTTAATGGCAACCGTAACGTTGTTGCCGTTTTCCTTATACAGCGTGGAAACGGCTGGCGCGGGTCAGCCGATTAGTATCACCGTGTTGGTGGCGTTGTTGGTGTGTTTGATTCCGACCACCATCGGCGGTTTGTTATCGGCTATCGGTGTGGCAGGGATTGGGCGCATGATGCAGAAAAATGTCATTGCCACCTCAGGCAGAGCCGTGGAAGCAGCGGGAGATGTCGATGTGTTGTTACTGGACAAAACGGGAACAATTACCTTGGGCAATCGGCAAGCATCACTGTTTATTCCTGCCAAAGGCGTAACGGAAAAACAGCTAGCCGATGCGGCACAACTGGCTTCATTAGCCGATGAAACGCCCGAAGGACGCAGCATCGTGGTGTTAGCCAAACAAAAATTTGGTTTTCGTGAACGCGATGTGCAGTCGTTGGGCGCGACGTTTGTCCATTTCAGCGCGCAAACTCGTATGAGTGGCGTAAATTTAGAAGGACGGCAAATCCGTAAAGGTGCGGAAGATGCAATACGGCAGTATGTGATTGAACAAGGCGGTCGCTTTCCTGAAGAAATGCAAAAAAGCGTGGTTGATGTGGCGCGGCGTGGCAGTACGCCGCTGTTAGTTGCCGAAGGAGCGCGAGTGTTAGGCGTGATTGAATTAAAAGACATCGTGAAAGGCGGTATTAAAGAACGCTTTATCGAACTGCGGCAAATGGGCATTAAAACCATCATGATTACAGGCGACAATCGCTTGACCGCCGCCGCGATTGCCGCCGAAGCGGGTGTGGATGATTTTTTAGCCGAAGCCACGCCCGAAGCAAAACTCGCCTTAATTCGTAAACATCAAGCCGACGGGCGTTTAGTCGCCATGACAGGTGATGGTACCAATGATGCACCTGCCCTAGCCCAAGCTGATGTTGCGGTCGCCATGAATAGCGGCACGCAAGCGGCGAAAGAAGCGGGCAATATGGTGGATTTAGATTCCAATCCCACTAAGTTGATTGAAATTGTCGAAACGGGCAAACAAATGTTGATGACGCGTGGCGCGTTGACCACGTTTAGTATTTCTAACGATGTCGCAAAATATTTTGCGATTATTCCAGCGGCGTTTGCCACCACTTATCCAGACTTAAATGTATTGAATGTGATGGGTTTGTCTACGCCATCCAGCGCGATTTTATCGGCGGTGATTTTCAATGCCTTAATTATCATTGCCTTGATTCCGTTGGCGTTGAAAGGTATTAGTTATAAGCCAGTTGGCGCAGAAAAGTTGTTACAAAACAATTTATTAATTTACGGTGTTGGCGGTCTGATTGTGCCGTTTATAGGCATTAAGGTGATTGATTTGTTACTGACGGCTATGAATCTGGTGTAGGAGAGAGCCATGTTGAATTATTTAAAACCTGCCGCGTTGTTATTAGTGATGTTGACGGTGTTGACGGGCGTGATTTATCCGCTAACAGTTACGGCGATTGCACACCTATTTTTTGCTGACAAAGCCAATGGCAGTTTGATTTATAACGCCCAAGAACAGGCGGTTGGTTCCGCCTTGATTGGACAAGCGTTTACGCAAGACAAATACTTTTGGGGACGACCTTCTGTTACTGCACCGTATCCTTACAATGCCGCTGCTTCTAGTGGCTCTAATCTTGCGCCTACCAATCCCGCGTTAATAGCGGCGGTAAGTGAACGGGTGAAAACCTTGCAAGCCATTGGCAAGACCTCTGTACCTGTCGATTTAGTCACGGCTTCTGCCAGCGGTCTTGATCCACATATCAGTCTAGCGGCGGCGGATTATCAAATTGGACGTGTTGCCGAAGCGCGGAAAATGGATGAATCTAAATTACGCGCATTGGTCAATGCGCATACTGAAACGCGGCAATGGTTAATATTAGGTGAGCCTAGGGTAAATGTGTTGCAGTTAAATCAGGCATTAGACTCAGTGGCGCATTAATTTTGCTAGGGCATGAAGACGTTGCGGTGCAACGTCTCTACGGGGTGCTGTTTAATTTCATATTGGGTGATGGTTATGTTTAACAAAAAATGTGCTGTACTAGATTCGATAAAATCCGCTTTAAAATTTACAGACGGCTTGCTGATACTCGCTAGCTGCTCTCAATTCGTCTATGCCGATACGAGTAATAACGATCCGTACGAATTGCCGCCCAATAAGCATTACATGGAACTTTGTGAAAGTGAGGCGTTGCAATTACATTCGGGTATGATTGAGGAAGAACGGGTATTTCATCAACAAAACAAGTTTTGGGTGCGCTACGACATACAAGCCACCGATCATTCGGAATGGTCTGTGTTGTGCGATTTAACAACGGGAAAAATCATCCGTGAGCAAAAGCGAGTCGATGATAAATTGTAACGTCGATACTGAAAATAGTGGGGAACTATGAACGACGAACGCCCTGACCCAGACCAATTACTGGCGCGTGTGGAACGTGATACCGCGAAAGCTAAACGCGGTCGTCTAAAAATATTTTTTGGTGCGGCGGCAGGTGTTGGTAAAAGTTATGCCATGTTATTGGCAGCACGCGAACGGCGAGCGGAAAATCTCGATGTCGTGGTGGGTTTGGTAGAGACGCATGGACGCAAAGAAACACAGGCGTTGATGAATGGTTTAGAAGTTTTACCGACTCGACAAATAGACTATAAAGGCACAACTTTACACGAGTTTGATATTGATGCTGCGTTGAAACGTCGCCCCGCCATTATTTTAGTGGATGAACTTGCCCACACTAACGCGCCCAGTTCTCGCCATCCCAAACGTTGGCAAGATATACACGAATTGTTAGAAGCGGGCATTGATGTTTACACCGCGTTGAATGTACAGCATTTGGAAAGCCTAAATGATGAAATCGGTGAAATTGCAGGTATCCGTGTTTGGGAAACTGTACCTGATACCCTATTTGAAGATGCCGATGAAATTGAATTGGTGGATTTACCGCCTGATGAATTATTGCTACGGTTAAAAGAAGGCAAAATTTATATTCCCCAACAAGCTGAGCAAGCAATCCAGCATTTTTTTCGTAAAGGCAATTTGATTGCTTTGCGGGAATTAGCACTACGGCAAACCGCTAACCGTGTCGATGCTCAAATGCTCAATTACCGCGAAGATCATTCGATACGCGAAATTTGGCAAGTCAACGAACGCGTTTTAGTTTGTATCGGCGTGAATCCTTTGGCAGAACGGCTAGTCCGCGCAGGTAAGCGTTTTGCCACAATTTTGCGTGCCCAATGGATAGTGGCTTATGTAGAAACGCCCGCTCTGCAACGCTTACCCGCAGAAAAACGTGATGGTGTATTACGCATTTTACGTTTAGCCGAACAATTAGGCGCGGAAACGGTGACATTGAGTGCGCCTGAAATGAGTGCGGCGATTATTAAGTTTGCGCGTGAGCGTAACATCAATAAGATAGTCGTCGGAAAACCCAGTCGGCGCGGCTGGAAACGCTGGTTATTAGGATCAGTGGTTGATGAGCTAATTAGTCATGCCCATAACGTTAATATCTACTTGTTAGGTAGCCCACAAACAGCCGATGAGGAAATTACGATATTTCGTAAAAGATCATTACCTGGGTTACGTCAACGTTCAGAGACAGCAAAGAAAATTAATTATACAGGTTATGGCTGGGCAGTGTTCATTACGCTACTCAGTGCGGTTGTTGCTTATTTCATGGTGGGGCAGTTAGAACTTGCCAATTTAGTGATGGTTTTTTTGCTAGGTGTCGTATGGATTGCTATGCGTTTTGGGCGTGGTCCTTCGATATTGGCTTCGGTACTGGGCGTTAGCATGTTTGATTTTCTATTCGTGCCACCGTATTACAGTTTTTCAGTAGCCTATGTTCATTATTTAATCACCTTGGTTACGATGCTAGTGGTCGGCATAGTCATCAGTAACTTAATGATTAATGTCCGTTCGCAAGCCAAAGTTGCCGCGCATAGAGAAAGACGTGCCGCCGTGTTGTATGCAATGAGTAGGGAATTGGCGAGTAGTCAAAGCGAGGAAGAAATCGTTCGTACCGCTGTGCGCCATTTGCATTCCGAATTTAGCAGTCGCAATGTCATTTTATTTTCTGATAATAATGGGCGTATCGCGTATCCAAAACAAAAAAGCATTCCTGAATCGCTACACGGAGCTGATTTAAGCGTGGCGCAATGGGTATTCGATCATAATGAAATGGCAGGACAAGGTACAAATACACTGGCGGGTTCAGAGGCTATTTATTTTCCTATTCACAATGAAGATAAAGTATTGGGCGTTTTGGCATTATTACCCGTCAATTTGCGCCGTGTGTTTTTGCCCGAACAACAAAAATTGCTAGAGACTTTTTTGCGGCAAATCGGTCAAGCGGTGACGCGCATTCGTCTTGCCGAACAAGCCAAAACAACGCAAATGCAGGTCGAAGCCGAACGTTTACGTAACTCGTTACTCAGTGCCATTTCCCATGATTTACGCACACCACTGGCGACTATCATCGGTTCGGCAAGCACGCTGTTAGAAGGCGAAGGGCATTTACAAACGCAAGACAAGCTGGATTTAAGCCGCGTGATTGTTGATGAAGCCGAACGTATGTCTAATTTGATTAATAATATTTTGGATATGGCACGACTCGATGCAGGTGTGGTCGAACTCAACAAACAATGGCATCCATTAGAAGAAATTATCGGCACGGTATTGACCCGTTTGCATAAACAGTTAGCCGACCGTCCTGTTAAAGTTAAATTACCAGCGGGTATACCGATGGTGTTTGTCGATGCGGTGATGATAGAACAAGTGCTGATTAATCTTTTGGAAAACGCGGTACGTTATACGCCGCAAGGCAGTGAATTAGACATTACCGCTGAAATTTCAAGCAATGCGGTTGAATGTTCCGTTGCCGATTATGGCTCTGGCATTCCGAAAGGACGCGAGGAACATTTATTTGAAAAGTTTTATCAAGCGCGGCATGAAGCAGCACAAAGTGGCGTGGGTTTAGGTTTAGCGATTTGTCGCGCCATTATTGAAGCGCATGGCGGAAAAATTTATGCACAAAATAGACTAGAGGGTGGTGCGATTTTTACCTTTATACTGCCTATTGAACAATCGCCACCTGTCATGGAATTGGAAGAAGATGTCTAAAACCTCGCCTGTCATTATCGTTATTGAAGACGACCCGCCGATACGCCGTTTCTTACGGACAGGTTTGAGTACGCAGGGCTTCACGGTGTTTGAATCTGAAACAGGCAAACAAGGCATTATCGAAGTGGAAATTCGTAAACCCGATTTACTAATATTGGATTTAGGCTTGCCCGACATGGACGGTGTTGATGTCATTAAATCGGTTCGTACTTGGTCGGCAATACCAATCATCATTCTTTCGGCGCGTAGCAGTGAACAGCACAAAATTGACGCACTGGATGCAGGCGCGGATGATTATTTAACCAAACCGTTTGGTTTTGGCGAATTACTGGCGCGTATTCGTGTTGCCTTGCGTCATGCCATTCAACCACAAGAACACATACAAGCTGGCGTGTTTATCACCGCGAATTTAAAAGTGGATTTACACAAGCGCGTGGTTAGTTTGGATGAGCAAGAAATTCACCTTACCCCGATTCAATACCGCTTACTCGCTGTGTTAGTGCAGCACGCGGGCAGAGTGTTGACGCATCAACAAATTCTTAAAGAAGTCTGGGGTCCGTCTTATTCAGAAAACGCCCATTATTTGCGTATTTATATGAGTCAGTTGCGGCAGAAATTGGAAGCCGATCCAACCCAGCCGAAGTTTTTGTTGACTGAATCGGGTGTTGGTTATCGGTTGAAAATCTAAACGGTAAGCGGTTTTTGGCATAAATCCTAACAATGCGAGTGTAACTATTTCTGCCCATAATTAGATTGATCTAATCAATGGCTTATAAGTACAACATCTTTTTCACGCGTTAATCCATATCAATTTGCTCATCATCCAGAAAAGTGTCGGCATACGTTTTATAAACTTTCTGAGTGATGAATGCGTCGTATAGGTCAGGGTCGATGTGATTATCGGCTTTCATTTGTTTTAGGATGGCTAAAGCTTCGGAGAGTTTTTTACCTTTTTTATAAGGTCTGTCTTTTGCGGTTAAAGCTTCAAAGATGTCGGCGATTGCCATGACGCGGGCAGGGATAGACATTTGTTCACGCGTTAAGCCGTTGGGATAACCTTTGCCATCCATACGCTCATGATGTCCGCCTGCGTATTCGGTGACTTTTTGTAGGTGGCTAGGAAAATTAATGGCTTCGAGCATGGCGATAGTGGCATTGATGTGGTGATTGATTATTTGCCGTTCTTCTGTAGTTAATGTGCCTTTGGTGATACTTAAGTTATAAAGTTCTTCATCACTTAACAACGGGGTGTCAGTGTTGTTTAGCGTCCAGTTAATTGCTTTTAGTGATTCGAGGCGTTGAATATCAGTCTGTGACATAAATTCACCGCCTGTATTACTGTGTTTAATAAAAGCTAAATCATCATTCAGGCGGGCGATGCTGGTTTGCAGTTGATCTTGTCGCGCGATGCTTAAGTGTTCATTGCCTTGATGGTCGGCAAGTTGTTGTTTGAGCAAAGCAATTTCTTGATCGCGTTTTAGTATTTCAAAGCGCGTTTCTAATAGGTGAATGCGGTCAAAGATGGTTTCTAGTTTGGTGGCTTTGTCGATAACGTGTTCAGGTGAGGTAATTTTGCCACAATCATGTAACCAACCAGCAATAGTGAGTTCGTAGCGGTCAGCATCGGTCAGTTGAAAATCTTGTAAGTAGCCATAATCAGTGTTGTGTGCGGCTTCGGCTAACATCATGGTCAGTGCAGGTACGCGGCGACAATGTGCGCCTGTGTAAGGCGATTTCTCGTCGATAGCGGTCGCAATTAATTTAATCATTGATTCAAACATGGTTTCTAAATCCCCAATCAGTTGCTGTTTAGTTAATACCGTGGCAGCTTGCGAGGCGAGTGCTTCGGCAAAACGTTGTGAAATGGGATCAAAATCAACAATTTCTTGAGTTGTGCTATCTATGACGTTAATGAGTTGCAGGACACCAATGGTCTCGCTTTGGTGATTTTTTAACGGAATTGCCAGAAATGATTTTGAGCGGTATTGATTTTGTTTATCAAATTCTTTTGTCCCTGAAAAATCGAACAGGTTGGTATCGTAGGCATCATGAATATTAACGGTTTTATCTTCATGGTATGAATAACTAACTACGTTGTGTAGGTTCGGCTCGCCATTTGCTAGATATAGCGAAACGCTGGGTTTATCTATGAAATTGCTAGTGCAGTCGTTAAAAAATAAGCCAAGACCATCAGACTGAAAAATTTTTATGGTCATCATATCGCCATCGGTGAGAAATAAACTGCCACCGTCGGCGTTGGTAATGGCTTTTGCACCTAGCAATATCTTTTCTAGTAGTTTAGCAATGTCTTTTTCAGCCGATAAGGCAATACCAATGTCGATTAATTTTTCAATTTGGTGAATGATTTTTTGTATAGCCATGGCGATACCAGAAGAATTTGAATGAATATTAGCCAATATTTTTTATTTTACTATGTGTTTGATGCAGGCAGGTAGTGGGTCAGAGCCATAGTTTACAGTATTATTGATGTTGACATATTATTAAGAAATCGACTGTCCGAACTGTAGTAGCAATAAAATCACCAAATCTAGTTGTACGGAGCAAGGGATAAAACGGTATTGTTGCTATAATGAGGTTTGTTCAACAAAAACCTTTCTGCTGACTTATGACTATAACGCCGTTAAAAGGCTTGTGTGGATATGATAACCAATGGCAACGGTATCAGAATACATGGCATGTTTTGTCGCATGTAAAAACGCTGTAAAAAGTCCAATTTACTGACACAAGTTAATCTGATACTAGCTACGTTATGGAAGCGAAGTAAGGCTGGAATCGGTCAGTGAGTTCGCTCTTGTCCAATCACGCGATTAAGCAAGGAAGCATTCGGTTATTCAATATTAATGGCTTCGTTAGGTATTGATAGAAAAACTGGTAGTCTTAAATACTGAGTGATTTGATATTATTATTTGATGTTACATAGGCACTTAGAAGAATCAATAGCTGTAGCGTAACTTAATAAGCTAGTTGCCAATAATGTACGGTATGAATATTTGCCTTGCCCTTGGGTGAGTTCTGAAACGGCGATCCACACGCCTGAGGCTTCATGACAGATGCTGTGATAAATGTGCTTCATGATGATTAACCTTTATTTCGGTGGGTTCTTCTTTGAACAATTATATAAACTGATACAGTTGAAATCATAATAAGTTCATATTATCACTCTACTGCATTGCCATACTAAAGCTAATCGTTTTAAAAATAAGCAGTTTTTTAAGTGAAGCTGTTAGAATCACAACGAGAAATACCTTGTTCACCCGCGAGTTAAGCCATGCCAACGTTACTTCACCACTTGCTGTGCAAATCTACTCAACAGCAGCCGCATAGACCTGCCATCGTTCATAAAAAAACCACAATAAGTTATGACCAGCTTGCAGAACAAGTGCAACAACAAGCATCGGCTTTAATGGGCATCCATTTAAAACCTAGGCAACGCGTAGCAGTTTTTTTGCCCAAACAAGTGGAAACGGTGAGTAGTTTGTTGGCGATTAGTTTGGCGGGCGGTGTATTTGTACCGATTAATCCCGTATTAAAAGCTCCGCAAGTGGCTTATATTCTTAATGACTGTACCGTTCATATTCTAATTACCTCATCCAGTCGCTTGCAAAGTCTCGCGACTACGTTGGAAAACTGTCCTGATTTACATACCATTGTTTTAGTCGATAGCGATACGCCTACGACAACAAACGATACGCAAATCATGCTGGGTTGGGATGATTATTTACATCGCGCTACAACACAGATGACACCACATATTATCGACACCGACATGGCAGCGATTTTGTACACCTCAGGCAGTACGGGCAAGCCGAAAGGTGTGGTGTTATCGCACCGTAATTTAGTGACAGGGGCAAAAAGCGTCAGTGAATATTTACACATTACTGAACAAGATCGTTTATTAGCTGTACTGCCGTTTAGTTTTGATTATGGCTTAAATCAACTGCTCAGCGCGTTACTCAACGGAGCATGTTGCGTATTGCTGGATTATTTATTGCCGCGTGATGTCCTGACTGTATTAGAAACACAGAAAATTACAGGGCTGGCGTGTGTGCCGCCGTTATGGGCGCAACTAGCAAAACTGGAATGGTCAGCCAGTATTAATGAGCATTTACGCTATCTGACTAACTCAGGCGGAAAAATGCCTAAATCGGTGTTAGCAGCGATTCGTCAGCGGGTACCAAATGGGCAGTTTTTTTTAATGTACGGTTTAACTGAGGCGTTTCGTTCTACTTACTTACCGCCAGACCAATTAGATAAACGCCCCGATTCCATCGGCAAAGCCATACCCAATGCCGATATATTAGTCGTGCGCGAGGATGGTTCGCCCTGTGTGCCGCACGAAGCAGGCGAATTAGTTCACCGTGGTTCGTTAGTAGCAATGGGTTATTGGAATGATGCAATAAAAACCGCTGAACGTTTTAAACCTGTACCCAATCAGCTAGCTGCTTTGCCCTTTACTGAGATTGCTGTGTGGTCGGGTGATACCGTGACCATGGATGAAGACGGTTATTTGTATTTTGTTGGACGCAAAGATGACATGATTAAAAGCTCAGGCTATCGCATTAGCCCGACTGAAATTGAAGAAGTGATTTATAGCTCAGGCGTTGCCAAAGAAGCCGCCGCCATTGGCATAGAACATGATAGTTTAGGGCAAGCCGTGTTAGTGGTGCTAAGCTTAGAACATCCAGACCAATACGATGAAACTCTGTTAATGAAACATTGCCAAGCGCAATTACCCAACTTTATGCAGCCTGCCAAGCTAGTCGTTATGCCCAGTTTGCCGAAAAATCCGAACGGAAAAATTGACCGTAAAGTCTTAGCTCAACAATTTGCCTTTATTTTTCAATCATGACAAAACATCCTTCCATGCAACATAAACAGTGCATCAATAATCAACTGGTCATCGGTGGCATGGAATTAACCCGCCTAGTCAGTCGTGTCGGTAAAACACCATTTTATGCGTATGACCGACAAGCTATCATTCATCGTATGGCAGAATTACGCCAACAGATGCCAGCCGAGTTAAAAATTCATTACGCGTTAAAAGCTAATCCCATGCCTGCGGTTGTTCAGCTTATGGCGGGCTTAGTTGATGGTTTTGATGTGGCATCGGTAGCAGAAATGAAAACGGCATTGGATACTGCCATGCCTGCTCAACACATCAGTATAGCAGGACCAGGTAAACGCTCTGCTGAACTAAGCCAAGCCATTGCGGCAGGTATTACCATCAATGTCGAATCGTTCAACGAACTGGAAACTATCGCTCAGTTATCGGCACACATTGGCATTACCGCATCGGTCGCGATACGCATTAATCCAGCTTTTGAATTAAAAAGCTCAGGGATGAAAATGGGCGGCGGTGCAAAACCCTTTGGCATTGATGAAGAACAACTGCCCGCCGTGTTAAGACGAGTACACGCCTTATCACTGGATTTTCAAGGCTTTCATATTTACAGTGGCTCACAAAATTTAAAAGCCGAAGCCCTTATTGAAGCGCAACAACAAAGTATCGCGTTGGCATTGCGGCTGTTGGACTTTTGCCCTAATGGCATTAAAAAACTCAACATCGGCGGTGGTTATGGTATTCCTTATTTTGCAGGCGAAACCCCGTTAAATACTCAACAAGTCAGCGACGCACTTACTGTGCAGATGGAAAAATTCAAAGCCGCACAACCACACGCTGAGCTTATTATTGAACTAGGGCGTTATTTGGTCGGCGAAGCGGGGGTTTATGTTTGCCAAGTGATAGATAAAAAAATCTCGCGTGGACAAGTTTATTTAGTCGTCGATGGAGGCTTGCATCACCATCTCGCCGCATCGGGTAATTTTGGGCAAGTCATTCGTAAAAATTATCCTGTCTCCATCGGCAATAAAATGTACGCTGAGCAACAAGAAATCGTTAATGTAGTCGGCTGTTTGTGTACGCCATTGGATATTCTTGCCGATAAAATATTGTTACCCGTGGCAGAAGTCGGCGATTTAGTCGTCGTCTATCAATCGGGTGCGTACGGCTTAACCGCCAGCCCTAACGCGTTTTTAAGTCAACCGAATGCAGAAGAAGTGTTGGTGTAAGCTGAATTTATCAGACCACGACAACAGTGCCTGATTATTGGTAGAGATGATACCAACATGGTGGCGTACCTTGCCAATATACCGTTAGGCTTAGGATTGAGACTCATGCTAACCCTCCCTGTAAAAACTGCACCGCAGCTAAACGGTTTAAATAATTCAAACAAAAACGGGTATCGAAACCTAGTAAGCAGTTTTGACAAACGCCCGCACAACTGCAATCCAGATACCCCCGTGCCTTATCAAACATCTCAGCAAAATAATATTGAGCAGAACACGCAAAACCACCGCCACCACTGCACACATCATAAATAACAATAGCCGCTACTGCATCGGAATAATCCGCTAATTTAGTGGGTTTAACGGTAAAACCCAACTCATCACTGGCAATACCTAAACTATCCGCTAGTGCCTGCCGCAACACCACTGCCAACGTCCATGCAATTTGTTTATCGGTTTCATTATTGTGATTGAGATAAGCCTCTGGGTCGCTGTGTTTCAAATACAATTCTAAGACATCGGTGTTATCGACATAGCCTAAGTGCAAATCACGTTTTATAGAAAAATCACTTTCATTGCCGTCACAATGTTTTTCCAGTTTTCCTGCGGGACTACCGCGTAATTTCTGGTGTGGTTTTGAAAAAATACCATTGCCTTCGCCCATTGACTCAGCCCGTCCACATCGCCAACATAAAGCATAACCGTGTCCGTGTTCACCTGAGCTATGATAAAAAATACTGCCTTGTGTGTCGGTGCGATAACAGCCAAACCAGTCCTGTTTTAGCTCACCGTTTGCACACACCCAAGGTTCTTGGACAGGCACATAGTGTTGCAAAGACACATCAGTAGTCGGCGTACTGTAAAAATCCACAGCAAAACCAGCAGGCTCTATAAACTCAAGGCATTCAGTTGGTAAAAATTTTGCGCCACACTGACAACGGGTAGGAAACTGACTGCTAAAACTCTGTTTCATAGCTCCGCATTTAACACATCGCCCTATTTTCATCAGCTTTTGCGTTTCTGAAAATTGGCTGCTATCGGTATGCCAGTTCATGGTTAGACCACCACTGCGATACACCAAACCATTCAGTACCACATCGTTGCTAGGTGCGTATTCTCGAATCGCTACCGATAAATCACGGCTAGGTTTAGCGCGAATCATGGACAAGTTATCATCCCGTTGTTTGTCTTCTCGTTTTGAGCGTTTGTAATCTTCAATACTATAGACATCTAAACTAGCAACACCCGTTGGAAAACCATAACTGGGTAAAAATCCGCGCGTTGCCAATTCACTTAACAAGTAGCCATCGGTTAACCGCTCTAAATCTTTTTTTACCCGTTTTGCGTAAGGGTCGTTTAGATTAGTGGCGGTTAAAGCATCGTGTTCTTGTTTCAAGGGTTCATATTCAGCCAGCCAATTATCGGTAACGGCAGTAATCGCCTCTTTGCAATTTTTTAACAAGGTGAGTGTGTGCTTGCCTTGTAATGCACTGCCTTTTACCAAAGCTCTCAAGCCGTTCGCTAAGTTTTTTGGCGTATCAGCCGCAGATGAGTCTAGCCATGTACAAAAAATCTGGACTTTATCGGTAAAAAACCAGCCGCTAGTTAGCTTCAAATTATTGCCTGTCTGCACATCGGTAACGTGTTTAAGAAAATAACTCAGTAACATTGAATGCAGATGACGAATAACTATTTTCTCACTGCTCAGCGTAATAGAAGGCGGTCTAATATGCGTGGTAAATGCCCACAACGGTTGATTAAACACACTGCGTTCATGCGGATTGTCTTTGCAGATAGTAAAAGCAATGGCGCGACGTTCTTGTCGCCGTCCCGCACGTCCAGCCCGTTGTAGATAATTGGCAGGATGCGGTGGTACGTTGTTCATAGCAACGGCAGTAATGCCGCCTATATCCACGCCCATTTCCATTGTCGTAGAACAACTTAATACATTGAGTTGTTCGGCTTTGAATTGCTTTTCAAAGTGCTGCAAGCGTTCAGCGGGTTGTTGAGCCGAATGTTCTGCGGTACGGAAAAATACCCCGCCTTCGACGATGCGGTCGCTTAAATCTGTCCATAAATTTTGTTTGCGTAACTCGGCAATATCGGGGTTATTGGCAATCCACGTTCTGATATAGCTAAGTTGTTCTGCTTCAGAGTTAAAACCGTGTTGATAAGGCAAAACGGGCATAACCAGTTTTTTACATTCAGCGGTATGTGATTCTGGATGATGCGGTAAATACGGTGTGACACCTTTGAATGTTGTATCTAACAAGCGATGAGTAACAGGACATAGCCACGCGCTCTGCATACAAGAAAACGCCATTTGTTCAGGTTTAAGTTGGTAGGTTTGCGTACCTGCTACGGGTGTTAAAATTTGGGTGGTTTGCGTTAAGGCAAGCCACGCTAAACGCATGAGTTCATTTAGTCGGTCTTCGTGGTCTTTACGCTCCACCGACAATTTTAATGCGTAAGCCAAAATACGAATTAAGCGATGTTGGCGGTTTTTACCTTTTCGTACCGAAGCCCAGCGTGTTCCTTTTTCTTTGGAGTCTTGGGCAAGTATGGCTCTGGGATGTATGGTCATGCCTAACCAGTTTTTCCAATCCAGCGGCACGCTGACAAATGCCCCGCGTACATAAAAATCAAGGCAGATTTTTAGAAAATCTTGCCACTCTGATAACGATAACTTGAGTTGCTCACATTCTTTAGGTGCTTTAATGATTTGTTGCAATGCGGGATACTGTACAGCCACTAAGCCTAGCGTTTCTAAGCTGTTGGCACGTTTAGGGCGGTTATAAAACAGGCGTAGCATCAAGGTGGTGGCGAGAGTTCTCCTGTCAACAAACACGTCACGATTAAGACTGTAGTAATAATCAAACATGAAGTTAGCAATATCAGGCTGGTCTTGTAGTTCGCTAATGATGTCTTGCCATGTTATTGGTTGCGGTTTGCTTAACTGCTCCAGTTGTTCATCTAATCTATGGGCTGCCTGACGACACATTTCTACAATATCCAGAAGATTTCTATGCTCTTCTGCTTTTGCTAACCATGTATCCCGCTCTTGTTTTAATTTAAGCTGTTCTTCGCTGTTGGTTTGGCTAAACTGTCTGGCGGCGATTTCATACACCAAACCACGCACCCGATTACGTTCTGAATCTTGTTGAACTTTGATTGCCAGCCGTGCTGTACCTTGGCGACTATCCGTAAAAGTAATTAAGCGTCTGCCGCGTGCGGGACTATCTAAAGGGCTATCACCATCTGGACAAAATTCCAGCAAGGTCGGAAGCGTGTTGCTGACATAAAACGGCGTACCCAATAAACAGCGGCGAAAAGCACGGGAATTTTTATTACCTTCAAAGCCGCAGTCACCGCAAGTTTCATCTTCTTTGTTGACAATATAAACGATGATACTGTCTTTATCGTCTCCCAAGTCACGCTGTTTGGATAAGTAGAACTTTTGGGTTAATGTGGTCGCATGGGCAGTTAATACCACGATTTCACTGTGTTGAGGCGTGGACGGCGTATCATCCTCTTCATCAGAGTCGCTTTCAATATGCAGACTGAATTCATCAATCGTTTCGCGTGAGACTTGTAGTAACTGCCGCATGTTAGTTTTATGGACTTGTAAATGTGGGCTGTTGCAATCGGTACAAAACACCAGCTCATAAACAGGTGCGCCGCATGAACAGACTTCACGTTGTTGGCTATACACCATGCCGAACTGCCAACTATCTGCTAATAGGGTCTTGGTTTTTTCTGGACAGTTACTATCCACACAACACCACAAGCCATTAATCACTTGATGGAATAAATGGGCGCGTAGCGGCAAAAATGGAGTGTCGTTATAAACTGCGCTAGTGCAAACATCCAACCATGCCAAGGTATCTTGTTGTGTAGTTTTCAATACACTACTGAGCTGAGTGAGCGTTTTTGGCGTATTGTCGCTGGTGAAATGCTCGCGTAGTTTTAAGCTGGTGGGCTGAGTGGCTAGCGCGTGATAACGAACATCGTTGTCTATCGTTTGTAAATCTTGCAAACTCGCCGCTGAATAATTATGGCTGAACTGTTTGGGTAAATCGGGAATAGCACGTTTGCCACCAATCACTGTGACCCTGTTAATATCTATACCAGCTAAATCTGCTAGATAGCTTTGCAAAACGCTGTTGTCTTTATCACCAATCGTGGCAGAAGTCGCAATAAAACATACACTATCCGCGTTCACACCAAAACTGTGTAACACGCGGCGTAATAACAACGACAATTCAGCGGCTTGTGAACCTAGATAACTGTGCGCTTCATCAATAATAATCCAGCGTAATTGTCCTTGAGATTTTTCTAAAATCGGCGCGTCCACTTGCCGCACTAACATATATTCCAGCATGGTGGTGTTAGTCACTAACAAAGGCGATGGTTCTTTGCGTAATAGTTCACGCGATAAAATCTCATTCGGGGTGTCTTTTTGAAAACTTGCGGCAACTTTTTCTTCGGTATTACCGTTGTATAAACAAAAACGAATATTGTCATCAAAGGCGTGAGTCCATGCGCGTAATCGGTCGCGTTGGCTGTTAATCAGCGCGTTTAAGGGATAGATAAATAAGGCTTGTACGCCTATTAAGCGTTGCTGTTGCTGGTCATAACGGCGCACCAAATCATTCAACACAGGAATCATAAAACATTCAGTTTTGCCCGAGCCTGTCCCGCTGGTAATAACCACGGATTGCGGCTCGGTTGCCGCTAATTTTTCCCATGCCTGCCGTTGATGTTGATAGGGCTTCCATGTTTTACGAAACGCATACGCCTTTAAGTCGTTAGGCGGTTTATCCATTGCATCAATTAATGCCCGTTCCAACAACGAACCCGCTAAATGCTCCAGTGTTTGATGCGCTTCCTCCCAGCCAAAAATCGCTTCAAAAACAGGATCAGCTAAAAAATTGTTGTCGTTACCGAATGGCAAATTAAATTGTTGAGATAAAAATTGCCGTAATGCGGGATGGCTAATGCCCAAAATACTGAGCGTGGCTTCTGCGGAACGTCGGCTGAGTTGATTAATGAGTGGGGCGAAGTAGGCGGTCATGGTGAATCGCTGGTCAGAGTGGATTTGTCTGTGTGGTATAGCGCGAATGAATTCGCGCCTACAACACAGTGGTTCAGTGTTTACTGGGTGTTACTTGTTAGCTTTGGCGTTTATTTCACTACGAATTTCACGAATTTTTTCGTGTAATTTTTTAACTTCACCCAATAGCATACGCAAAGCATCATCGCGTTTTTTAATGACTTCATTAAATTTTTCCACGCTGACAGTTGCTTCTAGGCGTTTGTTTAAATCAGCATTTTCTTGGGCAAGTAAATCCAGTTGTTCTTGAATATCTTTGAAAGAACGGACATCGGTGGCGAGGTCTTGTGTGGTTTGGTGTGCTAGGGCAAGTTCTTGTTCAATCTCAGGAATTAAATCGTTTTCGTCATCGTTTATCATTTTTTCTGTTTCCTGTTGCAAGCGTTGTTGGTAGTCAGGTTGTTGGGATAAGTAAGTCAGTGTAAAACGGAAAGCGGTATTAAACCAATGGTCATCAAAGGCTTTTAAACGTCTTAATTTAAAAAGATAGGTGTTGGCGTTGTCTCCTTGCCATGTGGGTGTTAAACAAAAATGAGCTAGTACCAGTGGCAGTAATATCGCGGGAAGCCGCATTTTATTTATTTCACGACCATCTCTATAGCAAAGTACAGCCAATAATGCTTGCAATGAAGGTATTTGCCCATATTGATTTAGTTCGTTATTCAAAAAATTTAACCAGTCATTTACATTTGGATGCCGAGTAATTAATTCTTGCTGTTCCTTTTTAAGCTCTGGAATAAGCCACGACAATAACGCATTATCTGTTCTCATAAAGCGTAGTTCGTCATCAGTGATACCCAATAAATGACATTTCAATAACTGCGCTACTATTTCCAGTGATTGACTAATTGCACTGATTTTATCAATAGCCCTAGTCAGAAATTCTTTAACATCCGTTTCATCCATCGCTTGCGCTAGATAATTTTTATAACGGCTAAAAATGACTAACCAATCTCGTATCGGTATCAATTCCCAAAACACAGGTAATTCCGTGACAAATCGCTGCATAAATTCGCTGTCTAGTTGCATGACTAATACGACTAGCACACGGTTTTCTAAAATAGCGGCAGTCCATAGTTCGTTTTCAACTAAGGGCATATCATTTTGTGATTTGCGCACTGTTTTCCAATCATCAGCAGTAAAATCAAGGCACAATTGCTTTAACCGATGACGTATAAAAAGTTGTCGCAGTTCGTCATCACGGATAGTCCGCGCATCGTCTAAAGTTTTTATCTCATCAATTGAACTCACGCGCCGATTTGTTTTTGTTGCCTGTTCAATAGCGGGTTGAACAGAACGAACAATATTAGTGCGTAATAATTCCGTACCCGTTTCACTAACTGTTAAACGCACAGAACTGTCAGCATGATGACTAATCGCCAGTAATTCTTTAATCCATTGCTGGTAATCAATCATCGCTAACTCAATAACCGCCCCTGTTTTTGTAACAGTATCCCGAAAATACAGGTCGTTAGTATCTAACAAATCATCTTTAAGTCTGAATTCCAGTTGCAGGTGTCGTTTATGGTGATGGTTTTCACCCAATAAACACAAGCGCACCCCATACAAATTATCGACTTGTGCATTGCTGAGTTTATTACCCTCAGCATCAATAAGCACACCGCTACGAACTGGATACGGTACGGTTAAAGTCAGCGTAGCAGCCATGCCTTGCCAATCCAGCGTTAAATCGACAAAACTCGGCGGTGTATCATTCGCATTAAACTCAACAGAATAACCATTAGGCGTGGCGTGAATGTCACACCTAAAAGGCGAGATGCAGGAAGTTTTTGCCTGTCCGCTCTGTTCAATGGCAATGCTACCGTTAAATGAATGCGCTACAGGTAGAAAACGCAGGGCAAAATCTTTGGGTAACAAGGCGCATTTTTTACGAAAGAGAATATTGCTTTGTTCGTCTTGTAGCCGTAATTCGTAAATGCCTTGCTGTTCTGCGGTCAGCTTTTGCCAGTCTGCTTTACTATTAACAGCTCTGGCGAGTAATGGGGTGTTGATTTTTTGGCTGCGTTCGGTTTCCGTGTTGAAACAATATAACTCAGGCAAACCTAAATAAACGGTTTTAGGTAAACAGGAAAACTCCAGAGTTTTGCCTCGCAAGTAATAACGCTGTACCGCTTGAGCTTGGGCAGTTTGAATGTGAAAACTGTTATCCGTATCGCGTAGCTCAATTATTCCACTGGCTTCTATGAGTTTCTTATCGGGCAGTGTTACCAGTTCAGTCCTATTGTCCGCACTACACGTTAAGTCCTTCCCATATAAAATACGCACTTGTTTAGCGCGGGTACGAACACTGGCAGTTCCGACTAATAGCCATTCGTCATTATCAAGTATGAATGTCCACGGTACACTGTCATCTATGGGTTCTATTAACGGTTGTTCTTCAATAATCTCTGATAACTGTTTAAAACGTAGCGTGTAGCCTTGCGTGACTGCCTCGTTTTCAATAGACGTTAATGAACAACGCGGCATTTTCAACACGTCTTTATTTTCGACTGTTGTTTTTAAGGCTATACCGACAGGATAAGTTTTGCCTTCTTCACTGACTATTTCAATAGTGACACGAGCGGGGAAATTATCGGTACTGGTGATTTTTTCCAATTCAACGGTTGCAGCAAACTCAAAGGTCAAATGCACCTTACCGTTATCAGATAACACCCTTCTGCCACGAAAAGGCGCGGTGAACGTTGCCACCTTCGCTGCGGTTTCAATCATGCCTGTTAGTAATGTTAGACCGACTTTATCTTCTATCGGTAAAGGAAATTGTTCTCGCCAGTCGGGAATGTGTTGAGTCAAATAAGCGATGGGATTTTCTTTGTGTGTAAGTTGATAATCGGTTTTTAACTTGGCAACGCTGTACACCATGTCGCCTAACACTGCATAAATCTGGTCGTTTTGGTAATTCTTAGGCAAATGTTCCGCATACTCACGAATAATGTCGATAGCACGGATAATGTCATTGCCCTGTAGGCGTAAGTATTTTGGAATGGCGTGTTTGAACAACTTACTCAACCAATTATCGGCTTTCTCCAGTTGTTTAAGTGGCAAACCGCCTTCGGTAGCTATTGTGCCAAGATAACGTGACCGTCCATCAATTTTTCTTACTTCACGCTGCCAATAACCTAAACCCAGTTCAATCGCTAGATAAAGTTGCCCAGTATTGATTTCGTTCGCATGAGCATCAAATGAGGCGAAAATTCTTTCCCATGACCATTTCCCACCATCATAGTGCCGCCGCCACCATTCTGCCGCATAAATAACAAACGCAGCATTCCAGCCTGAAATTTTTGTTAGTTCGGCAATGGGTAGTAATACGCTGGTTTTTAGTATTTCCTGTAGGCTAATAAATTCAGCATCGCTCATACGATAACGATACAACGGTCGCCCGTGTGATTTATTCAGTTCTCTGTCAGCAGTCAGAAATTTTGTAAGCCAGTCTTTAGGTTGCATAGTTGATTCCTTTTTTATGGCAATATAATAGTAAAAGCACAAAGAAAATATGTTTACTGATTCAAACATCATAAAGATATAGTTTTATAAAACTTGATTGCTACTACCAATGCGTAAGATAAGAGTGACTATGATAAAATTCTGCCACATCGAAAACTTACGGACTGGATTTATCAGTACGCGAGTTGCCGATAAACTTTAATTTTTAACTTTAGTGAGCTTGTTATGAACAAACCTAAAAAAGTCGCCATTCTTACCGCTGGTGGATTAGCACCCTGTCTTAGCTCTGCCGTTGGCGGTCTAATTGAGCGTTATACCGAGATTGATCCGAGCATTGAAATCATTTGTTACCGTAGCGGTTATAAAGGCTTACTGTTAGGTGATTCTTACGTTGTTACGCCAGAAATTCGCGCTAAAGCAGGTTTATTACATCGTTTTGGTGGTTCACCAATTGGTAATAGCCGCGTTAAATTGACCAACGTGAAAGACTGCGTTAAACGCGGTTTAGTCCAAGAAGGCGAAAATCCACAAAAAGTTGCTGCTGACCAATTAATTAAAGACGGCGTAGATATTCTGCACACCATCGGCGGTGATGACACGAATACAGCGGCGGCTGATTTAGCGGCGTTTTTGGCGGAAAATAACTACGGCTTAACGGTAATTGGTTTGCCTAAAACGGTTGATAATGATGTATTCCCGATTAAACAATCTTTAGGTGCATGGACTGCGGCTGAACAAGGTGCGCGTTATTTTCAAAACGTGGTGGCAGAAAACAATGCGAATCCACGCATGTTGATTGTCCATGAAGTGATGGGTCGTAGCTGCGGTTGGTTGACAGCGGCAACCGCTGTGGAATATCGCAAATTATTAGACCGCGCGGAATGGTTGCCTGAATTAGGCTTATCGCGTGAATCGTATGAGGTTCACGCGGTATTTATTCCTGAAATGGATTTTGATATTGCCGCTGAAGCGGCACGTTTGCGCGCTATTATGGATACCGTCGATTGCGTTAATATTTTCGTTTCAGAAGGCGCGGGTGTTGAAACAATCGTTGCAGAAATGTTGGCAAAAGGTCAAGAAGTGCCACGCGATGCCTTTGGTCATGTGAAATTGGATGCCGTCAATCCAGGTAAATGGTTTGGTGAGCAGTTTGCTGAAATGTTGGGCGCGGAAAAAACGCTAGTACAAAAATCGGGTTATTTTGCGCGTGCGGCGGCTTCTAACATCGAAGATATTCGTTTGATTAAATCTTGCACTGATTTAGCGGTTGAATGTGCATTACGCCGTGAAGCAGGTGTTATTGGTCATGACGAAGACAATGGCAATGTATTACGCGCCATTGAATTTCCACGCATCAAAGGCGGTAAACCGTTTGATATTGATACACCTTGGTTTGGTGACGTGTTAGCGTCGATTGGTCAAACTAAAGGGGCTAAGGTCGAAACTAGCCACTAAGCACAGGCAAACCTCCGAGGTTTTAAAAACCTCGGAGGTTTATCTACGATTCGATTTTCTGATTAACCACGCCATGCGGTACATGAGCAGCAGAGACTTGTTGCTCAGCTGCCGATTCACAATGTCCTTTTTGATCGTCAAAGAAGATGTCTGCACCAAAGGCTTTTAAAAACGCGCCTTTGGGTAATCCACCTAAAAACACGGCTTCATCTATACGAATGCCCCATGCTCTTAAGGTTCGCACCACGCGTTCGTGTGCAGGCGCACCACGCGCTGTCACTAAAGCGGTTCTTATCGGTGAGGCGTTAGGTTCAAACAAGGTTTGAATGTGATGTAAAGCACTGAGAAAATCTTTAAATGGACCGCCCAATAACGGGTTTTTAGCTTCGTGGCGTTCATTTTCAGCAAATACCGCAAGACCGCGTTGTTGATAAATACGCTCTGATTCATCGGAAAATAATACCGCATCACCATCAAAAGCGATACGCAATTGCTCAGAGGTTTGATCGAGTGCTGAGCCACATAAAATAGTCGCCGCCGCAAAACCCGCCGCAAGGGTTTTGGTAACATCATCGATATTGGTCGATAAAAACAAATGCGCACCAAATGCTGAGATGTAGTTATACGGTGACGCGCCGCTGGTAAAGGCGGCACGGGTAATATCTAAATCATAATGGGCAATGGAATTAAAAATCCGTAAGCCCGTATCCGCGCTATTTTGTGAGACTAGAATGACTTCAACTAACGGATTGTCAGGACAACTGGCATTGATAGCTAGAAATTTTTTTACCAGTTGAAAGCCATAACCTGCTTCCAATACTTCATCTTCATGTTCAATTTGATAACGACAAAATGCTTCTTTGCCTTGATTTTCAAAGATGGCATGGGACTCATCCAGATTAAATAAGGCTCTGGATGAGATAGCAACGACCAGTTTTTGTTTGGGCATGGTGTGGTGTTACGGATTAATCCAAACAGAGTTTAATTTCAGTGTGTCTTTGGCTTTATTAGCATAAGCGGCGGCTTCATCTTTAGTTTTAAAACCTTTTACTTGTAAGCGATAGCGGGTTTCATTTTTAACAGTGACCGATGAAATACTGACAGGGATGCCTTTTTGTGCAAAGCGAGCGGCAGTATTTTTAGCATCTTCCAGTTTGTTAGATGAGCCTAAGTTGACTGTCCAGCCAGAAGCAGTTTGAGTTTGTGGGGCTGTATTAGCTGAATTACTGGTGCTAGTTTGTGGCGCAGTCGTATTATTCGCAGTCGCTTGTTTACGCGCGTTATTAACAACGTTGTTAATGTCATTGGCAGGAACGGCAATGGCTTTATCAGGAATGTCACTGATTTTTTTAGGGGCAGATACGCTTGCTTTGTTAGCCGTTTTGTCATTACTTTCGGGCTTGGCTGTCGTTACCTTAACCACGGGTGCAGCTTGCTCGGCGGTAGCGGCATTTTTAACAGCTTTGTTAGCAGGTGTTGCTTTAACGGTAGTTTCAGACGTTGTTTTTTTCTCTGCCACAGTTGCAGGTGTTGGTTTTTTCTCTGCCACAGTTGCAGGCGGTTGAGTATTAACCAGGGGCTTAGTAGTTTCTGGTTTGGTTGGAGTCGCTGGTTTTTCTATAGGGGCAGAGATTACAGTCGTTGCTGGTTTAGCGGTAACTATTTTGTCTGAAGTTGAGGCTTTGTTTTGCAGCTCGGCGACTTCATTCAGTTGCTCTATAACATCGTCAATTTTTTGATTTAACTGGTCTATTGCTGGGTCTGTGCCTTCCAAATCATCAGATGTTGCTTTGGCGATATTTCTTATGTTGTCTTTAAGCTCAGTGGTTGTTCCTGCTAAATCAGACACTTTTGATTTGGTTTTTACTAACATCACGCCCAGTGTGCTTGCTGCCGCTAAGGCGATTACACCAAAAAATACCGCTGTGTAGGTGACAGCGGTTACCTTTTTCATTTTTTTGGAAAATTCTTGGATTAGTTTTTCCTGTTGTTTATTAATACTTTCTTGTTTGGATTTAAATTGACTTAATACCGCGACGGCCATGCCTGCACCATTAACAACAGGTGCTTGACTATCTGAGGTTTGTTCATAGTCTTCTTCGGTATGGAGCGATTCGTTGGGTATTTCAGCATGGCTTTCGGTTGTCATGGTATCTTGACTCCTATTCTCAACGGGGCTGGGCTGATCAGTATTTGCGACTGGGGCTGGTTCTGATTTTGGCATTTTAGCCTGTTTATGCTGATCAAAATAATCGACATAAAAATTGGTCTTTATTTCTTTAACAGCCTGTGCGGGTGCAATAAGCGTACTTGGTTTGTTGGGTGTAAAGCTATTGGGCGCAGGGCTTTGTTGTTGCGGAATTTTGCTGGTATGAATTATATCATTCGTTACAAAACCGTCTAACGCAATAGGTGCTGGGTTTTCTTGGTCAGAATCAACTCTAACTTCGACTAAATCAAAATCAAAATCCTCTGCCTGAGAATTGAGTCTATTGTGTCTGGGTGTTGGTTTTTCGTTTGTGGAATCTGTCATGGTTGAACTCATGGATTAAGGCGTAAATTTACGCGTAAACGTCATTTTCACGGGTGGCGACCTGAAAAATGCTTTATTCTATATTCTAGTACCAATAGAACTTAATGTTGGTAAAGTTTCGCTCATTTGCCAATAATCTCCAAAAGAAATTAAAAATACTATGCAACTAGCTATCACTGTTTTAGGTTCTCATCAAAGTCATTTTATGGCAGAAATACTGCCTGCTATACGCGACTGTAAATGCCATATTTTAGACATAAAATCATCCAGTATCGGTCAAACAACGGCAGCGTATTTGCTGATTCAAGGTAACTGGAATCAAATTGCCAAAGTTGAAAGCACCTTAGACCTTATTCAAAAACGTTTGGAGATAAAAGTTCAAACGTTACGCACTGAACCAAAGGAAAAAATTAAAGAATGTTTGCCTTATTCGGTAGAAACGATTTCACTGGATCATGAGAACATCGTAGAATCCATCGCTACCTTTTTAATGGATAGGGATATAGAAATTGAAGAAGTCACGGGAAGTTCCTATCAAGCACCTTATCTACAATCATCGGTTTTTTCCAGTAAATTTATTGTCTTAGTCCCCTCATCGGTATCATTACTCATGCTACGCGAAGAATTTATGGATTTGTGCGATCAACTTAACATAGACGCTATTCTTGAACCTATCAAACGCTAGGATTTTTTATGAATCAACTCGCCATTGGACAAACTGTCCCTGATTTTCAAGCCAGTGCGACAGGCGTTAAAACTATTCGCTTGGCGGATTATGTAGGGCAGTTTGTCGTTATTTATTTTTATCCAAAAGATAACACCGCAGGTTGTACTCAACAAGCCCAACATTTTCGTGATACTCACTCACAGTTTAACGCACTCAATACCGTCATCCTAGGCGTGTCGCGTGATAGCATGCGTAGTCATGATAATTTTAAAGCCAAACATGAGCTGCCTTTTGATTTATTGTCTGACACTGATGAGGTTTTATGTCAGTTGTTTAATGTCATCAAAATGAAAAATATGTACGGTAAGCAAGTACGCGGTATCGAACGTAGTACGTTTTTAATTAATCCCGAAGGTGTGTTGATTCAAGAATGGCGTAAAGTGAAAATCGCTAACCATTGTGATGAACTATTGCATGTACTGAAAAGCTTATTCCTAATCTCTTGATTGGGAATAATGAGCTAGATTGTGATATTGTAAAAACATCGCAGTGCAACGTTTCTACCGTAGCGTTGCTTAACACAAAAAAATAGTTCAAAATGCCGCCTCTTTTACTATTTGCTAATAAATAAACTCCCTGAATGAACGCCAAAATCCTCTCAACACTAACTGCACTGTGTAATCGCCAACGGCTATTACTCGCGCTGAGTTTTGTGTTGTTATTAGGTATTGTGCTATTTAATGGCTTAGCAGGTTCTGTTGATTTCAGCGGTTGGAGCAGTGGTTTCACGCATCCATTACACGGTGGCGATCACTTCTTAACGATGTTGGCGGTCGGTATTTGGGCAGCGCAATTGCGTGGCAATGCGATTTGGTTACTGCCTGTGACCTTTGTCGGCGTGATGAGTTTAGGCGGTTTAGCAGGTGCGGCAGGTTTATTTATACCCAGCGCGGAACTGATTATTTTGCTATCAGGTTTAGTGTTCAGTGTATTCATTGTACGCAAAGTCCGTTTTAGTAGTAAAACTAACGTTATCATCGTGGCGTTCTTCGCCTTTTTCCACGGTTTTGCACATGGACAAGAAATATCCACATCCGCCAGTTTAATCTCTTATACCTTAGGCTTCATGGTAGCGACTTTGCTACTACACGGCGCGGGTATTTTAATCGTTCGGTTGCTGGTGGTCATTTTCGCGTTATTCATCAGTCAATTAGCTTACGCCCAGTCATCGGTCAGTCATTTGGTGAATAAAGCAACCGTCGCAACGACACAAACCGATAACACGCATGAATTTTTTAGAGTGGCAGATCCTGCACCACCCGATGGCAGTCAGGAGCGACAAAGGCTAGATAGCGGTGGTCATAGAAGTATTGCAGGGGCTGAAGTACGAAGCCCTTTGATTACCTACGATGAGTTTATTTGCGGCAGTCCACCCTACAGTTCTAACTGTGGGCGCGAATTTATTCGTGCTGTTCATTCAGCCTATAGCGACATTGCGTATGCAGTGACCAACACTTGGTTACTTAGTCCGCAACTAGGCATACACTTTTTAACTAACGGCGTGGGTTTAACGTCACCGCCTGTCGCTTCGATGACCGACGATAGCACCCCTCGCTTTTGTTGTACCGCTGTTTTTTATCATTCTGCCACTCACGGCAAACAGGTTTCTAAAACCACCCCACATTTCGATTTATCTCCTGCGTTTCATACGCTAGCCACCAGTTTTTTAACTAACGGTGTAGGCGCGACTTCCCCACCTGTCTGGTGCTTATTTTCTGTTTACTCAGCACTCAATTCTAACGAGCTTGTTTTTCACAACTCGACCTGCTTTAACCGTTCCACCGCGCTACAGTTACCTGTCAGCCAGCCTTTATTTCCCAGCATTTCGGTTACTTCCAAGACGCAATTCAATTCGCGTTCGCCGCCGTTTGCTTTTTCCATTGACCCACAGTGTTGGTCATCCAGCTTTACTAAACATTTAAACATAATATAAAAATAATATTGAGGAAGAAGATGTACATCCAACAAATAGTGCCATTTAATTTATCCTGCAAACCGCAAACCCTACGCTTACAAAAAGCGGGCTTAGCAATAGCCGCTTGTATATTTATGCTTAATTATGCAGATAATGCACAAGCTGCCGATAAAACCAAAGCTAATACCAATACCGATGAGTCAATTAAAAACCCCAAAGTTGATAAGTCGATAGACCTCACTGAAATGGAAGTCACTGCCACACAGCGTGCCGATGATTTGGTTGGTATCGCTAACAGCGCGTCACAAGGTAATGTCGGGCAAGAACAAATAAAATACCGCGCGATTACCCGTCCTAGTGAAGTATTAGAAACCGTACCAGGCATGATTGCCTCGCAACACAGTGGTGAAGGTAAAGCTAGTCAGTATTATTTACGCGGTTTTAATCTGGATCACGGCACTGATTTTTTAACCCAAGTCGATGGTGTACCAGTTAACATGGCTTCGCATTCACATGGGCAAGGCTGGATGGATACCAACTTTTTGATTCCTGAAATGATAAAAACGATCAGTTATCAAAAAGGTAATTATTATGCGGATACAGGTGATTTTTCTAGCACAGGTTCAGCGAATATTGAATATTTCAGCGAATTACCGAACACGACTGTTAAATTTACAGGCGGTAGTTATGATTATTACCGTGGCTTAGTCATGGGGTCTAAAAAACTAGGTAATGGTAATTTAGCGTATGCAGGCGAAACCGTACATAACAATGGTCCTTGGAATGTTGGTAACGATTACATGAAATTTAACGGAATGTTACGTTATAGCCAAGAACAAGCGCATTCAGGCTGGAGTATTACAGGTATGGCATATAAAGCCGATTGGAACTCCACTGACCAAATTCCAAGACGCGCTGTCTTAGACGGTACGCTGGATCGTTTTGGTGCGATTGACCCCACGGACGGTGGTGCGAGTCAACGTTATAGTTTGACAGGTGAATGGCATCGAAACTCTAGCGATAGTGAATCAAAGATTATCGTGTATGGACTATATTCTAAGTTGAAGTTATTTTCTAACTTTACCTATTTTATGAATGATCCTGTTCGAGGCGACCAATTCGGACAACCTGATGAACGCTGGACAACAGGTTTAAAAGCCACCCACACATTCTTTCATAAAATTGGCAAAGCGGAATCAGAAACAACGCTCGGCTTACAAGTGCGTAATGACAATGTTCACAATGCCTTAACGTTGACTGAAGCCAGACAACAGTATGACACAGTACGCAAAGACGATGTATGGATTACCAATATTAGCCCTTATCTGGAAAACAAAACCCGTTGGAATGATTGGTTTCGTAGTACCGTTGGCGTACGTTTTGACGGCTTTCGCTTTAATGTTAGTGACAGTAATCAAGCTGATAATAATGGCACTCGTTACGATGGTATTGTCAGCCCAAAATTGGGCTTAACCTTTGGTCCTTGGGCAAATACCGAGTTGTATTTGAACGGCGGCTTGGGTTTTCATAGTAATGATGCACGCGGTATTAACACACGCGTTGATCCTGTAACAGGTTTAAGTACAGATGCTAATGGTAATGCAATTAACAAAGCCGTGCCTTTAGCGCGTACTTACGGTGCCGAAGTCGGTGCGCGTACTACATGGATAAAAGGTTTACAAAGTACCTTAGCAGTCTGGTGGCTAGACATTGATTCGGAATTACTATTTGTTGGTGATGCAGGTACAACGGAAGCTAGCCGCCCCAGCCGCCGTTACGGTGTTGAATGGGCAAACTATTATTCACCTAACGACTGGCTAACATTTGATGCCGATTTAAGCTTTTCTAAAGCACGGTTTCGCGGCAATGACCCCGCAGGTAACTATATTCCAGGTTCAATTAACAGCGTGTTAGCAACTGGTGCAATGGTGCATGATGTCTGGGGCGGTTTCTTTGGTGGTCCACGGCTACGTTACTTTGGTCCGCGTGTTTTAATTGAAGATGGTACACAACGCTCCAGACCCACCATCTTGTTGTCAGGCATGGTCGGTTATAAATTTAACCCAACGTGGACAGTACAAGCCGAAGTTTTCAACTTAATGAATCGTAAAGACAGTGGCATAGACTACTACTATGAATCCCAGTTACGCAATGAAGCTTCTCCTGTTGGTGACACGCATTTTCATCCTGTCGAGCCCGTTAGTTTCCGTTTGAGTTTGAGTGCGAATTTTTAAGTATTTGGAATGATGTGATGCTTTGTACAGACATTGTATTGCAACGTCTGTACAACTTACTTGATGAAAGGATTAGGGCTTCCCAATTAACTCATATCCCTGTAAATCGCCCGCGCCAAACTTTCAGCTAAATTACACGGCACGGCATTACCCACCATCTTGTAACCCGCTGACAAATTTTTATAGTAAAAAATATGACTATCAGGAAAGGTTTGGATTCTGGCGCATTCTCGAACGCTTAAACGTCGATAACTGTCTTCTTGTCCTTGCACAAAAATACGTTTATTGGTTGCGACCAGTTCCATTTTTGGGGCTTGTGGATGAATAGGCGCGTGTCGTCCACCTGCTTGTATGGTGAACGAGGGTTCATGCCAATGGCGAACGCGGTTTCTGGACATATAAATAGTCGAAAAACCACCATTTAAATATTCATGATTAGCCAACGCACACGCATTATCATTGGAATGCCCTTTGTCTTTTGCGACTAACGCGTTGTCTTTTAAATCAAAAATGGCATTCTGTAAGCTGACTTTCTGCTTTAACGGCTCAGGAAAGTGAAAGCGTTTATTTAAATCTTTGCGATAGCCGACAAAAAACACACGTTTTCTATCTTGTGGCACGCCGTAATCAACGGCATTCAATAATGCAAACGACAAATCATAGCCACATTCAGAAAACATTTGTTTGATGCCTAATAACGCTGCGGAGTGCCGTTTAGCCAACATACCTGATACATTTTCAGCTAGAAAGAATAACGGCTTTTTATCGGTTAAAATGCGTATAAATTCATAAAATAACTGCCCACGTTTATCATCAATACCGCGTAATGTACCGCCTTCGCTCCAGCTTTGACACGGTGGGCCGCCGATAATACCATCGCAATCGGGAATGTCTTTGGAGGGTATTTTGACTATCGAGCGTTTATCTAAAAACGTTTCAGGAAAATTTTTTTCATGGGTTTCCCAAATATCTTTGTCATATTCGTTTGCCCAAATAATATCAAAACCAACGCGTTTAAAGCCTATATCAAGTCCACCAGCCCCCGAAAATAAAGAAACAATCTTCATAAAAATAACTAATCGCCGTAATTGTGGCTGTGTTGCACAACCGTTTTAATGTAAAGCGTTTCATTGTACCACAAAAAATTGTTACCTATAGTCTGTAGACTTAAAGTATCCAAAAAGCCACATTAAGCGCATGAACGAAAATATAAAACTAAAATTCGGTAGTACCGTTAAAAAACTACGCGCAGAAAAAAGCATTTCTCAGGAAAAATTAGCCGAGTTATCTGGCTTGCACCGCACTTATATCGGCTCTTTAGAGCGCGGCAAACGCAATGTTTCTTTGGAAAACATTAACAAGTTAGCTATCGCGCTGGGCTGCACAATTTCCACTTTCTTTGATGAATGACTATGGCAGAAAATATTTCCGATAGAAATGGCAGGGCGTTGGAATTTGCTATTGTCAGTGTGTTCATTAAGAAAATTCCTAATTTAGCATTATTAGCGAATACCTTAGCAGATCAACAACGAGATGGCGTAAAGTTTGCTGCTCTTCCTGAACAACAACAAGCGCATTTTATTAACAGTGCGGAAACTATTTTTACATGGTTGGCAAAAAAATACGTTATTCATACAGGCACAACGTTGGAACGCTTGAGCGATAATGCGGCAAAAAAAGGTGATGTAACAGATATAAGATTGGTCATTGCGGGTGAGGTGGTCAATTTATCGGTTAAACATAACCATGCCGCCCTAAAACATCAACGACCTACTGCAACGGCTACCCAAGGTGGTTATACAAAAAATTCACTAAAGGATATAGCTTACCGAGCTGCGTATAAGAAAATAACCGATGATTTTTTAACCAGCGCGGCACAGCTAAAAAACGGCGCGGTAGAATTTAATGAGTTAAAGGCAATCCAAGCTGATTTTATTGATAACCAGTTGTACGCCCCGATGTGTCAGTTAGTTACCGATTTTCTAAATTTCCATGTTGCCGAACAGCCGTATGCGCAACAATTTTTTAGCTTTATTGTCGGTATGACGGATTATCATAAAATTATCGTTTACAACGAAAAAATAGAAATTCATGAGTTTGCCCTTATGCCACCTGTTAATTCCTTAAAAGCAATGCAAATAGGCAATAGCTATATTAATGTGCGTTTTTCCAATGGTTGGATTATTTCCATGCGACTACACACGGCAAGCTCAAAAATTAAGGGAGTCAGTTTAAAATTCGATACCCAGTTATTGACTGTGAGTACACCTATTGAATTATCGCCTATGGAGATAGGGTGATTTTATGCCGTTTTGTCTCGGCTTATGATGTTTTTTGTCGGTATACTTGCTCGTTTGAGCGTAATCAATACACTTAGCGCATAACTACTTATAGTTAATTGTACGCGTTAAAGAGCTTGTCACGTTCTTGTTAAGTAGTTCGTAAACGCTGCTGAGCTACTGTCTTTAATTTGACGGAGTCAAAAAATAAGCTTTTTGACTCCGCAATCATTAACTACCCAGACAGTTTATTTTGCAGGTGCGGGAGTTGCTTCGGCAGGGGCAGCAGGGATAGTTTCAGTAGTAGCAGGTGCGGGTGTGATGGCTGGGCTTGTTTCTGCGGCAACAGGCGCGTTTTCCACTGCTGCTTTATCTGCCACTTTAAGTAACCAGCCTGTTTCTTCATGACATACTCCGTCAATAACTTTAGCACTGACATTCAGCCTAAAAAACTTACCTGTGAATTCGGCAGGTATTTTTGATTTCACTTTATGAAAACTGCTATTGCTCTCGATAGTAAAAGGAATAGCTTGGTTTTTTGCTGTCAATTTAATTGTTTCTGGGTTTGTCCATACAGGTACTTTAAAACTAAACTCTGTTTCAGCCGCGACTTCATGTTGTTCAGGCATTTTATACTCAGATAAAGTAAAGTCTGTAAATTTAGGTTTATGACACTCTTTTGCTAATTCTTCAGGGCTGTAGGCGAAAGCCGCGCTATTCATCAACAGGATTGCTGTAAACAATACTGATTTCGTTAGTTTCATTGTTATTCCTCGCACAGAGCTTATGTTATTAATAATTAAAAGTTATTTGTTGCCAGCCGCTTGCCACTTTAATTATTTTTTGCTTTAAATTCAACTGATTCATAACGCAGCATAAGTCATGATAGCCACAAAACCGAGCAGGTCTTGTACAATATCCCTATTCTAAATTTTTAATTGAGTGCGAACATGGCAGAGAGTTTGAATTATAAAAGTGCGGGTGTGGATATTGCCGCTGGTAATGAATTAGTTGAACGCATTAAACCGATTGCAGCCGCAACCCGCACCGCAGGCGTTATGGCAGGCTTAGGTGGTTTTGGTTCGATGTTTGAATTACCGCTAGACCGTTATAAACAGCCCATTTTAGTCTCAGGTACTGACGGCGTAGGCACAAAATTAAAACTGGCTATTGATTTAAATATCCACAACACCGTTGGCATTGATTTGGTTGCCATGTGTGTCAACGATATTATCGTGCAGGGTGCGGAACCCTTATTTTTTCTGGATTATTTTGCGACAGGTAAATTGGATGTCGATACTGCCGCCGCTGTGATTGAAGGCATAGGCGCAGGTTGTTCATTAGCAGGTGCAGCGTTAGTCGGGGGCGAAACTGCTGAAATGCCTGGTATGTACGCTGATGGTGAATACGATTTAGCAGGTTTTTGTGTCGGTATCGTAGAAAAAACCAAAGTGCTGGATGGGAGTAAAGTGAAAGTTGGTGATAAATTAATCGGTATGGCTTCTTCTGGAGCGCATTCCAATGGTTACTCGCTAATCCGTAAAATTATTGCCCATAGCAATGCGTCACTGGATGATGCGTTTGCTGATAAAACTTTAGGTGAAGCCCTATTAGCTCCGACCAAAATTTATGTTAAATCCTTGTTGGCTTTATTGAAACAGATTGATGTTCACGCTTTAGCGCATATCACAGGCGGTGGTTTAACAGAAAACCTGCCGCGTGTATTACCCGAAGGCATAGATGCCAATATTAATTTAAGCGCGTGGAAATTTCCTGCCGTGTTTCAATGGTTGCAACAACAAGGCAATGTTGCCCTTGCTGATATGCTGACTACCTTTAATTGTGGCGTGGGCATGATAGTCTGTGTTGCCGCTGAAGACGAACAAGCGACGCTGGATATATTGACAGGCTTAGGCGAAACAGTTTTCACCCTTGGTGAATTAGTCGCCGCTGAAGGCAAGCCTAAAATCAATTATTTGTAAGGCTACGCAATAAAAAACGCCCCTTTACGGGGCGTTTTTCGTTTGCTAAATCAATGCTAGCTAACGGTCTGTTGCACAATAAATTATGCTTCTAACACCACACTGGCGCGGATTTTTTTCATAGCGTTTTGTTCTAGTTGTCTGATTCTTTCGGCAGAAACGTTATAGCGTTCAGCTAACTCATGCAAAGTCGCTTTTTTCTCAGCTAACCAACGGCTGGATAAAATATCTAAACTACGTTCATCTAAACAAGCCAATGCTTTAGCTAATAAATCCTGCTCATGCCCTTCCCAATCAGCATTTTCAAACAATTCAGCAGGGTCAGTGCCGTGTTGTTGTAAATAGTTGGCAGGTGCGGCAAAACTTTCATCGGTTGATTCGTCTACGGGCATATCGAAAGAGACATCTCTACCCCCTAAGCGCATTTCCATTTCATAAATGTCACTTAAATCAACATTCAAATCATCTGCCATGGCTTGGGCTTCGTCATTGGATAACCAGCCTAGGTTTTGTTTGGATTTACGCAGATTAAAAAATAATTTGCGCTGGGCTTTCGTGGTGGCGACTTTAACAATGCCCCAATTTTTAATCACATATTCGTGAATTTCGGCTTTAATCCAATGTACAGCAAACGACACTAAACGCACGCCCATGTCTGGATCAAAGCGTTTAACGGCTTTCATTAAACCAACGTTGCCTTCTTGAATAATGTCGGGCATGGACAAACCATAACCACTGTAGCCACGAGCGACATGCACCACAAAGCGTAAATTAGTCATAACCAGTTCACGCGCGGCTTCCAAGTCGCCGTTATCTCTATATTGAATAGTGAGTTCGCGCTCTTGTTCAGCGGACAGCCTAGGCATCTGCCGAACTAGGTTTAAATAGGCATCAAATGTTCCAACCGACAAATTAATAGGTAAAGTCAATGCGTTACTCATGGTGTATTTCCTTTGGTAAAAACTTTTCCAAATATTAGCACTCTCACAAATAAAGTGCTAATAATTTTCTTTACTCAGGTCGGGTGTGGCGTAATTGAACCAGCAAGACTGCCCATGAGCTGATTACCCCTAATAATGATGAGATAATCAGTAATTCTATGGTTTCGGTGAAACTTAAAAAAATAAGATGTAACTCGCCCTCGTAAAGTCCTGACAGTTTTTCGACAGGTTGTCTTAGGATTAACATCAAGATGGCATCAATAAACCATGCCGACACCCCTGAAATAAAACCAATCCAAAAGCCTGTGTATAAAAAAGGTCGCTGAATAAATGAGTTGGTAGCACCCACCAATTTAGCAATCATGACTTCATCGCGGCGATTATGTAGCTCTAAGCGAATGGTATTGCCGATAATAAATAGTATGCCGATACCTATCATGACGCTGAATAAGGTGGTTGCACACCGCGCAACTTCAACGATAGAATGCAAACGCTCAACCCACTGCATATCAATTTGCGCATAATCTACTTCATCGAATTTTTCGACAGTTTTAAATAAACTGTCTAGCTCTTGTTTGTCTTGTAGGGCATTTTTAGGTAAGACCTGTAGCACAATGGGTAATGGATTTTTTTCTAGCAGGTTAATCGCCGCACCAAAGCCACTATAGGTTTTAAATTCGGTTAATGCTTGTTCTTTGCTAATAACTTTAACCGTTTGAACACTGGGATTTTTTCTAATGTTGCCTGCTAAATCAGCCGCCTCTTCATCAGTCACATCGTCTTTAAGAAATAAGGAGATTTGATTGCTGGATTCTAAGTTGGCAGTGAGTTGTTGGACATTGATGACCATGATATAAAAGCCACTTGCCAAGGCAATCGAAATAGCCAATACGGCAATGGTCATGATGGAAGTAAACGGCGTGGCAACCAAACGCCCTAAGCTGGAAAATAAGGCGTGGGCATGATGATCGCGGTAAGCGTGTAATTTATCGACAAAATTACCGCCTGCTGTTCTTGTTTGCCGCGTGTCATGTTTAACAGGCTTTTTAACAATGGGGCGAGTAGGTTTTCTTTTAACAGGTTTCATAAGACCAGCTGACCATGATCCAGTTTTAATACACGGTGGTTCATTTGGCTAATTAAGGAAATGTCATGGGAGGCAATCAATACGGTCACGCCAACTTGTTGAAACTGTTCAAATAATAGCATGATTTCTGCCGATAATTCGGGGTCTAAATTGCCTGTCGGTTCATCAGCAACAATCAGCGGCGGTTTATTAACCACCGCTCTGGCAATACCGACACGCTGTTGTTCACCACCTGATAAGGCTTGCGGAAACTTTCTTTCCTTACCTAATAAACCGACTTTATCCAATGACGCTCGTACGCGGCGTTTAATTTCTAAATGCCCAAACCCCGCAATGGCTAAGGGCAGGGCAACATTATCAAACACTGTTCTGTCAGCCAGCAGTTTGTAATCTTGATAGATAAAGCCCATTTTGCGCCGTAAAAAAGGCAATTGCCGTTCTTTGACGTGACTTAAACATTGACTGTCCAAGAATATCTCGCCACGCGTACAGCGTTCCATCACTGCAATCAATTTCAACAGCGTGGTTTTACCTGCACCTGAATGCCCCGTCAAAAAGGCGATTTCACCTTGTTGCAAGTGGAAACTGACATTGTGTAAAACATCACCTGTTTCAGGGTAGCGTTTGCTGACATTATCGAACTTTAACATAGTGGCTGAGAGGGTGGCAGTGTAGCATTAAGTAAACCTCCAAGGTTTTTAAAACCTCGGAGGTTTCAGTCTTTTTTAATCTTTGACAAATAAGGCATCGACAAACAATTCGGCATTAAAGTCTTGTAAATCATCTATGCCTTCACCGATGCCAATAAAACGAATAGGAATACTTGAATGTTTAGCCAGTGCGAAAATGACCCCACCTTTTGCGGTACCATCTAGTTTAGTCAGCACTAAGCCTGTCAGTGCAACCGCTTCATTAAATAATTTGGCTTGCGATAAAGCGTTCTGTCCAGTTCCAGCATCCAGCACTAACAATACTTCATGAGGCGCGGTGTCATCCAATTTACCCATGATGCGTTTTACTTTTTTCAATTCGTCCATTAAATTGGATTTAGTTTGCAAGCGTCCTGCGGTATCGGCAATTAACACATCAATGCCTTTAGATTGCGCAGATTGTACAGCATCATAAATGACGGAAGCCGAATCTGCACCTGTGTGTTGTGCCACAACAGGAATATGATTACGTTCACCCCAGACTTGCAATTGCTCAACTGCCGCCGCTCTGAAGGTATCACCCGCTGCTAACATGACGCTATGACCTTGAGCTTGCAAGCGTTTGGCTAATTTACCAATAGTAGTGGTTTTACCCGCGCCATTGACACCGACCACTAAGATAACAAAGGGTTTATCCTGTTTAGGAATGTGTAATGGTTCACTACAGGGTTTAAGAATGCTTAATAACTCTTGTTTTAAGGTAGCGATTAACAATTCACTATCAGTCAATTGATGTTTTTCTAGCCGTTGCGTTAAGCGATTTATAATCGCGGTCGTCGCATCAATGCCAACGTCTGCCATCAATAAATTGGCTTCAATGTCTTCCAATAAATCATCGGCTAAGCCTTTTTGACCACCTGCTAAGCTTGAGAATACGCCATCAAGACCTGAACGTGTGCGTTTTAATTGCGTTTTAAGGCGTAAATATAACGACTCAGGTTCAGGTTCTACATAAGGTTCTTCAACAAATTTTTCAACAGGCGTAAGAGGTACGCTACTGTCGATAATAGGCTGGGGTTTTTCTTTGCTAACAGGTTTAAGTTCGGGTACAGCAACAAAACCATAGCGACTGTAAAACACAATGCTGATTAATGGCAACATCAGTAAAGCGGCAACTGCATTATGTGCGACTGCTACCCATAAAGGCATGGCTAGTTTAAAGCCAATAATGCCTAAGCCAATTTCGACAAACAGCAATGTACTGAGTATTAATCCTGCTCTACGCTGTTCTTTAGGCTTATTGGCAGAAGTCGCATTGAGCATGACAAGACTTAGTACAATAAAGCACAGTAAAGCGGCGATACGGTGTATCCATAAAATTGCCATTTGTGCAGGCAAAGTGAACACGCCGATTAAATCAAACGCGTGTTGGTAATCAACAGGAGGCAGTAATTGTTCTGTGCATAAAGGAAAGTGGCTACACGCTAAACCTGCATGATTGATACTGACCCAAGCACCCAACGCACACGTTATGAACAACAGCAACATAGCAAAACGAGCGAACCAAGTGCTACTGCTGGGTTGCTTAACTATCAATGGGTTGGTGCGTAAATACAGCCAGAAAAATACCCACAATACCATCATGCCTAGCAATAAATGCCCCATTATCGTTACAGGCTGTGCTGTGACGTTTATGCCTATAAAGGTTTGTGCGCCAACTAATACCAGTAAACTCAAAGAGCTAATAACAGCGGCTAAACGGCATTGTTTTTGCCAAGCCGCTAATATATTTAATAAAAAAACAACGATACCAATGCCCATTGTTGTATATATTTTTGCTGTATACAGCGGAGCATCCGACAGATTTGCCAGCGGATTATTATAGGCTGAAAGAATTTCAATACCCGATAGCCGCAGTGTCGCTCCCAGCACCACTGTGATGAAGGTAAGCAATACACCTAACAGCGTTATTTTTCTAAACATAGTCTTCTTCCATTAACCAATTTGTGATGCTCTTAATAAGTGCATCAAATCATTTTTTACTTTATAAGGATCAAATCCAGGTTCATATTGCATCATGATATTTCCCAATGGGTCTATTAAAAATAACATCCCATCGGGAATATTGCCTGAACGAAGCGTGGTTATTTTTTTTAGTAAGATTTCGCTAGGCTTAATTTTTATTAAATCTGCTTTCAATGCGGTTTCACGGTCTTTGTTGCCAAGCAATTTATTGATTTGCGCCTCATCCAACGGATTTTCTTCGTTTAGTAGTGTGTTAAACAGGGCTTCATCGGCTGGATTTTTAGTTTGTCGTAACTCCCATAACAGTGAGTCTTTCAGCCACCATTGCTGAGCATTTGCTTCTGGCACATCTTTGAACATCAACACCACGCGGCGAGTACGCGGAAATTCTTTATTTAGCATTAAGCGTAATTGTTTAATTTTAAGCAATGCGTCCAGACAAATTGCATTGCAATGCTCGCTAGGTATCACATTAGTGAGTAACCAATGTCCTGATAATTCGGATAAATTAGCCGTTGAAAATTCATCATAGCCAATAAAATCACTCACTTCTGTGGTGATGGGAGGGGTAATTAACTGACCGATATTGGTACTGCCTTTGACGAGGCTTGGATTTTGTTGCAAGCCCAATGCGATTAGATAAGGCACGATAGTCATGCCAAAAATAATAATAATGAATAAACGATTTTTTTTCTGTTGCGGAGTCATCATGATGATTTTTTAAAACTGTAAACTATAAATAGTACGGTGAGTGTGAACGCCAAGGCAAACCATTGCACAGCGTAGGCAGTATGTTGTTCGGGTGGCATAATTGTGCTGGTATGCCATTCACGTTTAAAGCCATTCGGGAGTTCTTTGTTAAGTTCTAGTTGAAAGCTAAATAATGGATAGCCTAATTTTTTTGCTAATACCTGACTATTCACAACTTGTACCACCGCTGGCTGTGTATCAGTTGGTATTTCCGCGCCTGCTATTTTTATGCCCACACTGGGAAAAGTATTTGCTCGACCACTAATAAGGGTCGGTTCAGCTATCATCGACACATCGGGTAACTGGGTTCGGTCTGGATTTGCCGCTATCCAGCCGCGATTAACTAACACGCCTTTATTCTCGCCCTGCAAAATAAACGGCGTAAACACAAAATAGCCCGCTTTGCCTTCGCTAATCTGATTGTCTATTAAAAATTGCTGGGCAACGTCATAATGACCTATAACTTCTAATTTTCTATAGCGTAATGTCTCGGCATTATCATTCATCGTTGCCGATAAGCGCACTGTATCAACTACTTGATTTTGTGCCTGTTGCTGTAAAAAATCGCGTTTCTCTGTTGCTCGATGGGTCTGCCATGTGCCTAATGAAAGCAACAAGGATAATAAACACAGAAACATTAACGTGGGCAATTTTGCAAATTTTATAGAGTAACGCCCAATTTTAATTATCATGCTTTTTTCTTCCAGCTATTGGCACAAACAGTAGAATAAACGAGAATAGCAAAACCCGTTATTAATAACACCTTACCGTCATGATAAAAATCATCGTTATTATTGCCTTCATCCTGATTATTATTAGTCTTGGTTCGGCATTGTTTCATTTGGTTCAACCTAAATCCGAAGAAGAATCTGAAAAAACAGTTAAAGCACTGACTTTTCGTATTGCTCTTTCACTAATTTTGTTTATTTTTATTTTTATTATGGTTGCCACAGGGGCTTATAAGCCACAAGGCATTGGTGCAGGAATGCTTATGCAAAAACCTGTAACCGCTGAACACAACAAATAATTTAAAGACTCTTGCGACAAAAAAAAAGCGTTACCTGTTAAGTAACGCTTTTTTTGTTACAACTTATTTGATTTACATTAAATAAACAAATACAAACAAGCCTAACCAAACTACGTCAACAAAATGCCAGTACCAAGCTGCCGCTTCAAAAGCGAAGTGGTTTTCTGGTTTAAAGTGACCTTTCCAGCTACGAAACAGCACTACGCTTAAAATGATAGCACCGACGCAGACGTGGAAACCGTGGAAACCTGTCAACATAAAGAAAGTAGAACCGTACACGCCTGAACCTAAAGTTAAGCCCATTTCAGTGTAAGCTTCGTGGTATTCAAAGGCTTGAAAAGACACGAATAAAAAGCCTAAAGCGACGGTGACGATTAAACCTTTAATCAGTTGATCGCGATTTTTAGCCAATAAACCATGATGCGCCCAAGTACAGCTCACACCACTGGTCAACAGAATCAAGGTGTTTAAAAACGGCAGACCCCACGCACCCATCGGCTCAAAATCACCGCCCATTTTGCCAGGACCGTTAGTTGGCCATGTAGCCTCATAAGCAGAATGTAATAATTCTTTAGTTGCACCTGAACCTAACCAAGGCACCGACAAGTTACGCGTGTACCAAAGTGTGCCGAAGAACACCGCAAAAAACACGATTTCTGAAAAAATGAACCACATCATACCCATGCGGTAGGAAATTCCTACCTCGTGGTTATACATACCCGATTCACTTTCATGGGCTTGTAGCGTAAACCAACCCACTAACATGGTAATGAAAATAAGCAATCCAACTACCATTAGTGTGGAGCCTATTGAAGAACCATTTAAATAGTTTGCAAATCCAGCCAGCATAGTGACTAAACCAGCCGTACCAATGACTGGCCAAGTCGCTTTATGCGGGATGTAATAAGCGGCATTTGTAGACATAACCTTCCCCTTTTATTTTTTTTCTGATTTCTCAGTATTATCAAAAAATGTGTATGACAGCGTAATAGTTTTGTATTGTTCAGGTAACTCTGGATTGATGACAAAACGCATAGGCATGGTTTTCTC
>DFWO01000033.1:0-6170 GCA_002380945.1 Methylococcaceae bacterium UBA4132 | reverse complement strand
GTGTGATATTCACCTGGATGAACTTTGAGCTGTTTTTTTTCGCTACTAAATTCCATAGCAGTCGATTCATTTAATGTTGTCATGAGTTCAATGGTAATTTCCCGACTCATATCGACTTTGTAAGCAGTTTCTGGGATTTTTTTAATATCGTCAGGTCTGTCCCGTTCTATCCACTTCCATTCACATAACACATCGTAAATGGGTACTAGCGCGTAACCAAAGCCAAACATAGCAGCAGCAACTAACACTAATATCCATGCTAACTTAGCATTTTTTTTATTAGTGTCTTGACTCATTGAGAAACCGCTTGCATGACCGCGAGTACATAAAATGTCACCACGATAGCCACTAAAATTAAGACTGTTAAAATATTTTTATTTTTTGTTGTCATCATGTTATCCGAGACATTGCCAGACTTTAAGTCTGGCAACGTTGCTCATGTACCTTAGTGTGAATCTAAAACGTGTTCAGTCGGTACAATAGTAGGCGGTGTTGTCCAAGTGTGATAAGGCACAGGAGATGGCAAAGTCCACTCTAAACTGTGAGTGCTAGCACCTTCCCAAACCTCATCTGTTACTTTTTCACCAGTACCGCCTTTGATGGTGTCAATGACAATGTACAAGAACAATAATTGACTTAAGCCAAAGATAAAACCACCAATACTGGAAACCATATTCCAATCGGCAAACTGTACTGCATAATCAGGAATACGACGTGGCATACCTGCTAAGCCTAAGAAATGCTGAGGGAAGAATAGAATATTCACAGAAATTGCTGATAACCAAAAATGCAGTTGACCAATTTTTTCGTTGTACATGTGTCCAGTCCATTTAGGCAACCAGAAGTAACCCGCTGCCATCAAAATAAAAATAGAGGCAGGCACTAAGGTGTAATGGAAGTGAGCAACGATAAAATAAGTATCGTGGTATTGAAAATCAGTTGGCGCGATAGCCATCATCAAGCCAGTAAAACCGCCCATCGTAAATAACACCACGAAAGCAATTGAAAACAACATCGGCGTTTCAAACGTCATTGCACCTTTCCACATGGTCGCAGTCCAGTTAAAGACTTTAACACCTGTAGGAACGGCAATAATCATGGTGGCATACATAAAGTATAATTCACCTGCGATAGGTAAACCCACAGTAAACATGTGATGTGCCCACACGATAAATGAGAAAAAGGCAATGGCACCCGTTGCCCATACCATTGATGCGTAACCAAATAAAGGTTTACGTGCAAAAACAGGGATAATAGTTGATGCAACGCCGAAAGTAGGCAAAATCATGATGTATACTTCTGGGTGTCCGAAGAACCAGAAGATATGTTGATACAGAACAGGATCACCACCGCCAGCTGCGTTAAAGAAGCTAGTGTGGAAGAATTTGTCAGTCAACAGCATAGTCACTGCGCCAGCAAATACAGGCATAACAGCAATCAATAAAAATGCAGTAATTAACCAAGTCCAGACGAACAATGGCATATCCATCATTTTCATGGAAGGCGCGCGCATATTAAAAATAGTCGCGATAATGTTAATTGCACCCATGATGGAAGAAATACCTAACAAATGCACAGAGAACACAGCAAAGGGTAGGGCTTTACCAATAGTGATAGGTTGCAATACTAACGGTGGATACAGTGTCCAACCGCCGTTAGGTGCGCCGCCTTCCATTAGCAAAGTACTGGCTAACAATAATACGCCAGCAACCAACATCCAAAAACTCATGTTGTTCATGCGCGGCAATGCCATATCAGTCGCACCAATCATGAGTGGAATTTGCCAGTTAGCCAAGCCTACGAAAGCAGGCATAACAGCACCAAATACCATCACTAAGGCGTGCATGGTGGTCATGGAGTTGAAAAATGCAGGGTCTACAAACTGTAAACCTGGTTCAAATAGTTCAGCACGGATTACCATTGCCATTGTACCGCCGACAAAAAACATGGCGAGGGCAAATAATAAATACAATGTGCCAATGTCTTTGTGATTGGTGGTAATAATCCATCTTAACAGTCCCTTAGCAGGACCGTGATCGTGATGCTCATCAGCGTGATGATCATCATGTTCAGCTACGACAGCAGACATATTTTATACCTCGAAAATAGTTAAAAAAGGTTAGGCTGATAATAAGCACTGACTTAGTCGTCATCATAAACAGGTGTTATTTTATTGGGTTGTATTTCGTCACCGACCTTGTTACCCAAGGCATTTCTGATATAGGTAACGACTTCAGCTTGTTCATTATCTTTCAATTTAGAAAATGCGGGCATTTTGCTAGTGCCTGCACTCAAGAAACCAAGTAATGGATCAATTCCACCTGTCACTTTTGGGCTTTCTGTCAAAGCAGGAATTAAACCAGCTACACCAGCACCGTCAATTTGATGACAGCCTACGCAATTTTTTAAATAGACCGATTTACCGTGTGCCATGAGTTGTTCACGACTTTGGTCACTCAAATCTGGTTTTTGTTTTTGTTGTTCTAAGGTCTTTTTTACCCACGCATCATAATCAGTCTGTTCCATGGCGATAACAACGATAGGCATAAAGCCATGGTCTCTACCGCATAATTCGGTACATTGACCGCGATAAACACCCGCTGTATCGACAGAAGTCCATGCTTCGTTAATAAAACCAGGATTAGCGTCTTTTTTCCAACCTAAATCAGGTACCCACCATGAATGAATCACGTCGCCTGAAGTCAGTACGAAACGAATTTTTTTCTTGACGGGAATGACTAAGGGTTTGTCAACATTGAGTAGGTAATTAGGCACAGAACGCGGATCAGCACCTTTGGTACGGTGGGTTATTTCACTCGCTTCATCCAGATGACTTTCAAAATGAATGTCATTATCCAGATATTTATAGTCCCAGTACCATTGCTTACCAGTAATTTGAATGGTCATATCAGATTGTTTAACATCATCCAATTCTAATAAAGTTTTAGTGGCTGGAATCGCCATGCCAACTAAAATTAGCGTTGGAATAATTGTCCAAACAATCTCAACAGTCGTATTTTCGTGGAATTGTGCAGCTTGATGTCCTTTTGACTTACGATGATGATAAATCGAATAAAACATTGCACCGAACACAACGATACCGATAAACACACAAATCCACAGAATTAACATATGTAAGTCATAAATATCATGACTTACTTTGGTAACTCCCTGCATTAAATTGAGCTTGTAATCCGCTTGCGCTGCTTCTTGACCTAAAGCCATTAAGATTGCGCCTACGCATAGTTTCTTTATTTTGTTCACGGAGCAGACTCCTCGTTAGTAGTTATAAACTCTTGTTGCTTTATATCGTTTTGTAATTACACGCTTAGTTAAGCCTAGGCGATTCCTTTTACTTAATAATAATTGGCACAAATAAACTCAGCAATTTTAACTCATGATGACACTCTATGCCAGTTGTCCTGAGTTTGATTTTGTTTGGCAATAAAAAAAGGCTTGTGAATTAGGCAATCCACAAGCCTTTTATTTTAATAGGAAAAACAGTTTTAACTGTTTAATGCGTCTGCATAAGCCATATCAAATTTAGGAATGTGGTTGTCCAACCAGCCTTTTACCAACTGCCCCACCTCTTCGTTTATTTCGGCTTCGCCTGCATGAAATTTTGTTTGTAGACCCGCGCAAATGCCAATTAAAGCCTCATGTTCAGCTTTATGTACATCATAACCCGCATAGCCTTTTGCGATCATTTCTTTTTCTTCATGCGCAAAATGATCCACGACATAAGCAATTAAATCATCTAACTGTGCGCCTATCGCAGGACGCGCCGCGCCACCTGTTGCTAAATCATACAAATTGTTCAATTTACCGAACAAAATTTTGTGTTCGTCATCGGCAAAACCGACATTAGTGCCGTATTGCGCTGCTGTCCAAGTAATTAAAGCCATCGTTAAACTCCTCATTAGATTATTTTCATGATTAATGCCACACATCAATCGTTTTTAATTGCTGGTTATTTGATTATTAAATAACCGTACTAATTATGTGATATATGAATTATCAAGTCAATTCTAGTGTAACTTTTTTAAAAAATCAGCATCAATTCGGCAACCCCCTAGTTCTGAATGATCTAATAAATCTTGTTCAAAATCACGCTGGCTGGGCAACTGAAAAGCAATGCGGTTAATTTTTCCTTCTGAAAATTCAAATTCCATCGCGCCGCCTTTGGTGCGGGGACTGCCGTCTTGTGTGGTAAATAACAAGATACCAATATTATTGACTTGTTTGCCTTGTTGATCTGGAGCAAGTCGCGCACAACTCAGTTCATTAATGGCTAGCCCTGAAAAAACCTGCACCAATTGATGCGCGTTGATAATCACGCCTTCACCTGCAATAGGCGTGGTAGTAGCAGTTACAGTTTCGCTAGGTACAGCAGTAGGGCTAGGGCTTGCAGGTGTGACGACAGGATTCAGTAATTTTTCCAAACCGAAATCACCTAAATGATTTTGTAACAACACCGTACCATCGCCATTTTTTGTCGTGGACAGTAAGGGAAATATCTGACTTTCCATTTCTGTTTTATTGGGGTTTTTCAGAACAGATATTAATTGCCGTTCAATGGATTTAAGTGGCACGAAGCGTTGTTCTTTCTTCTGACTAAACTCACCCATTTGCTGCCAATCTGCCGTTGCATTGACAGTTAAGCCAATTGCTTTCATGGCGAGATAATCGTCATTAACAAGACAGTTGCCAAAATTTTTGTCGCGATAACTTTGTACGGTTTTGGCATTAACTTCATTACTTAGCAGTTGTTGCGGGTTTATGTTGTAGTTTTTCCAATCACTCGTATTTGCTAAAAAGTAATAAATAACGGCATTGCGATCAAATTTATTAAAACCCAAATCTTTCAGCACTGATTTTAATTTGCGGCATTCAGTTTCTACTTCTGTATAGTTTTGCCAGTTGGGTTTTAAATTCGGTTTTGCTGGGTGTTTGGATTGTTCAAGCAGTTGCGATAATTTTATATTGCCATCGGCTGATTTTATGGGTAAATAGCCGATTTCTTCAAAGGATAAATCACGCGCATCGGGTGTGCCATCTGCGGTGGTTTTTAGCAATAAAGACGCGGTAATTTCTGGACGAATTTTTAGCTCACCTAGCGGTTTGGTGTCTGAACTAAGAATGTTAATACCACCTTCTGCAACCGCATATACTTTAAATGAGGTTTCATTCAGTGATCCCATTTTACCTGAAAAAGTAATCATCGCTGGTAAGGTATGAGATTCTGAACTGTGTTTGCTGGTTGTCGAAACGGGGGTTGCTGTTTTTGGCGTACTGCCTACCCATTGATTGGCGAATTGTCCGAGCAAGGCAACACCCATGCCCACACCTGTGAATGCCAGTAAATTGCTGGCAGTTGACACGTCACCCACCAGACTCGACACATCAACATCGCTATTGGCACTGGAATAAAAGCTATAGTCAACGGTGGTCTCTTTGCCCGAATCCAAGCGCATCCACGGAGTCAGATTCATTTTTTTAGCATCAAACTTAAAATTACATTTTCCACTGCCCGCTTGATATAAAAAGCCAGCCGCTTCATTATTGAATTTAAGATTATCGTTGCGAACATTAAACACCAGAGCCGACGATAAATCGCTTTTGGTATAAGACGGTGTCATGTCCTGACAACCACTTTTTAGAATATTGTCGCCCTTAAACTCAAATTCAGACACCAAGCGCACATAGTAGTCATCACCATCAATAACGGCGAAATTGGGTAAAGGTGAAAATGAATGCGCTTTAGTTGATTGGGCAGACGGTGCGTCATTTGTTGTATCCGCCGTTGGATAGTCAATAGCAATTTGCCGAGTGGAGGTGCATCCTGCTAACAATAAGCTGGCAAGTAAACTGAGTTTTAAAGAGGATTGACAACAAACCGACATACATTAAACCTTGCGCCGTTGGTTATACGGCGAATCAAACTAAAAGGGAAAAATGATAGGGCTTGAACGGTGGCTTTGTCATGTTTTATTTTTCTAAATATATCTGCAAAGTACATGCTATTTTCATTAGCATAAGCAGAGTAGGTTATAATGCAGCCAATTTAATTAACTTAATGGGATTGATTAACTACACCTTCATACCCACTATTAAGCACTGTTTTTCACAGTGTATGATTTTTTAATATACTAGAAGTTACGCATTGACAG
>DFWO01000043.1 GCA_002380945.1 Methylococcaceae bacterium UBA4132 | reverse complement strand
AACTATTCTTAATTAACAATGCCGTTTGAGACACTAATAACGTCACAAGGCGAGTAATGCACAATTTATTTTGTGCATTACTCGCCTCTCTAATTAAACTTCAAATTCAGAACGGTCGCGACCTGCGTTTAATAATGCGCGTAACCATCTTGGCATAACGCCACGCCCTGTCCATGTGTTTTCAGCATTATCAGGGTCACGATATTTAATAGCTACTTTAGCCCCTTTACGAACAGGTTTTTTATCCCCTTCGTGAATATCTACTGTTACACCAATAGAAGCCGCTAAGTCTTTAATTTGTGTTATTACTTCTTTGCGTTTACTAAGTTGTATATTTTTTAATGCCTTTTCTGCATTACTAATAATATTTTGTAATTCGTCTGCCGAAGCATTGTTAAAATCAGTCATTGTTATTACTCACTTGTAAATTATGTCACTTAATCATAACATCTTTGATTAAAAAATAAAGCCTAATATTAAATTATAATTATTTATTAACTATAAACATAAGTTACTTTTGTATATGCTTAAGGGTTTACTTTAGTAAGGGTTATATTAACTAACTTATGCGAAAAATTAAGACTCACTTATTAAAACTGTTACGATTATTCATAATCGCCTTATCGAGTTGTGATAGAATCCAACGCCACTTAATACATTACATTTATTGAACAGGATTGCCAATCATGAGTCTTTTAGAACCTTTAAAAGTTTCTTTTCTTAAAGCATTTGCTCACTTTAAAGTATTTAAGTTTCCTTTCTTCTTAGTATGGGACCCGCATACCTTTGACATTAAAGGCAATCATTATTATGAGGTGAGAGATACCATTCAAGCAGGTGATATTTTATTACGCGGTTATCGCAATTATTTAGATGGCTATTTTATTCCTGGTAAATACAGTCACGCAGCATTATATATTGGTGATGAAAAAATTATTCATGCCATGACTCCTAATGTGCAGTGGACTGATTTAGTCACCTTTATGCGTTGCGATAAGTTGTGTGTTATTCGTCCCGATGTCACAGAACAGGATAAACAACTCGCTATTCAACGCGCTAAAGATATGCTGGGCAAACCTTATGATTATGATTTTGTGTTTGAAGAAAGTGGCGATGAAATAAAAACAACGAAAAGAAAATTCTCATGTAGTGAATTAGTTTATTTTGCTTATGATAAAAATCTCACCGCGTTGAAATGGCAAATTGTGGAAAAAAATTATCTGCTATTTACTAAATCATTATTTGCACCCGATGCGTGCTTACCAAAAGAAGGTTCTAGTAGTCACATTATCTTTGCAGCACCCTAATTATTCACTATTAAACGGCGCGTTAAACTATACGACGCTATTTACTATAATCAAACGCGTTCATGCGTATTATTTGACTATGCAGACTTCTTTTCAATCTATCGGTATTATTGGCAAACCCAGTGACCCCAGTATCGCTGAAACCTTAGCGGTATTGTGTAGCTATTTAAAACAACAGCATTACACAGTATTTATTGATAGTGACAGTGCGCATTTTATTGACGATTCCCATATTACCGCTTGTTCAATAAACGCCTTAGCACGCCATTGTGATTTGGTGATTGCAGTCGGTGGTGACGGTACGTTTTTAGCGGCTGCACGAGCGATTGTTGATTATGATATTCCATTGATTGGTATTAATTTAGGTCGTTTAGGCTTTCTAGTTGATATATCACCTAATCAACTGCCTGAAAAACTGCACCGTATTTTGCAAGGGCATTACTCGGAAGAAAAACGTTATTTACTACGCACAAAAATTATTCGTGACGAGTGCGTAATTCATGAAGAAACGGCGGTTAATGAAGTGGTAGTGCATCGTTGGGTAACGCCCAGCATGATTGAAATTGTCACCAAAATTGATAACGTGTTTTTAAATTCGCAACGCTCTGATGGTTTAATTGTCTCTACGCCAACAGGGTCAACGGCGTATTCTTTATCAGCGGGAGGCCCGATTTTATACCCTTCTCTCAACGCGCTAGTGTTAGTGCCGCTGAATCCACATACCTTATCCAATCGTCCTATTGTGATTCATGACAGCGCGGAAATTGAAATTAGTTTTTGTCAAACCAAACAAATCAATGCCTTAGTAACCTGTGATCACATCGAAATTCCAGAGGTATTTATTAGTGATAAGATTTTAATTAAAAAAGATTCAAAACCGATTAGAATCCTACACCCAGAAGGGCATGACTTCTTTCACATTCTCAGAAATAAATTAAATTGGAGCAGTGGTTACCACACCGTCTCATAATGCTACTGAATCTGACTATACTCGACCTCGCAGTCGTTAAATCTTTAAATCTCGATCTCGCACAAGGTATGTCTGTTTTGACAGGCGAAACAGGTGCGGGCAAGTCGATTTTATTAACTGCTTTAGGGCTGGCATTGGGTGATAGAGCCGATTCTGGCTATATTCGTCCTGATTGTTCACGCGCTGAAGTGAATTTGGAATTTGATTTGTGCGACGCGCCACAAGCACATTTATGGCTTAAAGAGCATGATTTAGACGATGAGCGGCAGTGTATTATTCGACGTGTAGTCAGTAGTGATGGGCGTTCTAAAGCCTATATTAATAACCGTCCTGTCACCTTGCAAACTCTGCAAGCTCTTAGCGAACAATTAGTGGAAATTCATGGACAGCACGCGCATTTAACGCTATTACACAGCGATGAACAACGCCGACTATTAGATGTGTTTGCCAAAACCCAAGCCTTATTGGATAAAGTCAATCAATGTTATAAAAACTGGCAACACGCTCATAAAGAGTTGAATGCGTTACTCAAAGCCCATAGCGAAAAAAGCCAACGCGAAGAATTATTACGCTATCAACTGGAAGAATTACAACAACTGGATTTTAGTCGTTATGACTACGCAGGTTTATCCGAAGAACACACTAAATTAGCGAATCTGGAACACATTTTAAGTACAGGACAATTGCAACTTGATATTCTGTATGAAAACGATATATCACTGCATTCCAGCTTTAATCAAAGCATCAAAGACTTAAGTTCTGTTGCCCGTTTCGCACCTGAATTAACCGACATCGTTAGCTTATTGTCCGAAGCGCAAATTCAAACCGAAGAAGCCGCGTTGCAATTACGCCATTTTCTCAAAGCGCAAGATGCTGACCCACAACGCGTTGCTGAGTTGGAAAATCAAATCGCCATTATTCAAAACCTTAGCCGCAAACATCATGTTAGCCCTGATAAATTGCCCGATTTAGTCAAGCAACTGGAAGACGAATTAGACGGTTTAACGCACAGTAGCGAACGGATTGAAGAGCTACAACAAGATACCGCGCAATTGCTTACGCAATACAATGAATTGGCACAGCAACTATCGGAAAAACGTACGCAACAGGCGAAGAAATTACAAAAACAGATTTCAGCCATGATTAAAGAACTGGGAATGCCACACGGTGAATTTATCGTTGAAATTACCCAATCCGATACCCATATACCTAAACTTAACGGTCTTGATACCGTTACTTTTTTAGTCAGTGCTAACGTCGGCTTACCGCCGAAAGCATTGACTAAAGTCGCATCAGGCGGTGAGCTATCGCGCATTAGTTTAGCGATACAAGTCACCACTGCCAGCGACAAATCCACCCCAACGATGATCTTTGACGAAGTCGATTCAGGTATCGGCGGCGGCATTGCAGAAATTGTTGGGCAAAAACTGCGTAGCTTAAGTCATAACCGACAAGTGCTATGCGTTACTCACTTACCCCAAGTCGCCGCACAAGCGCACTATCATTTATATGTTGAGAAAAATAATCAAACCGACATCACCGCGTCCACTGTTCGGTTACTAACCGATGCAGAACGTATTCCTGAAATAGCTAGAATGTTAGGCGGCGTAACGATGACCGCCAATACCCTAGCTCACGCACAAGAAATGTTATTTCAATCTTCGTAACATCAACCTTAGGATAAAAATCATGAACCGATTTCCAGCTGAATGGGAAAAACAATCCGCCGTGTTAATCGCGTGGCCTCATGCTACAGGTGATTTTAGTAATCGCCTTGAATCCGTTGAACAATCCTACAGCATTATTGCTGATACTATTACCCAATACCAACCGCTTATTATTGTGTGCCGTGATGAGAGCCACCAAAAACACATTGAAAGCTTGGTTAGTCAACTTGAAGACATCACTTTTATTCACGCCCCTGTTAATGATATTTGGGTGCGTGACACGGTGTTCTTAAGCATCGAAAAAGACGGTGTTATCACCCATCTTAATTTTAAATTTAATGGTTGGGGAGAAAAATACGACCACGCTTATGACAACGCGCTGAATAACAAACTCAGCAACGTCAAACCATTCAAAGGCAAAAGCCATCATGACATCGACTTCATTTTAGAAGGCGGCAGTGTAGAAAGTGATGGTGCAGGCACTATTTTAACCACCCGCCAATGCTTGTTAAATCCTAATAGAAATAAAGGCTTAAGCCAACAAGACATTGAACAACAATTGGCGCAACACCTAGGTGCGAAACGTGTGTTATGGCTAGACCAGCCTAATTTACCTGGTGATGATACCGATGCCCATATCGACACACTGGCGCGTTTTTGTTCTGCAAATACGATTGCCTACACCAGTTGTGATGATTACCACGCTGCTAATTATGATGGCTTAAAAAATATGGAAGTGCAGTTGCAGGCATTACGCACACTAGAAGGCGAACCTTACAATTTAGTGCCATTGCCATTACCCGAGCCAATTTTTGATGAAGACGATGAACCATTGCCAGCCAATTATTCCAACTTCTTAATCATCAACCATGCCGTGTTAGTGCCTGTCTATGGTGATGATAATGACGCAGTGGCGTTGGAACGACTGGGCAAAGTGTTTCCGACACATCACATTATTGCCATTCCTTGCCGTCCATTAGTACATCAATACGGTAGTCTGCATTGTATGACCATGCAGTTTCCTGAGGGGTATTAAAACTGTGCTGATTGGGTTGCGACTCTTTCGCAACCCAACCTATACCAAAGAATGTTGGGTTGCCAAAAAGACGGCAACCCAACTTACGCGGCTATTCCAACTTATGAATTCTGGGCGTTTGTTATTTTGGATCAGGGCAAGGAATTTTCCGCTCTATATCAACATGTACACCGTAGAATTTATTCAAAGGCACTTCAATAGTAGTTGGACTCGCAGTTGCAACTTGATGCCAGTAGAACAAACCAGGTGCTGGATTCACAGCAGGTGGTATAGTTGCATAATCCTGTACTTTAACGTTATTTTTGTAAACACCATCCACTTCAGTAGGATTAAGTGCAAATCTAAAACCGTCATTTAGCGTGATTGTAATTGTCACTACCCCATTAGCAGGTGCTGAAAAACTTACAGTACCTGCTACATAAGTCTGACCAGCATACAGCGTTACTGATTTTCCTGCTGCATATTCGGTATAAGTTGCCCAATTGCCTTTACTCACATATCGGGTTCCGGCAGCCCATGCGGTCTCATCTGTAAAGCATTCATCTCCGCCTTGATTAACAGGATTCCAGCAGAAAGTCAGGTTACTAAGTCCAGAGGGATGACCGCTCGCGTTTACTGGAGAGGCGAGACCTGAATCACTTATCCTCTGAGGATCGTAGACATAGGTATTAGCCTCATTACTACCCTTTACGATAGCAGCACCAATACCATCGGGATTCGCAATGAAACTGACATAAGTGCCATCTGTTGTGACAGATATATTGTTTCTATCACAATCTGGATTGCTAGTAGTGATGTCGCTAAATGTACCCTCAAAATTGCCATCAGTGTAATTCACTTTATTACTACGACACTGATAATATAAAGCATTATTAAAATAAGCTTTTCCCACCTCATCGCATGTTCTATTACCGCCTTGATTATCTCCACTAATGACATAGGGTGTAATTCCTCCCTGAGATATGGGTTCACTTGCTGTGCCTCCAGACATTGGTACAGCAGCCAGCAAACCATGACCAAATCCCAGCATTATTGCTCCCGCTATAACCATCATGGCTATTTTTGCATGTTTAAACGTTTTCATAACACTTCTCCTAGTTTTTATTTTAATTCATCAAAAAGTCTTAGCTTTTCGTGTTAAAAACTCACGATTTAATACTTGCTTCATATTCTCTTCTTTGCTGAACAGCTTTGTCTGTAAGAGAAATTATGAGCAAGTACTCATTCGCTTTAAAACTAATAGGAGGGAAAACTTGATTAAGTTTGAAGTATTTGATTGGTATTCGTAACCCATAAAAAAGCCGACCCACCTATCTGACTTTAACGAAGTCATTCGGCAGTTCGGCTTTCCTCTGGTATTTGTATAAGGATCCGTAACTTTCTGTCCCTACCTTACGATAGGTTTAGCTTTATTGCCATTGAATCACAAATAAATTAAATATCAACGGAGCAATATACTAGGTAATCATGAGAATATAATTTTTAGCTTTATCACATAACTTATTAGTTTTATTAGTTTTATTAGTTTTATTAAAAATAATCTTAAAAACATTAAATCATAAAAATCAGTATATTAGAAATTACCGATTTACAATAAATTTTTCAAAATTATGTAATTAACCATTATATTTTGAGGTTTTAGCACAGAGATGACCGCAACAGTTGCGGATATTTATAAGCGGATGGGCTGAGCGTGTAGAATTAGTGCGTAAGATGTGAAATTTATCACCAAGCCATAAATGATGGGTTGCACTGCGTTCTACCTATCCTACGGCTTATTAATTGAAGGAGTACAAACCTAGGTTTGTACTCCTTGCAAAGCGAATTAAGCCAATGCCAATTCCGCACGCATTTCATCAATCACTTTTTTGTAATCAGGCGTGTTAAAAATCGCTGAACCCGCAACAAACGTATCAGCACCTGCCGCTTTAATCGCACGAATGTTGTCGGTTTTAACACCGCCATCGATTTCTAAACGAATGTTACGACCGCTGGCATCAATCATTTTTCTGACTTCGCGTAATTTATCCAACGCTGACGGAATAAACGATTGACCACCAAAACCAGGGTTTACCGACATCAATAAAATAATGTCAACTTTGTCCATGACATAATCTAAATGGCTTAATGGGGTTGCCGGGTTAAATACCAAACCTGCTTGACAGCCATTGTCTTTAATTAACTGTAAAGTACGGTCGATATGGATTGATGCTTCAGGATGGAAAGTAATAATGCTCGCACCTGCTTTAGCAAAATCAGGAATCAAACGATCCACAGGTGCAACCATTAAATGCACGTCAATCGGTGCAGTTACGCCGTGTTTTCTTAACGCTTCACAAACTAAAGGTCCGATGGTTAGATTAGGTACAAAATGATTGTCCATGACATCAAAATGCACAACATCCGCGCCAGCGGCTAAAACGTTATCGACTTCTTCGCCCAATTTAGCAAAGTTAGCTGACAGGATGGAAGGAGCTATCCAATTTTCATTCATATTTTGATCCTCTTGAGTGTTAAAAACTGCCGCATTATATCTTTTTTAAACTCGTGCTGTCGTATTTCAATAGCTACCCTTGTCCCTTCGTTCTATTAGCGCAATATTCTTATATCTAATTATTCGACCTAGCTATCGAATATCATCGTTTTATTTAAAAAATCACGCTGTTTATCATGTGCCTCAACAAGAAAGAAGGAGTGGCTACTTAACACTCCGTCACTAACTGAAGAGAGTAAAATCATGAGACATTTCCAGCGAAACGCGCTATCAAACGCGCTTCATAAGGTTCCAACTGCGAAACCTACTACTTCGATTAACAGCACGGCAAGCACTATTTTAGGTTTGTTGTTGGTATTGCCCAGTTTGGCAAGTGCCGAAGATTACTATGTCAAAACTAAAGGCTATCGCGTTGAACCTATTCCTGATCCACCGACTTATGTACGCAACTTAAGCAAAACCCAATTCAAAGAATTTCGTAATATTGATTGGCTGGATGTTGGTTTGGATCATCGTACTCGCTATGAATACCGCGAAAATGATTATCGTGTTACCCCGCCTCAAGCAAACGGCTCAATCTATCGCGCTGATCCAGATAATTTGTTTTTGCTAAGAACCCGCGCTTATTTAGGTGTGAAAGATATTCTTGATCCATTCCGCTTTGTTGTTGAGTTTCAAGACTCGCGTAGTTACAACGGTCTGTATGAAACAACCAATGCCGATGTCAATGAGTTTGAATTGATTCAAGGTTATGGCGAGTTGTATTTTAAAAACGCACTGGGCAATAACCGTCCGTTAAGCATTCGTGCAGGTCGTCAGGCATTAGAATTAGTAGATAGACGCTTTGTTGCAACTAACGAGTTTCGTAACACTACCAATAACTTTGAAGGTTATCGCGTCCGCTTTGGCAAAAAGCAAAATGATTGGGACTTAGATACTTTCGCTTTTCATCCCGTCACCCGTTTGAAATACCAATTTGATGAGCCAGATACCGATACTTGGTTTTATGGCGGCGTACTGAGTCTCAAGCAACTGTCACAGTATATTACTTTTCAACCGTATTTCTTTGGTCGTAGCGTGAATGGCGACCCTTATAATCCTGTGGTTTCAGCCCGCAAAAACACACAGGATATTTATTCACCTGGTTTGCGTGTTTACGGTGTTATTCCTAACACAGGTTTTGATTTTGATGCCAACTTGACCAAGCAATTTGGGCGTTTTGGTGTCACTAGAACCATCACTAATACCACAACAGTCAATGGTAAAAAACGAACCGTTACCACTCAGCAAGAAAAATTATTACAGCAGGACTCGCTCGCTTACGCCTTGGAAGTTGGTTATACCTTTGATCACGATTGGAAACCCAGAGCCAGTTTATTTTATGGCTATGGCACAGGCGATAAAGTCGCGAATAGCACAGCAACTGATGGCACAAATCAACGGGTTGATACTTTTTACGGCTTTAATCAGCCTTGGTCACGCAATGACTATTTTTCATGGGATAACGTCCACGCACCTAAAGCCAGAATCGAGTTTACGCCTTATAAAGATTTGAAAGTAGATGCAGGTTACAACGCTTATTGGTTGGAAAATGAAACAGCGGCGTGGAATCGGACGGGCTTACAAGATCGGACAGGTAAAAGCGGTAATTTCTTAGGTCACGAATTGGATCTTCGAGTGCGCTACAAAGTCAATCCTTATGTGGACTTAAGTACAAGTTATGCCCGTTTTGAACCAGGTAGTTTTACTCGCGCACAAGATAAATCCTATAACGGCATAGGTCCTTACACCTCACAAGCCAGTAACTTTTTCTATTTTGAAGTGTCGCTCAATGCCTTTGGCGATGGTCAATTATAAACCCTTGAAGTACAAACCTAGATTTGTACTTCGCTAATAACCAAGGAATTAATTATGAAAACTCAATTGAAGCACATTATTTTTGCGGCGGCTTTATCCATTCTAGCGGGTAACAATGCACAAGCGGCTGATAGAGAACTACTCAACGTCTCTTATGACCCAACCCGCGAATTATATAAAGAATACAACCCCTTATTTGCCAAACACTGGCAAGAAACCAAAGGCGAAAGCGTCACAATCAATCAATCACATGGCGGCGGCGGCAAACAAGCCCGCGCTGTCTTGGATGGATTAGAAGCCGATGTGGTGACACTGGCTATCGCTTATGACATCGACCAACTCTATAAAAGAGGCAATCTGATTCCTGAAAATTGGCAAAGTCTATTGCCCAACAACAGCTCACCTTATACCTCCACCATCGTGTTTGTGGTGCGTAAAGGCAATCCTAAAGGCATTAAAGATTGGGATGATTTAATTAAAGCAGGCGTAGGTGTCGTTACACCTAACCCTAAAACTTCAGGCGGTGCGCGGTGGAATTATTTAGCCGCATGGGCTTATGCACTCAAACACAATAACAATAGCGAAGCCGCTGCGAAAGAATTTATTACTAAATTATTCAAAAACGCAGGGGTATTGGATTCTGGAGCGCGTGGTTCTACCACCAGTTTTGCAGAACGTGGACTTGGTGATGTGCTGATTACTTGGGAAAACGAAGCGCATTTAGTATTGAACGAGTTTGGTGCGGATAAATATGAAATTGTCGCGCCCTCATTAAGCATACTGGCTGAACCACCTGTCACCGTGGTCGAAAAAGTAGCGCGTAAAAACGGTACGTTTGAAGTAGCGACTGAATATTTAAAGTATTTGTACAGCAAAGAAGCACAAGAAATTATCGCTAAAAACTTCTACCGCCCCACTGATAAAGACATCGCCGCTAAATACGCCAAACAATTCCCCGCTATAGAGCTGGTCAATATCAAAGACTTTGGTGGCTGGAATACAGCGCAAGAAAAACACTTTGCCGATAACGGCGTGTTTGACCAGATTTATGGTCAACATTGATTTTTATGTTGAGTTGAGTCTCCTACTTTGAGGGGGAATTAAGGAAAGTTACCTAGTCCCCCCTCTTTTTTTGACAAAGTTGAGGCTTTACGGAATTGGAGGTTTTTATATGAACAGTCGCTACGATTGGAGCATAGACAGTTTAATCGAACAGAACTTTTATCGTTCCCTAAACAAAGAAATGTCACAAAAAATACGCCAACCCGAACTCAAAAAAAGTCCGTGTGAAAGCAGAAAAGTCAGTTATTTGACAGGATTATTAAGAGGTTTTTTCAAATGAGCAACCATTACGATTGGGGTATAAATAATTTAGTAGAACAGTTGCGCGATGTGCGGGTGCAATCTTTGAAAACTCGCCATCGTCTTGATAAGCCGCCTAAATTGCCGTTGCGTAAAGAACTGCACAGCGTACTAGAAGGTTTGAGCACCGTCTTGTTTCCCAATCGTTTGGGTTTAGCCGACATCAACGACGAAGGCATTGATTATTTTGTTGGACATACCTTAGATACAGTATTACGCAAACTACAGCAACAAATTATTCGTGAACTGCATTTTACTGCCGAACAAACCAGTGGTGATACTAATAACATCGAGGCGCGTGCTAACGAAATCACCCGCACATTTGCCGCGCAATTGCCACAGGTGCGCCGTTTGCTAGATACCGACATTGCTGCCGCCTATCAGGGCGATCCTGCGGCGCGTAGTCCAGATGAAGCCTTAGTTTGTTACCCAGGCATTGTTGCAATGACACATCATCGCCTCGCACACAATTTATACGCTTTAGGTGTGCCATTGGCAGCTCGTATGATTGCCGAACTGGCTCATTCTGCAACAGGCATAGACATTCATCCAGGTGCAGTCATTGGTGAAAGTTTTTTCATTGACCACGGCACTGGCGTGGTTATCGGTGAAACGGCAATTATCGGTAACGAAGTGCGTTTATATCAAGCCGTCACATTAGGCGCGAAACGTTTTTATAAAGACGAATATGGCGCGTTGATTAAAGGCAATGCCCGTCATCCTATCGTAGAAGATAAAGTCGTCATTTATGCAGGCGCGACTATTTTAGGGCGTATCACCATCGGTGAAGGCTCAACCATAGGCGGTAATGTCTGGTTAACCCATAGCGTACCGCCGAATAGCAACATTACACAGGCACAAGTGCGTAGTGAATTACCACTGAGTAGCATCGAATCCAAAAGCTCCAGCTTTTCAAGAAACGAGGCTCATGCTTCGTAAAGCGTTATCGAACTGGAGAGCGATAACACACATAACACTTAAACTATAGGAAAAGATTATGACTGATATTCATGACGCTCATACCGCATTGGGCGATGTTGCGGCGCGTACACTAGCGAATGCCACCAAAACTGTACCGATGCTATCAACCATCACACCACGTTGGTTGACACATTTATTGCCTTGGGTTCCTGTTGAAGCGGGTATTTATCGGGTTAACAAAGCAAAAAATGAATCGAGCATTACCGTTGATTGCTCTAGTCTCGATGAAAAAGTCTTGCCGCAAACCTTTGTGGATTATGAAGAATGGGGGCGCGAATATCGTTTAAATGCGGTCAACACCGTGCTGGACGTGCATACCCGCGTGTCTGATTTGTACAGCAGCCCGCACAATCAAATTCATGAACAATTGCGTTTGACGATTGAGACGATTAAAGAACGTCAAGAAAGCGAGCTAATCAACAATGCAGAATACGGCTTATTAAACAATGTCGCGCCTGCGTTTAAAGTACAACCGCGCAAAGGTTCACCAGCGCCTGATGACTTAGACGAACTCATTGCCCGCGTTTGGAAAGAACCTGCGTTTTTCTTAGCTCATCCTCGTGCCATTGCAGCATTTGGTCGTGAAGCGACTCGTCGTGGCACACCGCCACCCACAGTGACTTTATTCGGTTCACAATTTTTAACATGGCGCGGAATCCCCTTAATTCCGACTGATAAATTGGCAGTTACCAACGGCAAAACCAACATTTTGTTATTACGCACAGGTGAAAGTCGTCAAGGTGTGGTTGGTTTATATCAACCCAATTTAACAGGCGAACTCAGCATGGGTTTATCAGTCCGTTTTATGGGCATCAATCACAAAGCGATTGCCTCGTATTTAGTGTCCTTGTACTGCTCATTAGCGGTATTGACCGAAGACGCACTGGGTGTTCTGGAAAATGTCGAAGTAGGCAACTACTATGACTACTCATAACGCCAATCTACCCGACATTGAGCAGTTGACGCACTTGGCAAATCAATTTTTTACTGCCTTGCCCTGTGATGGTTCATTGTTGAATGCAGGCGTTTCAACGTTATCGCCAGCGGTGGATACTAACAAGCTGACTGATTTAGCAAAACAAGCGGTGAATCCGTCTGTGGAAACCGTGGAACTCAATAAACTGAGTACAGTAAGCCGTTCTGGCATACCGATTAACACGCCCGAAGCGAATTTTTATTTTCTCGATGCAACGCAACAGCAACAGGCAATAACCCACTTAGGTTCGGCGGTAAAATCAGCCAGTTTAGCGTTAGCTTCACAGTCGCCAAAGGACTTGTCAAGCTTGGCAGGACAACACGTTGAGTCGCCGATTGAAACCGAAGAACTGCATAAATTGTTGGTAGCTCATGCGACGGTGAATCGTTCTGGCGCACCGATTCATAGTGAAACGGCTACCGCGCCGACGTTTTATTTTCTTGAAATGCAAAAACCGCACCGTGATTTATCAACCTTGGGTTTAGCGGGTAGTCATACGGCGTTTGATGTTCATGCAGTGCGGCGGGATTTTCCAATTTTGCGTGAGCGCGTCAACGGACAGCAGTTAGTTTGGCTGGATAATGCCGCGACTACGCAAAAACCTCAGGTGGTGATTGATAGAATTTCCGCGTTTTACCAACATGAAAATTCCAATATTCACCGCGCCGCGCATGAATTAGCAGCACGCTCTACCGATGCTTACGAACAAGCCCGCAAAACCGTAGCAGACTTTCTTCATGCGTCTTCGCCTGACGAAATTGTCTTTGTACGCGGTTCAACTGAAGCGATTAATCTAGTCGCCCAAAGTTGGGGACGACAAAACATAAGCAAAGGTGATGAAATCGTCATCACTTGGTTAGAGCATCACGCCAACATCGTACCGTGGAAACAATTGTGCGACCAAACAGGCGCGGTGTTGCGCGTCGCGCCTGTTGATGATGATGGGCAGGTGTTGCTGGATGAATACAGCAAGTTGCTGAATTCGCGTACTAAGCTGGTGTCGTTCACGCAAGTTTCCAACGCGCTGGGAACGATTACCCCAGCGCAAACCATGATTGAACTGGCACATCGTGTCGGTGCAAAAGTGTTACTCGATGGCGCACAATCAGTATCGCATTTGCATGTCGATGTGCAGGCGTTGCAGTGTGATTGGTTGGTATTTTCTGGGCATAAAATTTTTGCTCCGACAGGTATCGGCGTGCTGTATGGCAAAGCGGAAATACTGGAAGCTACGCAACCGTGGCAAGGTGGCGGCAATATGATTGCAGATGTCAGCTTCGACAAAATCATTTATCAACCAGCACCAGCACGTTTTGAAGCAGGCACAGGCAATATCGCCGATGCGGTTGGTTTAGGCGCAGCGTTGGAGTATTTGCAGCGTATTGGCGTAGCAAATGTGGCGCGTTATGAGCATGATTTATTAGCTTATGCCATTGAATCTTTACGCAGCATCAACGGCTTACGTTTAATTGGCACGGCGACAGAAAAGACCAGCGTGTTATCGTTTGTGTTGAAAGGTCATAGCACCCAAGATGTAGGCGAGGCGTTAAATAAGGCGGGGATTGCCGTACGCTCTGGACATCATTGCGCGCAACCGATTTTGCGCCGCTTTGGTTTGGAAAGCACCGTACGTCCTTCCTTGGCGTTTTATAACACCCACGAAGAGATTGATCGCTTGGTGAGTGTGGTAAGGCAAGTTCAAGCTGGGCAGATTGGGCTTTATTAAGTTGGCAATAACGCAGTACAAACCTGGGTTTGTACTCCAACTTCAAACCTAGTTATTTCGTTCCCACGTGGTGCGTGGGAACGAGAAATTTTCTCCTTCTTATATCTGATTATTGGATATGTCTATCGAATATCATCGTTTCACTTGAGAAGCTCATCTGTTTATCATTGAATCCAACGAAGAAGTGCATGACTGGCACTTCACTTTAGAGGATATGATTGATGAATAAAACCAACATCTTACCTGGTTTTAAACCCGCTTTAGGTTTTACGCTACTTTACTTAGGTTTAGTGGTGTTAATTCCACTTAGCACTCTACTATTTAAAACCTTACAACCTGATTCACTGCTCACTTGGCAAGGTTATATCGACATTATCAGCAATGAGCGGGTATTGGCGGCATTTCGTGTCAGTTTTTTGGCGGCGTTACTGGCGGCGGCGATTGCTTTAGTTTTAGGTTTTGTGATTGCATGGACCTTGGTGCGTTATTCATTACCCGCTAAACGTTTTTTCGATGCCATTATTGATTTACCGTTTGCCTTACCGACAGCGGTCGCTGGCATTGTGTTAGCTTCGTTGTATGCACCGAATGGTTTAATTGGTCAGCCACTGACTGGACTAGGTTTTAAAGTGGCATTTACCCCTGCGGGTATTGTGGTCGCGCTGATTTTTATCGGTTTACCATTTGTAGTTCGTACCATTGAACCTGTCTTACAAGAAATAGATGCCAGTATGGAAGAGGCTGCGTTATTGATGGGTGCGTCGCGTTGGCAAATTTTTCAGCGCATTATTTTCCCGAATGTGTTTCCTGCGGCATTAACAGGTTTTGCAATGGCGTTTGCACGCGGTGTCGGTGAATACGGGTCGGTGATTTTTATCGCAGGTAATTTGCCATACATCTCGGAAATTGTGCCGTTGTTGATTATCACCAAACTGGAACAATACGATTATGCAGGCGCGACCGCGTTGGCATTGACTATGTTGCTGGTGTCGTTCTTTTTGCTCTTGACCATTAATTTAGTACAAATGTTATTACGCAGACGCGCCGAGATACCTGAAACCTTAGTTCCCGTCGTTGCTGTTTAAAAAAAAGGATTTGTTATGCACTCACACAAAATGACCAAAATTGCCCTTAAAGACCCAACGTGGGTACGTTATGGCTTAATCGCTATCAGCTTAGGCACGATATTTTTATTTTTATGTTTGCCATTACTGACTATTTTTTTTGAAGCGTTTGCTAAAGGTTGGGGAAATTATTTTGATGAACTAACAGATTTTAATGCTCGTGCAGCGATGCGTTTAACGTTAGTAGTAGCGTTGATTTCTGTGCCGTTGACGGTTGTGTTCGGTATCGCTTCGGCATGGGCAATTGCCCGGTTTGAGTTTCGCGGTAAAAGTATTCTTATCACCTTAATTGATTTACCGTTTTCGGTGTCACCTGTCACAGCAGGTTTGATATTTGTTTTATTGTTTGGTGCGCATGGTTGGTTTGGCGAGTGGTTACAGGCGCATGATGTAAAAATTATTTTTGCCGTACCTGGTATTGTTTTAGCCACCTTGTTTATTACTTGTCCGTTTGTGGCGCGGGAGCTGATTCCGCTCATGCAGGAAATGGGCAATGAAGAGGAAGAAGCGGCTTTATCATTGGGTGCAAGTAGCTGGACGATGTTTTGGCGTGTGACTTTACCGAATATTAAATGGGGCTTGTTGTATGGCGTGGTGTTATGTAATGCACGGGCAATGGGCGAGTTTGGCGCAGTATCAGTAGTATCAGGACATATACGCGGTGTGACTAATACGCTACCACTGCATGTCGAGAACACTTATAACGAATACAACGCGGTGGGCGCGTTTGCGGCGGCTTCTTTATTAGCCTTATTAGCGGTGGTGACGCTGGTGTTAAAGACTTTTTTGGAATGGCAGCAACAACGTGATCGCACTGCAATCAGCCAACCTTAACAAAGAGATTTTTATGAGCATTATTCTGAACAATATTTCCAAGCACTTCGGCAACTTTTCAGCCTTAAAAGACATTAACCTAGAAATTCCCGAAGGCGAATTAGTCGCTTTATTAGGTCCTTCGGGTTGCGGTAAAACCACCTTGCTACGCATTATTGCGGGTTTAGAACGTCCCGATACTGGACAAGTTTTATTAAAAGGTGAAGATAAAACCTATCAAGACATTCGGGAACGCGGTGTTGGTTTTGTGTTTCAACACTATGCCTTGTTTAGACACATGAGCGTGTTTGAAAACATTGCCTTTGGCTTGCGGGTAAAGCCACGCAACAAACGTCCTAGTGAAGCGGAGATTCAAAAGAAAGTTCACGCCTTATTAGAATTGGTGCAACTAGATTGGTTACAAAATCGTTATCCTGACCAACTTTCAGGCGGACAACGTCAGCGCATTGCCTTGGCGCGTGCGTTAGCGGTTGAGCCTGAAGTATTGCTGTTGGATGAACCCTTTGGCGCGTTGGATGCCAGTGTGCGTAAAGACTTACGCCAGTGGTTGCGGCATCTGCATGAAAATCTTAACGTCACCAGCATTTTTGTTACCCACGATCAAGAAGAAGCGATGGAAGTTGCCAGTCGTGTGGTGGTGTTTAATCACGGTGTGATTGAACAACAAGGCTCGCCTAGTGAGATTTATGATAATCCAGCCAATGAATTTGTGTCGCGTTTTATCGGTGATACCAACATTATTCCATTAGAACACCACAATGCGGACTGGCTAGCGTTATCAGGGTTAAGCATTGCCACCAATGCCAATACCGCTAATGAAGTTCATGTACGCCCGCATGACCTTGAAATTACCAAATCGAACAACGACAACGCAGCAACAGCAACGTTAAAAGATTGGCAACACCTAGGCGCGTTGATTCGTATTGAATTGGCAAAGAAAGGCGTGAATGGTACGCCTGACATCATTTATGCCGAAATGCCTAATGAGCAGTTTAAACGTTTGCAACTCGGTAAAGGCGATAAAGTGGAGTTACGCATACGACACGCGCATTGGTTTGATGCTGCGTAATTAATTTGGAGTACAAATCTAGGTTTGTATTCCCACAGATGGATTTAAAAACGATGAATCTAAACCAAATAGAACTATTGCGCGTCCTACAAGAAACTCAGTTGAACCTATCCAAAGCCGCTGAAAAAATGCACGTTGTACAATCAGCAGTCAGTCGCCAATTACAACTGTTTGAAGAAGAACTGGGTTCGCCATTATTTGAACGTCAAGGCAAAAAATTGTCAGGCTTAACTGCGTTAGGTCAACGTATCATGGACGAAGTGGCGGTTATCAACCAAGCCAAAAATAATATCAAAACCATTGCGGCGGATTTTCTCGATAGCGACAAAGGCACGCTACACATTGCCACCACGCATACGCAAGCCAAGTATTTTTTACCGATGGCTATCCAACGGTTTCGTAAAAAATACCCCAACGTCAATATTTACATGGTGCAAGCCTCGCCTGAACAATTGATAGACCAACTGCACACCCGTAAAGCGGATATTGCTATCTGCACCGAAAAAGTCGATCAAGAAACCGACCTCGTACTGGAAAAATGCTACGATTGGCATCATGCGGTGGTTGTGCCGCACAATCATCCGTTGAGTGATGGCGAGATAACCTTGGAACGCTTAGCGGCTTGTCCTATCCTCACTTATAACTTTGGTTTTACAGGGCGTTCAACCATTGATAAAGCCTTTAAAGCTAAAAACTTAGAGTTGGATATTGTGCTAGCGGCCGCCGATTCTGATGTGATAAAAACCTATGTTCGTTTAGGTTTAGGCGTAGGCTTAATTGCGGACATTGCTTATGACACGGAAATAGATCAAGACCTAGTCGTTCACAACCTAGCGCATCTTATTCCCAGCTCCAGCACTAAGATTGCTTATTTAAAACATAATTATCTGCCCTTATTCAGCCAACATTTCATTGAAGAATTGTTGATTGCAGCGCGAGAATTTGTCTAAAAGCTGACTAAACGGTAAATTAAGGTATTAAATTACTTAAGGAGCCGTCATAAATGAAACTCATAACCTTTACTTATCAAAACCAAACACGGGTCGGGTCTGTAGTCGATGAGATGATAGTTGATAGCTTAGCCAGCACCAACATTCCGCGCACGATGATTGAATTTTTAAGTAAAAGGGCTGAATCTTTAACGGCTATGCAGCAGTTAATAGACAGTGGTGAACACCGACTTGCATTGACTGATGTAAAGCTTCATGCACCGATACCAAGACCACCTAAATACTTAGCGATTGCATTGAATTATGCGGATCACATTGCTGAAACAGGCAAAGATCGCCCTGAATATCCGACGTTTTTCACCAAGCAAAGCACTTGCGTCATCGGCTCTGGTGATGAAATTCAAATGCCTAAAGTATCCGATAAGTTAGATTATGAAGGTGAACTGGCATTTGTGATTGGCAAGCGTTGCCGTCATGTGCCTGTACAAAAAGCGCGTGATGTGATTGCAGGTTTTATGATTGCCAATGATGTGTCAGTGCGTGATTGGCAAGCGCGTTCACCGACTATGATGATAGGAAAATCGTTTGATACTTGCGGTCCATTAGGTCCTTGGCTAGTAACGGCGGATGAAATCAACAATCCACATAATTTAACACTTAAAACATGGGTGGATGATGAGTTACGCCAAAATGCCAATACCTCAGAAATGCTGTTTAACTGTTATGAAATGGTGGCGTATTTATCAACCGCGATGACGCTGGAAGTTGGTGATGTGATTAGCACAGGAACGCCCAGCGGTGTTGGGGTAAAAATATACCCGCGTGGTTATTTAAAAGTGGGGCAAACAGTGCGCATTGCCATTGAAGGTATCGGCGAGTTGGTTAATACGGTGATTGCTGAACCTTCTTAATAGTATTTGTCCACGAAAAACACAAAAAGCACGAAAAACGTAGCGGCTAACCATTTTTCGTGTCTTTCGTGCTTTTCGTGGACTGTTAAGATTTTTTAATCTTAAACAGCCCACGCAATGTTGTAGGCTTTTTCTCTAATAGCTTAATGGGTAAGGGAAATAACACTTTCACTTTTAAACCACCAAATTGTGATACGCCTAAAATTAGATCGGCATTATGAATAGAGGCTATGCGTTGTACCATCGAAAAACCTAAACCTGTGCCTTGGGTTTTATTGGCTGTTTCTACGCAACGATGAAAACGTTCTAGCGATTTTTCATATTGATCTGGCGAAATACCAGGCCCTGAATCTTCAACACACAACTCCAATTGCCTGTCTCGCCCTGTCACGGTAATTAACACATTACCGTTGACGGGCGTGTATTTGATGGCATTGTCAACAATATTGCGTATCAAAATAGACACTAAGGGCGCGTTTACCACCACAGGAACAGGATGGTCTTCAACGAATTCTAGCGTAATTTGTTTTTTATGGGCTTCGGGTTCTAGGTCAGTAATCACCGTGATGACTTCCCGATTAATCATGGTGTTTTGTTTGCTTAAAAATTCGGTATTGGATTCAATACGCGAAAAGGTCAGTAATTGCTGGACTAGATAAGTCATGCGATTAACAGCCTGTTTTATGCGTGTGAGTGCTTGTTTGCGTACTTCATCATCAGTGGTTCTGAGTGCGACGTGCGCTTGGGCTAATAAACCTGCTAATGGCGTTCTTAATTCGTGTGAAGCATCGGCAGTAAAACGGCGTTCATGTTCAAAGGCTTCTTCTAGTTGTGCAAATAATTTATTGATTTCATTAACCATCGGCACAATTTCTTTCGGTAGTCTTTTTAATGGTAGCGGTTTGAGATAATTGGCTTCGCGAATGGCAAGGGCTTTTTCCAAGTGATGAAAGGGTCTTAATGCGCGGCGTACAATAAATGAAATGACTAACCCTAGTAACGGTAAACCCACCAGAAAAGGCATAACCAATTGGCTGGATATTTCATCGGTCAACTCAGAACGAATTTGTTCTTTTTGACCGACATGAATGACATATTCGCCCGATGAGTCGGTTAGACTAAAGACGTGCCAAAAATTACCATCAATATTGTTTTCACTAAAGCCATGCGTCACCGCTGAAAAAGCGAATTTAGGCGCGCTTTCCGAGCGTAACAATAAGCCATCTTTTTTCGACCACAATTGAAAGGCAATTTTTCGTTCGTATTTATGCCCTAAGCTTTCTGCTTGTAACATTTCATCAAATTCTGCCCATAATTGAACATCGCTTTTGCTATCATCAAAACTATGCAAGGAAAAAATCGGCGGGCTTTCTGATTCCAGCAATAAACCGCCTGACTCTGCCCATAATTGAAAAGTGCTTTTAGTTTTGAATTTATGGCGCAAAGCATAGGTATTTAACATTCCGCTGGCTTGTTCCTTGCTCCAATTGCCCGATAAAGACCCTTCACTAATCAAACTTTCAATGAACGCGTGTAGCACTTTAGCGGATTGTGCTAATTCGGCATCAAATAAATTAGCGACTTCATCGCGAGTGATTTTATAACTTAGATAGGCTGTTACTCCCCATATCAGCATGGAGGCAGACAACAAGGTTACTAACAAACGGCGTTTGAGAGAATAATTCATTATTCGTCATCACTATCAATAATGTAACCCACACCTCTGACGGTGCGTATTAGTGAGGAGTCCAGTTTTTTGCGCAGGTAATGAATATACACTTCGACCGTATTACTCTCTACGTCAGAATCCCATGAATACAAAGTTTCTTCTAAACGCGCTTTAGATACCACTTTGCCAATATTGCCCATCAAAAAACTGAGTATTTCAAATTCTTTTTGTGATAACTCGATTTTCTCATCGTTATAGGTAACTAAGCGTGACGCAGGGTCTAATACGATGCCTTTGTATTCAATATTAGGTACGCTTCTGCCCTCATTTCGTCGCGCCAATGCGCGTAATCTGGCACACACTTCATCCAATTCAAATGGCTTAATGACAAAATCATCTGCGCCTGTATCTAAACCTTGTACACGGTCTGGAATGGTATCTTTAGCGGTTAAAACCATCACAGGCGTTTCATTTTTACGGCTTCTTAAGGCGCGTAAAATTTCCATGCCGTCCATCTCAGGCAAATTCCAATCCAATACGATTAACTCATAACTATTGGTTTTCAGTGCTTCGTCAGCAAGCCTGCCATTGGTCAGCCAATCCACCGCATAACCTTCCATTTTTAAACCCGCTACTAAACCATCACCGAGTATTTCATCATCTTCAACCAATAAAAGTCGCATTATGTCCTCGCTGTTAATGTGTGATATTACAAATTGTCCACGAAAAGCACGAAAGGCACGAACAGTTTTTGTATTAACGGAGTACAAACTTAAGTTTGTACTCCACTTGAATGATATATAGCCAATACGCCGTTTATGATGTGTTTCCGTTCGCCCTGAGCTGTGAGCTTATCGAACAGTCGAAGGGTGCTAGTGGTTCGACAAGCTCACCACGAACGGCATCACAAATACTGTATTAGCTCTATGTCATTCGTTATACAGACGTTGCAGTGCAACGCAACGTCTCTACAAGTTTTAGCACGACTGGTTATTTTCGTGCTTTTCGTGCTTTTCGTGTCTTTCGTGTCTTTCGTGTCTTTCGTGGACAAATTATTCCGCTAATAAAGCTAATAATTCAGCCGTTTTCGCCTGCATTAATACCTCATCACCGCGTGTTTCGACATTGAGTCTCACCAACGGTTCGGTATTAGAACAGCGCAAATTAAACCGCCAATCGGCAAATTCCATACTCAAGCCATCGGTAAAATCAATGTGTTGAGCTTGCTGTTGATACTGTTGTTGAATGCATCCAATAGCGGCATCGGCATCAATAATCGTACGATTAATTTCGCCACTGGCAGGAAATAAGCGTATCCGCTCATCCAGCAATTGCGATAATTTTTTGCCGCTACGACTGATAAGTTCAGGCACCAACAACCACGGAATCATACCACTGTCGCAATAAGCAAAATCTCTAAAATAATGGTGTGCACTCATTTCACCACCATACACTGCATCTTCCAATCGCATTCGTTCTTTTATAAAGGCATGACCTGTTTTACTTTGTACTGCGATACCTGACAGGTTCTCCACTATATCAATGGTGTTCCATGTTAAACGCGGATCATGGACAATTTTTGCCCCTTGATGGCGTTGTAAAAACGCAGCGGCTAATAAATAATAGCCCTCGATAAATCGCCCTGTTTCATCAAATAAAAAACACCTATCAAAATCACCATCCCATGCAATGCCTAAATCCGCGCCGTGTTCTTGTATAGCGGCAATGGTACTAGCACGGTTCTCAGGCAATAACGGATTAGGAATACCGTTAGGAAAATGTCCGTTTGGTTCGTGGTGTAGTTTGATAAAGGTGATTTTATCTTTCAACGCCACTTCCAGATTATCAAGCACATGACCTGCCGCGCCATTGCCCGCATTGACCACGATTTTCAGCGGTATTAACACGCTAGTATCAATATAGCTTAACAAATGATGGATATAAACGTTGCTAATATCAACCCGTGTCACGCTACCTCTTTTAGCGACAGGTGCAGCAAATTCATTACGTTCTGCTAATTGCCTAATATCATTCAAGCCCGTATCACCACTGATAGGTTTGCTTTGCTCGCGGACTAACTTCATGCCATTGTAATCTTTGGGATTATGACTTGCCGTCACCATAATACCGCCATCCATAGCCTTGCCGTCGTTTAAATAGGCAAAAGTCGCGTAATACACTTCTTCCGTACCGCATAGACCAATATCATAGACATCAATACCCGCATCCACTAAACCCTGAATCACGGCATTAGCAATCTCATCACTGGATAGCCTAATATCACGACCAACCACTACGCGACGCGGTTGTAAATACTGGGCATAAGCGCGTCCAATTCGATAAGCAATATCGCTATTAAGTTCATCGGGCAGTCGCCCGCGTATGTCATAGGCTTTAAAACAGGTTAATGATTGCGTCATAAGAGGTGATTTAACAAGATGGAGTGTTAGCCAATCGGCTAAAATGTCATTTTACGAAAGTTTTTTACACTATGGCGAATTTTAATACTCATTTATCTGTTGCATTAGCTGCCAGCGCGGGTGCCGCATTGACGGCTATTAATCTGCACATTATCACTGTCACCGATGCCCCGTGGATGATAGCCTTTGGTGCAATTGGTGGCATGTTACCCGATATTGATTCAGGGCATTCAACTCCTATCAAATTATTTTTCACCGTGTTAGGGCTGGTTACGCTGTTAACGGTGATTGATATATTTAAAAACCGCTATTCGGCACACTGGTTATTGCTGATAGCAGCAGTATCGTACCTTGTAGTGCGCTATGTTGCTTTGGCAATGTTTGACCGTTTTACCAGTCATCGCGGTATTTTCCATTCTGTATTAACGGCGGTGTTTTTTTGCTTACTCATGGTGTGTATTGGCTGTTATTTACTGCGTTGGGATAACCTGCATTCGTGGTTAAGTGGTTTATTTATCGGCTTTGGTTTTATTGTGCATTTGCTGTTGGATGAAATTTATAGTGTTGATTTATCAAATAAACGTATGAAAAAATCTTTTGGTACGGCATTAAAATTATACAGTTACAACAATATGACCACCACAGCGTTAATGTTAGTTTCTACGCTGGGTCTAGCGTGGATAACACCGCAACCACAACCGATAATCACCGCGTGGCAAAAGCAAAATACGCCAAAAGTATCGCCCGTAAAAGCTGTTAAAAAGTCAGTGCAACGCTAAATGCTTGGACGATACCCGCTAACACGCTAAAATTACTTCTATTTTGCCCTAACAATTATTCCCTCATGAATCAACATATTACACCAACCACCCCGTTACACGCCGCTTGCAACTGGAGCTTAGATTCCCTGAAAGCGCAAAGCTGGGTAAAAAATATCAGTGACGCATCAAGTAGCACGCACTACCCGATTAAATTATTACGCTACTGGTTTATGTTCAATTTAATTAAACAACAACAACAGCGACTAGGTAGACCGTTGCGCGTGTGTGAAATTGGCGTAGATAGAGGGCAAATGCGCCGTTATGTGCAGGATGCAGATTTTACTGAACTTGCTTGTTGGGAAGCGGTTGATTACAAACTACAACCTGAACTGAACGAATCAGGCTACACCAAACAAATTCAAGCCAATGTCGATATACCTGAATTCGGTTTAGCAGAAAAATACGATGTCATCATCGTCCTGCATTTACTAGAACATTTATTTGAACCTGAACAATTAGCCCTGAAATTGTCGGCGGCATTAGAGCCAAACGGTATACTCATCGGTGGCTTCCCCGCGGTCCCCCAAATCATCCAAGCCAGCCGCCAAGCAAAAATCCGCAAAACTGCCGCTAATTTTGGACACGTCAGCACCTTTTCACCTGAGCGCGTGAGAAACATGGCGGAACAATGTGGACTGCATTTAGATTTTTTATCAGGTACTTACATACTGCGTAAACGTAACTTTTTTCTGGAAAACTGCAAGGGTTGGGTACGTTTAAACCTACTGTGGGGCGCGTTATGTCCTGCATTCAGCGGTGAAATTTATTGGTCTATGCGTAAGTGAACACGTTCATTAAAACAGAGTATTAACTAGGATGAATTCAACACAAAGTGACTATGCGCAATTTGCCTTAGCCTTCGCAACAGCTTTAATGAATAACGAATTTGAGTTTGCTCATGAGTTGCTAACTGAAGAGCTGAAAGCAGAATACTCACCTGTGTTGCTTCAACAAACCTATCGAAACATGGTGAGTTATTTCTCGACACCACCGTCTGAAGTTAGCGTTGTCTGTGTCATGGAAGATTGGCAATATCCGCCTAAACAAGCCACAGATATTGGCTGGGCTTATGTAGCTATTAATTCGGATTCTGAAAGCGAAGCCGTCAGTGTCATCATATCTAAAACACAAGACCGTTGTGCCATACGCCACATTGAATGGGGAAGACCTTAGCAGCAAGGTAGATCGGGTTAGCGTAGCTTAACCCGACATTTTCCTTAATTTTAATCAACAATGTGGTATCATTACCTATTAATTTAGTACAGAATTGAGTCGCCCTCTGCGAGCGGCACATCGCTCACCCCTCATTAGCTATAAACGCAGACCTTTTTCAGAGTCTTTCCTCGTAAATCACTCTGACGTTTTTTTAATACCCCTTTTTATTCTGAACTGCAAAGAGTTACCTGTAGTCATTCATTGAGATTTTATACCCCATGCCATTTACCAAACTCGGCTTATCCGAACCCTTATTGCGTGCTATTGCTGAAGCAGGTTATACCTCGCCTTCACCGATACAATTACAAGCCATTCCTGCCGTGTTAAACGGTCATGACTTACTTGCCGCCGCACAAACAGGCACAGGCAAAACCGCTGGATTCGCCTTGCCTATTTTGCATCGCATTTCCCAACAACATTACAGCTCTAACCGTCCGATTCGGGTATTAATTCTAACGCCCACCCGTGAACTTGCCGCGCAAGTCGGTGAATCAGTCGGTAAATACGGTCAGCATGTTTATCCGCGTTTAAAAACCGAAGTCGTCTTCGGTGGCGTAAAAATTAATCCACAAATGATGCGTTTGCGCGGTGGCGTAGATGTCTTAGTCGCTACGCCCGGTCGTTTATTGGATTTAGTTCAACAAAATGCCGTTAAGCTGGATAAAGTGGAAATCTTGGTGCTGGATGAAGCCGATCGTATGTTGGACATGGGTTTTATTCGTGACATCCGCAAAATTATTGCCTTGTTGCCGAAGAAACGGCAAAACTTATTATTCTCGGCAACGTTTTCCGAAGACATACGCCAATTGACAACAGGCTTATTGGTTAATCCCATCAGAATAGATGTCGCACCGCGTAACACTGCCGCTGAAACCGTCGAGCAAGTCGCCTATTTGTGCAACAAAGCCAATAAAGCCGAATTACTGTGCCACTTAGTCAAAACCAACGATTGGCAGCAAGTGTTAGTGTTCACCAGCACCAAACACGGCGCGAATCGTCTCACCGAAAAACTCAATAAACTGGACATCAAGGCCGCCGCCATTCATGGCAACAAAAGCCAAGGTGCGCGTACCAGCGCGTTAGCAGGTTTTAAAGCAGGTGAAATTCGTGTGTTAGTCGCCACCGATGTTGCCGCTAGGGGGATTGATATTAATCTACTGCCACACGTTGTCAATTATGAACTGCCGCGTTCACCTGCTGATTATGTGCATAGAATTGGTAGAACAGGCAGAGCAGGTGAAGAAGGGCAAGCCATTTCTTTGGTGTCTCATGATGAAATAAACGATTTGCGTATTATTGAAAAATTGATTAAAACGCCGATTAAACGCGAACAAATTGCAGGCTTTGAACAAGCGGCAGTTGCGCCGCCCATGCCGCCTGAACCCCCACGCCCACCGCGGCAACCTAGAAATCAACCGCGTAAAACCGCCGCGCCAAAAACTAAATCCAAACCACGGCGTAGAAGTAATGAGCAATCTAAAAATTGAAAAAAGCTCAAGGCATTCAAAAATAACAGGGGATTTTTCTGAGCATTTGATTTTGTATTGGTTGTCAAAATACGGTTTTGAGTGCGCTCGCGTTGACCATGTGGGTATTGATTTAATCGCAAGAAATCCCACTACAAAAGAATTTATGGGTATCTCTGTAAAATCTAGGTCACGAAACGAAGGAAAAGACGGGCAATATGTCAGCCTGCCTAAAGATAATTTTGAAAAAATTGATATGGCTTGTGAAGCATTTGGCTGCGTACCCTATTTTGCAATAGTTGTTGATGAATTAAGTAAAATTCACTGTTTTATTTTATCAAAAGAGCATCTTCTTGATATTTTTCCTATAGGAAAATCAGTAAGTGCTTGGAAAATGTCTAACACTTGGCTTGAAAAATACAAAACAGATTCTGAAATCAAATACTTTTCCTTTGAGCATTCAACATCCAAATGGTGGTAACTTGCATTGAAATACGTTTATTTCTTGCACCAATACCTAAAACTATTTTCTGACTACAAATAAACTTACAAATTTTTTACCATGAAAAAAGTCGAACTCCTTTCCCCAGCGGGAACTATACGAAATATGCGTTACGCCTTCGCTTACGGCGCGGATGCTGTGTATGCAGGTCAACCGCGTTATAGCCTGCGCGTGCGTAACAACGATTTTCTCAGCGACAACTTAGCCAAAGGTATCAAAGAAGCCCACGACCTAGGCAAAAAATTCTTCCTCGCTACTAATGTCATTCCGCACAATGCCAAAGTGAAAACCTTCATGAAAGACATCGCGCCCATCGTCGCCATGAAACCCGATGCCATGATTATGGCGGATGCAGGTTTAATTATGATGATGCGTGAAGCCCATCCTGAAATGCCCATTCATCTATCGGTACAAGCCAACACCGTCAATTATGCGACGGTGAAATTTTGGCAAACAATGGGCGTGGAACGGGTGATTTTATCGCGTGAACTCTCGCTGGATGAAATTGCCGAAATTCGCCAAGAATGCCCCGACATGGAATTGGAAGTGTTTGTACATGGCGCGTTATGTATCGCCTATTCAGGACGCTGTTTATTATCAGGTTATTTTAATCACCGCGACCCGAACCAAGGCACTTGTACCAATTCTTGCCGCTGGAAATACGACACTAAACCCGCCCAAGAAAATGCTGAAGGCGATTATGTGTTAGCCCCTGACGCACAAGGTGCGGTTGCGTTATCCATGAATGAAATAAGCAATGCCAGTTGTGGCGGCGCAGAACGTCATCCGCTCGCCGATAACATTTACTTTTTGGAAGAAGAAGGACGCAAAGGCGAATTACTGCCCGTCATGGAAGATGAAAACGGCACTTACATCATGAATTCCAAAGACCTACGCGCCATTGAACACGTCCAGCGTTTAGTGGAAATCGGTGTCGATAGTTTAAAAATCGAAGGGCGTACCAAATCACATTACTACGTTGCCCGCACCGCGCAAACCTATCGGCAAGCCATTGATGATGCGTTAGCAGGTCGTGCGTTTCAACCTGAGTTAATCGGTGTATTAGAAAACCTAGCCAATCGCGGCTATACCGATGGCTTTTATCAACGCCATCATACCCATGAACAACAAAATTATTTATCAGGCTATTCCAAAAGTCATCAACAGCAATTCTGCGGCGAAATCAGAGAGTATGATGCGGCAACGGGCTTAGCGACTATTGACGTAAAAAATAAATTTTCCGTCGGCGATAAATTGGAATTAATTTTACCCGAAGGCAACCAAGATATTATTGTCGAACGCATGGAAGGAATGTACGGACAAGAAATGCAGGAAGCATCAGGCGGCGGCTATGAAGTCAAAATACCGTTACCCAATATGCCTAATACACATGGGTTGTTAGCGAGGTATTATTAATACGTTAATCAAACGTAATCACCCTTTGTCCACGAAAAGCACGAAAGACACGAACAATTTATTATTTTCGTGCTTTTTGCGTTTTTCGTGGAAAGTTATGTATTGGTACTTTTTAACATGGCAAATAAACAGTTGATGCTAGCCGCCAATTAATACGGTCGGCAAACCTAAAATAATACTACCACCATGTGCTGTTAAATCGCCCATTCTGGCGGCGGGCAGTTTGTTAATCAGTACCGTCATTGAACCTTTTAAGATGACATCGGGCGGTCCTACACAGGTTGCCATGTCGGTGACTCTTGCAGCGGGAAGTTTGCCAATCAATACAGTGACTGCACATGGGGGCAATATCGGACCACCGACGTGCGGTACAACACCTGTTACCATTGGGCAAACGTGCATATCGGTAACTCTTGCGGCGGGTTGTCCCATAATATTTCCTGCTTTACGGTAAGAGTTTAAAGTGTATTTAACTGCACAGTTCGACCATCACCACCACTGGCGATATTAATCCCTTGTTGCAAAAAAAGCTGGTAGTTGTCATTGACTTGACTTGCCTCGCCTTGTGTCGCAGCCAGCATGACTGCACCGACGACGGCTTTAGCAAATAATTTTTCATCAGGTGGAATAACGGCTTCTGGTACTGGAGATATATCGTCACCACTCCAAAAAGCGGCAATGGCTGCCCAACTGGCGGCGGTTTTATAGCCCGTTGCATCTGCCGCTGGTAAGGTTAATTTTCTGTTGTCTTCAGTGGGCTTGTACACCCACGCTTCGGCAAGATCAATGGCTTTGATTTCATTCACGGGTGTTTTATCAGTCAGCCCCTTTCGGGCGCATAAACACGCCCACCATGTCGCTTCACGTTTAGGCAGAGCATGAGCTAAAAAACGCACTGCGTCAGGATAGAGCTTCAAATCTATCAGTTGATACAGATAATCCGCCGTTGTTGGGTTGTTTTGCAATAGTACGGCGGCTTGTTCATCAAGTTCTAAACCCTGACAAATGGCTAATGCGTTCGCTTGTTTTATTTTAGTAAACATTATGTCTGTCATCCTAAAGCCTCCATTAGTTAATCATGGTAACACCACCTGTCAGCGTCAACATCGCATCGCCGCTGACTGTGGTTTTTAGGCTTTTGGCATCCAATTTTGTATCTGCTTGGACTGTCACCATAACGCCTTTGATGGTGATACCCGATTGCTCAATTTTAATGCTGTTGCTTCCTACTTTTAGTTCAATAGAGACCGCTGCGGTAACAGTCGCTTTACCCGCATTAATATCAACCGTATAGTTACCCGTCTTAACCGTCAATTTATCATTGCCCTGATTGAGCGTGGTAGTACGGTCATTTTGAATTTCTGTGGTTTGGTCGCCTTTATCTTTTTTATCTAGTCCGATTTTTCGCGTTTCGTTGTTTTCAATCACACAGTTAAAATCTTTTTCAGCGTGAAAATAAACTTCTTCTGAGCCTTTTTTATCTTCAAAACGCAGTTCATTGAAATTGTCCGCCACACCTTCTTTGGAGCTGCGGGTTTTTAAGCCGCTTTGCGTTTGATTGGCAGGCAAGGTGTAAGGCGGCATTTGCACACTGTTATAGACACTGCCTGTTATCAGTGGTCGGTCGGGATTACCTTCTAAAAAGCTAACCACGACTTCTTGTCCGATACGCGGTAATGATACCCAGCCCCACTGTTTACCCGCAATGGGGGTGGCAACGCGCATCCAACAAGAGCTAGTTTCATTCTTTTTACCTTCTCTATCCCAATGAAACTGTACTTTGACGCGCCCATATTTATCTGTCCAAATTTCTTCGCCGTCTTTACCAACCACCGTGGCAGTTTGAGGTCCTTGCACAAACGGCACGGGCGTTAGACGTTGGGGACGAAATCGTTGCGTGGAACGAATGACTTTAAAATTACATTCGTAACGATTTTCTTTACCTGCCTCTGAACGATATTGGTTAGAAACAATGAGAACATTAGCCTGTGTGACGATGTGTCTGGCATTTTCAGTAGCTATATAATGATCTTTCAGGGTAAATAATATACCTGCCCTTAAACCCATTACATTGCCACATCCTTGAATAACTTCATAATTGCTTTGTAATTCATCGAGTCGTATATTGGAATATGCCTCACCTATAGGCGGTTCAAAATAATTACCAGGATAATCGTACTGTTCTCCTTCTGCTTGGCTATAGGATTTTTTCTCGGTAAATTTGGTGATTAAATTACTTTTAGGTTTTTCAAAATCGTAATCGTTTAATACATAAGTACCTGATTGAACTTGGTGTACGGTTTGCCATTTAAAAATATGATCTTGTTTTTTGCGCTCTACATTTTCGGGAGGGAAATAAGAGATGGTTTCATAGTTACTGATAGTTTGATAGGCGTTGACCGAATCAGCAATAATCAGGGTATGTTTAGCGTTGCTATGTTCAAAGAAGTAAAAAATACCTTCATATTCCATTAGACGACTGACAAAATTAAAATCCGTTTCGCGGTATTGAACACAATAATTTCGCGGTTTGTAACTACCAGTTAATTCCAGTTTAAAATCACTAAAACCGTTGTCGGTAAATATTTTTTTGATAATATCAGGCACCGATAAATCCTGAAAAATACGGCAATCACTGGTGCATGTTAAAAACCATAACCACGGACTCAATACCGCACGGTATAAAAAATAATCATCTTCCGCGCCGTGATGTCTAAATTGAGTGACTAATCCGTGAAAATAGCGTGTACCGCCGCCAGAAGGTAATTCCACCGCAACGACCATTGTCTGCCCCAGCACTTTATTGACAACCACCGAACTTAAGTTTTTACTTTCCACCAGCAAGTCTACTTCATATTCAAACAGTCGACTCATTTCTTCAGTGCCTGTCATACGACTGAATAGTAGTACGTCTTTACCTAACGGGGTGGTAACCGAAGCGAAGCGATTATCTTGTAATGACATGATTTAAGGATTCCTGATAAAAAATGGGAAGCAGCTACTATTGTTTACAAAGTACACACGCGTCCTACCCTATTCGTTAAAACATTATTTAGGCTCTACCGTGCGGTTGTCTGGGTTGACCTTATAGTAACGGTCTTTTTCATCGGTGATAGTGAGCGTATCACTGAAAAATGCTTTGGACATAGATTTAATGAAAACATCCTGCACATCACTTTCCAAGGTTTTGTCATAAGGTATGCTGTAGATTTTCAATACCCATAATTCCTTGCCACTGTCCGTATCAATAGCGGCAATGTAACCGCCATTCTGATCTAACCCCCGTTCTTTGCCCCAGTGTATGACTTCAAAGCGTAGTTTGCCAATCACGACAGGATCAACTGTTGGCGGTGCTATCCGTTTGGCGGTCAGTCCACTGGGTTCGTTTACTTGATTAACATCGGCAGCGACAGCACCGCTAACTATTGCCACCAGACAAGCTATCCATATTGTTTGTTTTAACATAGTAAAACCTCCCTACGCTGTGGATTATGCAGGTGATACCGTTCGTGTCTCAGTATCCACCATATATTTGCGCCCCCGCTCATCAGTTATTTTAAGTTTATGACCGAATAAACTCTTGGACATTGATGCGATAAAAATATCTTGGACATCGGATTCAAGTGCTGGGTCGTAAGTAATATCATAGATTTTCAGCACCCACAATGGCTCGCTGCGGGTGCTGTCAAATGCTTCTATATAGCCGCCATTCTGTCCTAAGCCTCTATCTTTGCCCCAATGTATAGCTTCAAAGCGTGTGTTTTTAATCGTTACGGGCGGCACGTTCTTAGGTCCTAGCCGTTTTGCCATTAGCGTGTCTTGATTACTCATGTCGTCACCCTCGTTGCAATTTTATTTCCAAGTGTTACTGAAGTCGGAAGCGGATAGATAACCTGCTAAATCCAACATAAAGTACCCCCAACTATCGGCGTTGTCGATAGTTTTAGCATAAGGTAGCGTGTTTTTGTCGGGCTTTAAGCCTGAGCTATCATAACGGTGATCTTGCGTGCTGACTTCATGATGAGACAGTTCGTGTAAAATCGTTTCCGCGCATAGCCAGAGTTTACCGCTATTTCCTTTTAGACGGGTAAAAGCCCCTTCTAAGTAGATGACTGGAAATCCGCCGCCTTCACCACCTCGAAACGCACCACCGAAATAATCATTGCGTTGTTTACGCCAATCCAGATAATCCGTGAAGACCAGTGTACTTGAACTGCACGCGGCAGCAATTTTTTTAATCCCCGCTGACAGTTTGCTCAGTGCGTCGTTTAGTTCAGTATCAGTACTGTCTGCATCGAGAAACCACCGCCTAACCATTTTTTTAGCCTCATCATTTTTGGCATCAACTTTGACTTGGCAATCCATCGCTATTTTGCGAGCAACGCCCAGTGCGTCACACATTAATTCCTGCTCTTTAGCAGTGAATATTTCGTTGTCTTGTTCCAGTTTAGCTTTGATGGTGTCATCTGAGCCAGCTAATTCATCAAAAATTTGCTTAGTATGTTGCTTGGGCGGCGAATAAACCCAGACATCTTGCCCGCCTTGTTTATGGGCATGGTAAACGTGTTTAGCCATCTTAAGCACGGCGGCACGTTCAATCCAAGTGCCAGGAGAGGTCTTATTTTGTGCAGCGTTGTAAATGACTTCACCTGGACCTCCACCCAAAAAGAACACGGCGACAGCGTTGGTGTGTTTGCTTTCATCAAGAATTTTTTTGCGTAATTTGTCGGTGACATCTGCATGACCTGAGTCAAATCCAGAGAGTCCAAATAGTGATGCAATCGGACAAGTTTGCGTTAAATACTTGTCCCAATCAGGTACGGCGAATTTCTGCTTGGTCAGCACATCTCGTGCTTTAGTGTAAACGGGAGTAAATTTACTCATTGCCAATCTCCAAACATTCAGTGAGTGATAGTCAGGAAGTGCACCCATACCAGGTTTAGCATTCCAGCTCATAGGATGGGAAGAACGAAGCCCCCCCCCTCATACAGCATATCTATGATGGGTTTCAACTATTGCCTCTACCCATCCTACGACTACGACTAATTATTAATAAAATGGGCTTTTTATTCAAACCCATACCCAAATTCTCCATCTTGCACGCTAACATGCACGCGCTCAATGGGCTTTCCTTCCATCATCCGCGTTAAAAACTCGGTACTGATATGTGGCAACATGGTATTGGTCAAAATCGCATCAATCATCCGTCCGCCGCTTTCTAGCTCGGTACAACGACTGGCTATAAGTTTCACGACTTCGTCATCATAAGTGAACGGTACTTTGTGGCTTTCGGCGATGCGTTTTTTAATACGCCCCAATTGCAATCTGGCAATCGCACCCATCATTTCATCGCTGAGTGGATAATATGGAATCACCACTAAACGCCCCAACAACGCAGGGGGGAACACTTTTAATAACGGTTCACGCAAGGCTTTGGCAATATCTTCGGGTTCGGGCATCAGGTCTGGGTCTTTGCACAGGTTCATAATCATGTCTGTGCCTGCGTTAGTGGTGAGTAGGATTAAGGTGTTTTTAAAATCAATCACCCTGCCCTCACCGTCTTCCATCCAACCTTTATCAAACACTTGAAAGAAAATTTCATGCACGTCAGGATGGGCTTTTTCCACTTCATCCAATAACACCACGCTGTAAGGACGGCGGCGCACGGCTTCGGTCAATACGCCACCTTCGCCATAACCAACATAACCTGGAGGTGCGCCTTTTAGTGTGGAGACGGTGTGGGCTTCTTGGTATTCGCTCATATTGATGGTGATGACGTTTTGTTCACCGCCATACAATGACTCTGCCAACGCCAAAGCCGTTTCAGTTTTACCAACACCCGACGTTCCAGCCAACATAAACACGCCAATCGGTTTATTCGGATTATCCAATCCCGCCCGCGAGGTTTGTACGCGTTTGGCTATCATCTCTAGCGCGTGGCGTTGTCCAATAATACGTTGTTCAAGGTTGTCGGCGAGCTTCAACACGTTTTCAATTTCATTTTTCACCATTCGCCCGACGGGAATACCAGTCCAATCTCCGACCACCGAAGCTACAGCTTGCGCGTCTACACTCGGTAAAATCAGCGGTGATTCGCCTTGTAGTTCATGTAATTTGGCTTGCAGGGCTTTGAGTTCTTCAAGTAGTTGTTCGCGAGAAATAGGATCAGTAATTGCACTGTCCATGACGGCATCGGCAGCTTTTTCTAAATCACTGTCTGTGCCTTCTACTTTGCCAATCAAAGCGCGAAGTTGTGCGCGAATATCGAGGATGTTTTTCACTAGCTCACGCTCGGTGTTCCAGCGGTCTTCAAGACCGCTGAGCCGTTCTTTTTCAACCGCTAATTTTTCAGCCGCTAAGGTTTCGCGGTCTTTTATATCAATGCCTACGGCTTTTTCACGGGCAATAATTTCAAGTTCTGTGTTCAGCGCGTTAATGCGTTTACGGCAATCATCCACTTCAGCAGGCACGGCGTGTTGGCTAATCGCCACACGAGCAGAAGCCGTATCTAATAAACTGACAGATTTATCGGGTAGTTGCCGTGCTGGAATATAACGATGTGACAATTTGACTGAGGCTTCTAATGCTTCATCGAGAATTTGTACTTGATGATGTTTTTCCATCATGGTGGCAACGCCGCGCATCATTAAAATAGCTTTTTCTTCGCTAGGTTCGTTGACTTGCACGACTTGAAAACGACGCGTGAGCGCGGGGTCTTTTTCGATGTGTTTTTTATATTCGGCAAAGGTAGTGGCGGCGACGGTGCGTAATGTGCCACGCGCTAAGGCGGGTTTTAATAAATTGGCAGCATCACCTGTACCCGCCGCACCGCCTGCACCAACTAGTGTATGGGCTTCGTCGATAAATAAAATAATGGGTTTTTCGGAAGACTGCACTTCTTCAATTACTTGGCGCAATCGGTTTTCAAATTCACCTTTCATACTCGCGCCTGCTTGTAATAAACCAACATCGAGAGTGCGTAATGTCACATCTTGCAGGGAAGGCGGTACATCACCTGCAACGATTTTTTGTGCGAAGCCTTCGACGACGGCGGTTTTACCTACGCCCGCTTCGCCTGTCAGTATCGGATTGTTTTGTCTGCGGCGCATCAGTATGTCGATGACTTGGCGAATTTCTTCATCGCGTCCGACGATAGGATCCATTTTGCCAGAACGGGCTTGTTCAGTTAAATCGACGGTGAATTGTTTTAAGGCTTGTTGTTTGCCCATTTGCGCGGGAGCCATTGCGCCGCTGGCTTCACCTGGCACTGCACCGCCGCCAACTTGAAAGCCGTCACTGGCAATCAAGCCGTGTTCAGGCGAACTGCTGAGGATTTCATCAAAACGTTCAGTTAAGGTTTCGGCTTTGATCTTTTCAAATTCTTTAGAGATGCTTAATAACGCGTGGCTTAGCCCTTTGGTTTTCAGTATGCCAACAATTAAATGTCCAGAGCGTACTTGTGATTCACCAAACATCAGCGTACCGAATACCCAGCCACGTTCAACAGCATCTTCAATATGGGAGGATAAATCGGAAATGGATGTTGAGCCTCTAGGCAAGCGGTCTAGGGCATCGGTGAAGTCTTTGGCTAAGCGTGAGGGGTCGAGATTGAATTGGCGGATGATTTTGTGTAGGTCGGAGTCTTGTAATTGTAATATCTGATGTAACCAATGCACCAGTTCGACATAAGGATTACCGCGCATTTTACAAAATACCGTGGCACTTTCTATGCCTTTGTAACAGACGGTGTTGAGTTTACCAAATAAGGCGACTCGGCTGATTTCGGTCATGATTTTTCCTCTTTGTTATTTGTAGGGTATACATCGCATACCGTGATGATTATGAGGTACGCGATGCGTACCCTACGCAGCTACGCGGCAGGTTAATAAAATATCCGTTCTCTTATTGTAGTCTGATCGTATGGCATACAGGCTGGAATATAATCAAGTTTTAAATTGCCTGATTCCCCCACTTCTTTTAAAAAAGAATTAGCTTTAGTTTGTATATGTAACATTGAATCAATTTCTTCATATTCGATTGCCTTGGCATACTGAAAATCATCTATGTATTTACTAACTTGTAGCGGAGCTCCACCCATTGCACCATGCGTTGCTCTGTAACGTATTCTTTGAGCTTTGCAAGGTGGCTCATATTTCGTACCAGCATTTCCAAAGCTAAAACCTGTTCCATCGCAATCAAATCTACACGCATCACGCATAGCTTTGTTATAGCGTTCTAGCTGTTTTATCCGATTTTCATCGCGGGTAATTGCTTCCTTTGTCGTTAGCATCGGTATAGTTTGATTATGTTTCAATCTTTTGTATTCAGGAGTATTAATAAAATAGTTAGAAAACGCTTCGTCTCTCATTAAATGCAAGCACCTCGCTACATTTGATGGTATTACATCGGCATCAAATCCTAGTGCGCGGTCAACAGCATCAAAAAGAAGCATTGCATTAATATTAATTTTTAATGTTTTAAGTTTATGCGCAACGTATATACAAGCGGCTCCTCCCCGACTATGTCCAACCAGTGTTATTGGAGGATTAGCAAATCTCTCTCTATCACTCATAATTATTTTATAAAGGTTGTCACCAATTTCCCAAGTTTCCGTTCCAAATTTTTCAGGTCCTCTGAGATAAACAGAACCTGAACTTTGTTTATGTATTTTCCAACAAAAACCTCTACTCATATCGGAAAAGTATTTCTTTGAGTCATGCTCACCCGTGCCATCAATAATATAAATCATACTGCCTCTCTAGTTTTTCTGAACGCAGAAAAAACTTTTTACCCAACTAATTTCTAAAAATTCATTGATTCAAAGTCTACCCCAAAACGGATTAAGCCTCAGGTCATCGGCATCGTGTTCACTCTCGCGCTCACCTAGCCACGATGTCCAGTTATAGGGTATGCCCGCATACCATGACTGCGTACTATGACGATTATGAGGTACGCGATGCGTACCCTACATGGCTAACAAAACGGTATATTTTGGTGTAAATATTGGGGGCGCAATATTTATATGCTACGGATTGATAACTTGACCATATACGTCTTTTTCAAATTGCTCACCTTCTTCGTCAGGAAAGTCTATACCATCAAGATTATCCGCCCAGTGTACTAATTCATGTAGCAAGGTCACGCCAACCAAGTAAACCTTTTTGTCGTATTTAGTCTTGCGCAGCCCATGACCGTCCTCGAATTCTTGCACGATACCATCGTGAATGTTGATTTCGTTAGCATCTACCGAGAAGTCGAATAGCCCCACTGCACCGACCAATGCCTTAATGGTAATGTGTGGCTCGTTATCCCATTTCAAAGCTCGCTTTAGTGTCGCTCTGTCAATTTGACCATATTTTTGAAACGCAGCAACGATGGCTTTTGATTCAACTACCTGTGGTAAAGCATAACGAACGTATTGTGTAAATTTCGGGTATTTAACTTGGTCTTGGTGTATCATTTTCATGATCATTCTCCATCTAGGTTAAGTGTTTAGTGTTCTGCCACGTTAATAACATCCAAGTACCAAATACCTTGTCGTTTGCTGAAATTCGCTGAGCCGATTACCCCTTCAACCCGAAAGGCAAATGCTGTCTTAGCATGATTATTGTCAACAAGCAATTTTGTAATTTCAAGTGCGTTTTGGTCTTGACCTTGGACAATTTTAACAGCTTCACCAACAGCGGTTATTCCTTCAAGGTTAATAGTGGTGCTAGTTTGGTTGTTGATGTGCAGAGGCTTACGTTGCGGTCTCACATCAAAGTGATAGTATTGAGCTAATTGGGGGGCATTAAGCAAGAGTTGTAAAACTGCCCGAACGTCATCCGCTGAATCAGCAATAGCTTGGGTTGTAATCATTAGTAGCACTCCAAATAAAAGTTTAAATTTCATTATGGTTTCATCCTATAGTTTGATACTCGACAACAAAAATGGATGTCGAAATTTGGGTAACATTAATACTTCAACACATAATCGGTGAATGTTGGCTTTACTACTGGGTTGGCTAATACAAATTCAGCCTACTAAAAACATTTATCATTTAGCTAGCCTCCAAAAATCAGCAAAACTAAACCCAAACTCTACATACTGATTTAAAGTTTCCCCCAAAACGGATTAAGCCTCAGGTCATCGGCATCGTGTTCACTCTTACGCTCACCTAGCCACGATGTCCAGCCTAGGTGAGCGGTTTCGCCAAGTCGCGCTTGTGGGACGTGGTCTTTTTTCAGTACTAAGTTGACATCCCAACTTAAGGTATCGCCGCTGTAATTGCGAATAATGGCGGTGAGTTGGTCGAGTCGATAGCCGTTGGGTAATAGGCTGAAATATTCGTTTAATGTTAATGCGCCAAAACGTATGCGGAATTTATGTTGGCAGCCCCACACTTTTGAACCCAATATGGTGGAGCATCCTAATTCGCCTGTTAATGGGTTGTCGCCAAGTCGGGTTAAATCGGACGGCTGAATAGTCAGCCATTCGCCAACAAATTGTTCAACACTGACGGTAAGGCGAAAATAATCGGCGAGTAAGGCTCTTAAGCCTTCGGCGGATTTGCTTTGATTGGCTAAAAAGCCTGTGTAGTGAAATTTAGCAATGTCAGGTATGGCATCACGTTCACGCAAGCTGTCTGTGCCGAAGCCTGCGAGTGAACCGATGTAGCTGCCGAATTTGTCGTCTTCGGGGCGGTCAAAACTGATGGTGGGTTCGGTGTTTGCCCACGCCCGATAGAATAAACAGATAAGCCGATGGTGAAACATATCGGCAAAACCAGCCAGCGTGTGGTCTCGATGGTAGTGAATGCGTTCGTGGATGTATTCGGTTAAATGGGTGGGCATGGGACCATTGGTGCCGAATAAACCAAAAAACCGCTGCTTCAATAACGGGGCTAGTCCTTGGGTGCGGTTTTTAAAAGACGTGAGTGTGGAGGTTTCAAAGGTCAGGGCAACGTGCTGTCCTAATCTTATTGGCGGTTCATGGCATGGACGCTGGGAATGTCCAAAGCGCACTTTGTCTCTATACGCGCATTCTACTAGGCGCATCACTTGAAAAAAGCCGTAACGCTGCGGCTCTTGTAGTAGCGATTCTTCTAAGCGAGATGCCGCTGTCCGATTCTCGTTGGCCATCGCATTATTTCTCCACGGTCGCTGGTTTTTAGTACGGTTTCGGTAAATGAATTTAAGGAAACGTATTGGGCAAAAAATTGTTCGACTACCATGCCTAATAAAAATACGCCGCTGCCTTCAAAAGCGGATTCATCAACGGTCAGGGTTATTTCCAGTCCACGTCCAAAGACGATAGGTCCTGCGGTGTTGATACGTCTAACGATGGGTTTGGAGTGTATGGCTAACACGCCTTCAATTTGTTTGCGAAAACTTAAGTCGCTGTTATCACCGTACAAAGACAATAAGCTACGAAATGCACTCGCGCCTTCTTTTTCGCTATTATTGAGTAGTGATAAATAGTTGAGCGATAGGTGATTGATGAGTTTCCACGCGGTGTCTTTGTAGGCATTGGACGGGCGCGGTTTAGTGGGGCCCGATAAACAACGGATGGATTTAACGGGCGCACCTGTTTGAATGGTGAAGTCGGTGTCGCCGATACCGATAGGCAGTTGCAAGGGCAGGTCTCGATTGGTGCAGAGGGTTTCTAATCCTAGTTGTCTTAATTCACTATTAAACGGGGCTTCGTTGCTGTCAACGATGGCAATAAAAATTTCGTTGCCGACATAGCTGGAGCGAGGGCCTTGTAGTTTTTGCTTGGTGGACATTACACGCGGTGAGCGAATAACGGAATAATACGCCCGTCGTTGTGCGTGGCTGGCATCGCTACTGGCTTGGTAAAACGGTAAAAATGTTTGTTGGTCGTCGGAGGTACTACCAAAGCCTGTTACGTCTCGAATTTGGTAGATTTCATAATCTAATGGGCGGGTGCGGTCTGGAACGATATGGTATTCGTTGGTTTGGTTGCTTAAATGAATTCTATCGGCACGTTTGGGAAATACGTTAATGGCAGGCACGCAAAATAGGGCAAAGCGTGTTGCGTCAACTTCATTAACTAAGCGTGGATTACTGCGATTTAATAAGATAATAATGTCGATTTCATTGTCATCACATTGTTGTAACGCGGGTTGTAATTGCGTTAATTCAGCAAACATATAGCGTTCTGGAAAGGCAAAATATTCTTGTAATAGCCGATAGCCTTGGAATGAACGCGGCGTGTAAGGCAGTAAAGCGTCTTCTGGCGCAAAGCCAACAGGTAATACAGCGGATTGTTTGATGATGTGTTGCCAAGCCAGTGGGCGGTTAATCGGTTGAACAACAACGGCGATGCTATTGGCGTGCAGTTGTTCATAAATTTGCATCGGTAATTCACCGACTCCGCGCAAATACAGCGGTAAATTATTTAATTTAAGCTGATTAAACGTTAAGCCAGCGGTACTTTTTAGCCGTAGACGAATGGCGGCTTTCAGCCCGTGTAAACTGGGAACGCCAAGATTAGCAACTGCACCAACACCGTTAAGGTATTCTGCTTCGACTAATTCGATAGACCACAGTGTTAGGTCGTGCGCGGTGCGATATTCACAGGCGGTTTGTTCGCCTTTGCCAATTTGACTGCGTAAGGCGGTTTCTTTAGCGATTAAAAATCCTTCATTGAGCGAGCCTTCCATTAAATCAGGCTGAAACTGCACCACTGTCATAGATGGCGTGGGCGACAGGTAATGTGGATAAACCATCTCCAGCAGATGCTGGGTAAAACGTGGAAATTCGGCATCGACTTTAAGCTGTACTCGCGCTGATAAATACGCGAAACCTTCCAGCAAACGTTCGACATAAGGGTCAGCGCATTCAAAGCTGTCTAATCCTAAACGACCTGCAATTTTTGGATATTCGAGGGCGAATTCTCCCGCCATTTCGCGGATGTGTTGCAGTTCATGATTGTAGTATTTGAGTAATCGAGGATCCATGCTGTTAGCCTTTATCAATAATTTCCATGCTACCTGTTTCTAAATCCAACTCAGTTCTAAGATATAAACGTAACGGTAAAGGTTGCGCCCAAAGATCACCTTCAATATCAAAGGTCATGGCATTTTGATTAAAAATATTGTCTGAAGCGGTGACATTGACAACCACCGACTCTGGAAAAATTCTCGGTTCAAAATCCCAGATCGCTTGGCGTATTTGCTTTTGTATTTCTGGAACATCAGCACTCGATAGCGTCGTACCCACTAGATCATGAATACCATAATTAACAACGGAATGGCTGACTAACGGATATTCATCCAAATCTTGAATAGCATCCAAAGTACTGGTATTTAATAACCACGCTAAGTCTCTTAACACGCATTGCCGAAGTTTATTCAATGATAAAACCCGTTGTTCGCGTGATTCTTGTTCTTTATCGGGTGCGTCATCAGCAAGGCGATCTAACAGCGAGGGTTGCAAGCGTTCTTTTTGAGTTAGCTCAGCCACGACTGTTACATCACAGTATTAAATTTGATTTCACGGCTATCCATAAGCGCGTAATCATTTTCATTGGTACTGAATAGCCTTTGTCCTAAACCGATAAACGTTGCTTCGTTTAATTCTAGCCATTCGGTTTTACGCGCAAGGCGTAGCGTGGAATCTGCCTCTGTTTCTGAGTCGGGGTAACGGGTGGGAATTAAACCAAACGCATCACCGCCATTTGTCCATACAAAGTGTGCAGGCATCCATACCATATCACGCAAATCGGCAGGTTCTTCAATTTGAATTTCTTGGATTTGTTGAAAAGGAATCCAGTAATAACGACCGTTGACAATGGCTTCAAGGACAGGACCCAAGCGTGCATCGGCATCGGCTATCCATTCAAATGCTTCGCCGTTAATCGTACCCGCTGTGACAGGTGCGAGTTCAAAGGCTTGATCTCGTAGGATTTGCGCTTCTTTATGTTGTTGTTCGATGTTGAGTTTCAGGGCTTGTTGTAATAACGCCATCCATTGTGTGGGTTGACCAAACACTATCGGCGTTTTTTTGCCTAGAAAAATTTGTTTGCGTAATACTTCGCAACTAATGGCTTCTCGATAGGTTTGTACCATCGCGAGATTAGAGGCATTCAAATCACCTGAAATGTTTAATTGTGTTAAGGCTCTATCCCATTCGCCAAGTACAGCTAGAAGCTGAAATAAAAACGTTCGCAGTCTTGCATTGGCAGGGTCTTTTTTAACCTGATTTTGCAGTTGTAATAAGGCTTCGTTAAGATTGCCTTCTTGTAAGTGCTGTTCTGCTAAGTTCATAAGTTATCGAGTCCTTGGGCTGAAAAAGGTGTGAAGAAACATAAAGTTTCTTCACACGCAGTTTTTTATTTGGTGATGTTTTCTTGAATACTGAATTTATATTCTTTTTTACCGCCCTCAGCCGAGCCATCGGTTTTTTGTGGCTGATAAGCGTATTCAAATTCAGCAAAGTTAAGGCTGACATTTTCAGTCAATCTATCTTCACCACCACTGCCACCCATACTGACCGAAGTTACAATGACCTCTTTCATCTTGATGATGATGTATTCGAGTTGGCTATGTCCCGCTTTACGAACCACTAAAGTGGCTTCTTTGTGATGCGTACCTCTACAGCAACTTGAGACCAACATATTTGATGAAGAATCAATATGTTTGGTGAAGCTGATGTCTTGAACATGGACTTTGCCAGAACCACCACCGCCGCCCTGATGAGTAGTGCCGCTTTGTGACATACCCCAGCTCCACGCTAATACGTCGATTTCATCTTTATGTTTGCTATCTTTGGACTCACCTTTAAGGTCGCCAATTTTGATAAACATATCTACAGCCATGATCTTCTCCTTACGTTAAGTTGTACTACAAAGACTCTTGTAAGGTACATATTACAATCCTTACTTGAGCATAATTTAACCAAATTACCCACCACCTTTTGTTGAAGGTAGTTTGGAAACCAGTCTTAATGAGACTGTCAAACCTTCAAGTTGATAATGCGGTCTTAGAAAAAATTTAGAGGTATAATAACCGGGATTACCTTCTACTTCTTCAACGACCACCTCAGCCGCTGCCAGTGGTTTAGTGGCTTTGGTGGATTCACTGGAATGCTCTGGATCACCATCCACATAATTTAACACCCACTCATTAAGCCAACGTTCCATATCCGTACGTTCTTTAAATGAGCCGATTTTGTCACGCACGATACATTTCAAATAATGTGCAAAACGGCAGGTGGCAAACAGATAAGGTAAGCGAGCTGCCAGATTAGCGTTGGCAGTGGCATCTGGATCGTCGTATTCAGTAGGTTTTTGCAACGATTGCGCACCAATGAAGGCAGCAAAATCGGAGTTCTTTTTGTGTATCAGTGGCATAAATCCAGCTTTGGCGAGTTCTGCTTCACGGCGATCACTGATGGCGATTTCGGTTGGGCATTTCATATCTACGCCACCATCATCGGTAGGAAACGAATGGACAGGTAGATTTTCTACCGCACCACCTGATTCAATACCACGAATTCTGGAACACCAGCCGTATAGTTTAAAAGATCGGTTGATATTGGTTGCCATCGCATAAGCGGCATTGCTCCAAGTATAATTTTTACTATGCGCTGCTTCAGTGTTTTCTTCAAAATCAAATTCGTCAACAGGGTCGGTTTTAGCACCGTAAGGTAATCTGGATAGAAAACGCGGCATGGCTAAACCGATATATCTGGAATCCTCGGATTCACGCAATGAACGCCAAGCGGCATAATCAGGCGTAGAAAATATTTTGGTTAAATCGCGTGGATTAGCCAGTTCGCTCCACGAATCCATTTGTAGAGTAGAAGGCGCGACACCTGCAATAAACGGGGCGTGCGAGGCGGCAGAAATCTGGGCAATTTGTGCTAACAATTCGACATCTTGAGGCGAATGATCGAAATGATAATCGCCCATTAAACAGCCAAACGGTTCGCCACCGAATTGACCGTATTCTTCTTCATACAGTTTTTTAAATAATGGGCTTTGATCCCATGAAATACCTTTGTATTTCTTTAAGGTTTTACCCAGTTCTTTTTTTGAGATGTTCATCACTCTTATTTTCAGCATCTCATCGGTTTCAGTATTATTAATCATGTAATGCAGTCCTCGCCAAGTGCCTTCCAATTTTTGAAAGTCTTCATGATGAAGAATAAGATTAATTTGTTCGGTTAGTTTTTTGTCAATTTGCGCAATAATCGCGCTAATCGAAGCAATGGCATCATCAGATACCACTGAGGTGTCTTTAAGAACATATTGAGCCAGTGTTTGAACAGCATTTTCAACTTCAGCTTTGGCTCTGTCTGACTTGGGTTTAAATTCTTTATTCAGTAGCAAAGAGAAATCACTAACTTCTTCTACTTGCCCTGTCGGTTGTGCAGCGGTTGCATTTTCTAATTCTGCCATGACTTATTCTCCACTCTCTTCAGTGCCTACTTCTTTCGTTTCTACGGCATCGTTAGGCTTGGGCGCAGCGATTAGCGATTGCAATAACGCGGGGTCTTTAAGTACCCGCGCAATTAAATCTTCGGCACCCTCTTTACCATCCATATAAGTGACTAAATTCGCCAGTTGGGTTCTTGCTTCCATTAATTTATCTAAGCCCGCAACTTTCTTGGCAATTGCCGCTGGAGAAAAATCGTCCATGCTTTGAAAGGTAATATCGACATTCAGATTGCCTTCACCTGTGAGTGTATTAGGCACTCTAAAAGCCACTCGCGGTTTCATCGCTTTCAATCGGTCATCAAAATTATCAACATCAATTTCCAGAAGTTTGCGATCGCCAACAGATGCAAGAGGATCGGCAGGATTACCCGATAAATCCGCTAATACACCCATAACAAAAGGCAGTTGAACTTTTTTTTGCGCACCATATAATTCAACATCGTATTCAATCTGTACTCTGGGGCAACGGTTACGCGCTATGAATTTTTGACTACTTTGTGCCATTTAACACCTCTACTTGTTATTAATAATTATTGTCTTGATCTTCATCGTATTGCTTGCCTAAAATTACTTTCGCCTCATCCATCCCTGTCGGTGCTATTTCTTTAAGTGCATCCATAAAACTTTTACCCACCATTTTTATGGCTCGCTCAACAAAGAGTGGAACAGGACTTGAAGGCTCATGTTTTCGGTAATAATCGCAAACTTGGTTGAGCGTTTTAATCACATCTTGGTTGTTATTGATAACGCCTAAGGCTGATTTGCTAGGGCTTGACGAGCTTGTCACCGCGACTTCACCATTAACAAAATTGCCCTCTGTTGCCGCTGTTTGATCCGTGTCTACACCGCCCGCCTTTTTCTCGATGTTAGCGAGCAGAAAGGCTTTGCATTCTTTTAAAAAGTTGCGTAGACCAGCAAAACTAGGCGCGTTACTGATGCCAACATAATCGGTTATTACATTTTCTAATTGATTGATGTCGTCAAGGCTGACAGAAACTGCTTGAAAAGTGTGCTGTAACGACTCTAATTCACAGTCTTGAACAGCACCATCAATAGTGGCTTGATTGACGGCTTGCTCATTGCTGGTGGCGGTAGATTTTCCAGAGGCAATACTGATTTGCCGAAAATTAAAGTGTCCAAGTAATTTGGATTCCAGCAGCGGGGTTTGTTGTAGCGACCACAGCATAGTGTCGTGGTCACATAAGGCTAAGAGGGTATTAATTCTTTCGGTAGGGTCGTTATCATCATCGGGGTCTAGCTGAGGATGAATGGTGTCCCAGCGATTTTCCACTAGCGTTTTAATGAGTCCCAAGCCATCTTGTAAGCCTGAAAACCCCTCAAGAGCGATGAGAGCGCGTAAATAACAAATCAGTACGCGTAAATCGATGGTTCTGGTTAATAATGCTTCAGATTGTTTTTTTATATCCCGCCAGTTAGGCGGTTCCGCTTCGGTAACGGTATCGCCCATTTGTTGTTCGGGCTTGCCTTTAATTGCTTGCTCAAGTTCGATAAATGCAGGGTCATATTGCAAATCATCGCCGCACACATTATCAGGGTCGATGTCCTTTAAATAATCATCAATATTAATAGCCAATGTCGTTTCCTCTAGGTTCAAATGAATTTAAGAAATACTTTTTTTGGTTATCACAATTACAGTGACATTATCCTTTGCTCCTCGAGCCAATGTCTCATTAATCAAGGTGCTAGCGATGTCTTGATGAGCTTCGGTTTGCATTATATGCTCAATTCCTTTAAAACTCATTTCTTTATCTAGGCCATCACTGCACAACAGAAAAACATCCTTTTCAAGTACGTCAATCATCTCTATATCTAATTCCAAAGCATCCGCAGCACCCACTGCTCGGGTAATCATATTGGAACTTTTAACTGACCAGTTTGATGAGTTTTGCTCATCATCTGCTGAGTGATCTTGAGTAAGTTGTTGTAATTGGTTATCTCTAAGACGATACAGACGGCTATCTCCCGCCCATAAAAAAGCACAACGTTGTGCATCACACACTAGACTGACTACGGTGCTACCAACCAATTGATGACCATATTCTTTCGCTGCCAATTGGCGCAATTGCGTATTAACGTTTTGCAAGCACTGCTCTACTTCTTTGACATAGTTTTCCAGTGGCTCTGTTGGCGATAAATGGTTTAGCGTATTCACAATCAATTGACTGGCGACATCGCCTGCTTTATGTCCGCCCATACCATCGGCAACGACCCATAAACCTGCTTCTGGTCTATTTAATAACGAATCTTCATTATGTTTACGCCGCTTACCCGTGTGGGTAATTGCCCATGAATGCCAGCAAGATGCAGTTAAGGACGGATTATCAGCCGCGAGAATACTACTTAAGCTCGGAGGCTCTAACTCAGTCGCTTGAGGGGTATCAGTTGATGTGTTGATTAGGGGGTTTTTAATGACATCACACTGTATAGCATCGTTCTTATTGTTCATTTTACCCTTCAAAAATTCAGAAAAACTACTGATAGGCGGTAAGCCTTCGCACGCTAATAACGCTGCCTGCACATATTGCGAACCTTCATTGCTCCATAAACTGTAGCCAGACATAAAGCTTGCCAATAATTTTGCATTAAGTCCAACAAAAGCATCGCTCATTTGCCCAGCATTTTCCATCGCTGTATAAAAAGACTTTTTCTCAAAAGAAACCTGCTGTCCAGAAGCTAGGTTGATAGGGACAGAAAACACGGGAATGCTTTGAATCAATTGATCGAAGGCATTAATATCCAGACTGCCTTCTAAACCTGTTAAGGCAGCATCTTCAAGCTGTTCAAACCACGCATTGCCTGCGGTAAATAAAAATGGCAATTGGGGTGATTGTTCAAACACTACTGCAACCGTCAGTGGATAATAACGACCGACTCTATCGACGCTAGGCATTACAATACCTGCCACCGCTTTGTCGCCACACACGCCTGCACTCAATAAAAATCGCCATATTGGACTGGTTAAATAACTGTTTAACCAGTCATCGCCCAGTTCTTCACGGCTAGCGGCAATCGCACTTTGTAACCAGCTATCCCAAGGCTTAATAAATTCGTTAGGCAAACGCCTAGAAACAAAATCACCGATGATGGGTAACTTGCCGTAAAAACCAACACTTGCATTTACATTCACGATTACAGACTCGATGGAAAACGAATCGCATCGAATTCCTTCATTGAAAACGGATTATCCACACTATTGGCACTAAGTTCATATATCGCTTGCATACCGTCTATATCAAACGTAAGACGATATTTTTCTGCATCAATTCGTTGAATACGCGCCATTTCTAATGCTCTAAACCATGCCCACGCACCTTCAACTTGTCTACTAGGTTTTTGCCCACCAGTCGTTTCAAAACCAAAACTCACTAAACGACTGCCATCTGTTCCTGGCCATGAAAATGGTGTGATTTTGCTCATATCAGTAGCTTTATATTGGCTTTGTTGACCTTCGATATTCAACCAAAATGCCGTCGCATTTGGCGTTAGACTGACAGGTTTTAAATTAAAACGAATAGATGCAACTGTACCTCCATTTGCAAAAAACATTTGCTGTAACTTTTTTGCCGCTTGAATTTGCGTCAACACGTTTGGAGAAATCGCAATTGTTTGATCGTTTCGACTAATCATACGCCACGTTTTACCGCTAGTGTCCACAAAGCTTTTTAAATTAGTATTAAAGAATGTATCTACCACGCCGCTTGGTGCAAAAAAATGACCAAAATCCTCCAAAGCGACATCTTTACTACTGTTTCTAGCAAATGGATAACGCCCTTGTATGCCTTTGCTGTATAAAGGTATCACTTCACTTTCCCATAAGCGACTGAGCTGATTTTTACTGCTATCCGTCACAGTGCCTTGAGCCGCATTAGATAACGATTGTGTCATGGATTTTAAAGGCTCAGGTAATAACGAAGATTGCGCTTTTGCCGCTGCCACTGCACTAGCCACCTGATTGATTGCAGCTATATCAGGTGAGGAAGTGCTACTGGCAGTTGTTGTACTGTCAGACAGTTGCTTTAACAATTGCATGGTTTGCTCTATCGGTGCTGGAGAACCTGACTGACTTTTTACTAACATTGTCAAACTCTGAAAATGCTCTTCAACAGGTTTTCCTAAAGGCTCTGTTTTTCCTACTAACCCCTCAGTTTTAGCGACATCTAAAGCCTTAATCACTCGACTATCTAAGGGGTTCTTGACTGCACCTGCTTGTTGCAATTTGTCCGCCATGTCTGCTGGGCTAGGAGGCGCAATGGTTAGTGATGTTTCTTTATTCAGAGTTTCTAATAACTTACGCAATGGTGAATCAGGCGCGGCGGCAAATTGCAATACTTCAACCGTTTGAGCATTATTGCTAACGGGTTTGATTCTTAAATTTGCCAATAAATCATCCCAATACTGAATATAATCTTTGTAATAGTAATCTCGTACCGCAGATTCTAAAGCTTCATTTGTTATCGCTTCTTTTTTAGCTGCATCGCCTAATATCCAACTGCCTGACATAGAAGCTTCGGCTTGCTCTTTAACTTGTTTTAAAAACACGTTATAAAAACCATCATAAGTAAATAGATACGGAATGGTTTGTTGTTCTAGCGTACCGTTTTTAGTTGCAAATACCCTATCCGCACTGATACCCAAAGCTTTTACTAAATTAAAATCCTGATTTTTTGTTTGCAATAGCTCGGTTTTAATTCTCATATAAATCTGCTTTTCAGCAGGAATTACACTCAAAATTTGCCGTGTATTACGAACTAAAGTCTCATTTAATACTTGTTTTTCAGGTGGAAGTTTTAACAATACCGTTAAATGCTCCAATAATTTTGCTTGTGTTTCGGTATCGGTTGAATAGGTATTTTGCCAATCTACCGTAATCCAAGGTTGTACTGATTCTGCTTTAAAATGTTTAGTGTCACCTAGCATTAAATAAACTTCTAACAATGAATATAAAATATCAGGATTATTAGTTTTTTCACGAATACGTTGTTCTAAACGCGTTTTGATGAGCGGTAGAAATTGTTTTTGCAATAAATCGTTATAGGTATCAGTAATAACAGGTTGTAATTTATCGCCTTGATAAAGTCCAAAGGTCATTAACCAAGGCACATCATCTGCATAAACTTGCTTAATTGCCTGCATGGCATTCATACGTTTTAACAGTGCTGAAAAATCCGTTTGCCAATTAGGTGTTGCTGCCGCTACCGTATCGTATTGTTGAATTTTTTGGTTTAATTCATCGAGTGCCGTTTGATTTTTGTTATAGCTGGTTAGCCATAAGCCTGACATCAACACAATGATAGCTAAGGAAGCGGCATAAACACCTTGGCGCAATAAAGTTTGTAAGCGTTCAATTCGCGGATTAACACCGACAAGCAACGCCTCTTCAAAAATAACGTCTTTCAGTAAACGGGTAATAAAATAACTTTTACCCGTACCACTAAATAACGGCGTGTTTGTTCTGTCCAGTTTAAAGGTATTGGCAAGCATCCCCATTAAACGGTCAATGGGCGTACCTTCTTGCGTACCGCTAGTAAAATAAACACCGCGCAAATAGGGCGCACTTTGATAACGATTCGCACCATAACATTCTTGTAAAAAGCTAAGTAAACCTTCTCGAAGTAGTGCCATGCGTTGTGGAAAACCAAAAATTAAATTGCGCCTTGATAAATCGCGTTCTTCTTGTAAACGTCTGGGCAAATGGGCATTAATGCGGTTTAGTAAGTCATCAAAATCGTTGCCTACTCTGGCAATGACATCAATTGGACTATCAGGGTCTTCGGCTGGAAAGGTAACGCCCCACACTTGCGCTCGTTCTTCTTTACTGAGCGTGGCAAAAAAATCATTAAAGCCTGCCACTAAATCGGCTTTAGTGAACAGCATATAAATTGGAAAGCGAATACCAAAATGGGTATGCAATTCTTCAATACGTTGCCGAATAGATTGTGCGTGCAGACTGCGTTCTTCTTCGGTTTGCTTGAGTAAATCTGACAAACTCATGGTGATTAACACACCATTGACAGGTCGTCTTGGGCGATGTTTTTTCAGTAAGTCTAAAAAGCCCAGCCATGCGGCTTTATCAATTGCTTCGTGACTATCTTGCGTGACATAACGTCCTGCGGTATCCAGCAACACCGCTTGATCAGTAAACCACCAATCACAGTTACGCGTACCGCCAACACCGCGCACCGCGCCTTTGCCAAATTTATCTGCTAATGGAAACTCTAGCCCTGAATTAATCAACGCGGTGGTTTTACCTGAACCAGGCGGTCCTATAATGATGTACCACGGTAAATCGTAAAGATAATTTTTACCTTGAGCGTTTTTCGCGCCTTTTTTTAACGTTTGTAAGGCTGCATCAAAATTATTGGCTATCGTGCTAATTTCAGCATCGGCTTCTCTAGTGAGATGATTAGCTTCTGCATCAGCAGGGGCGACTAAATCTTGTGTCATTTGCGCATTAGCCCGATTGGCTTTTACTTGAATGCGCAGATTATTCAAGCCCCACAATACCACTATAGCCAGAATGACTAACAATCTGACTATATCGGATTCAAGTGGTACATGACCTGCAATAGCGATGAGTGAACCAAAAAACCAAATTAATAAACTTAAGGCAATAATGCCTAGTAGCTGAATAACCCATTTTTTTTTGAAAAATTCGATCACTGTGTTCATGGCTTATCCTTTGCGACTATAAAATAATTTCTACACGGCGATTCAGTGCTTTATTTGCTGGCGTATCGTTAGGCACCATCGATTGCGTATCCGCTCGCCCTTCGGAAACAATGGGGGACGCGAGCGTATGACCATTGGCTAACAGTTCAGCAACCGATAAGGCTCGCGCTTTTGATAAATCCCAATTCGAGGGGAATTTTGCTGAGAAAATCGGTGAACTATCGGTGTGACCTACAATTGTAATACGATCAAAACTCCTGCTACTCAGTGCCTGACCGATTTTGTCCAATAAGGGATAGTATTGCGTCATTATTTTATCGCTACCAGAAGCAAAAAGACCTTTGCTTATGATGCGAATAACCGTTTTACCGTTGAGTTTAAGCAACTCTACTTGATGTGCATCAATTTCGGGCTTAAGAAAGGTATTTAATTCATCAAGCAGTGCAGGAGCGGCAGGTGTTTCAATAACAGGAGTCGCTTGTGCAACCACGACTGGCTGAACATTAAAACTGTCTTTAAGTACATACAGTTTGGCAAGTAACGGATTAGAAGCTGAATTGATTAAATACAGAAACCCTAAAAAGCTCAGCATCAATAGCAAAGCCGCCACTGATCCAATGACCCAAAAAGGGATTAATTGAGTGAGAACATTGCGTTTATCTTTAATGCCCTTCCAATGTAGCGATAAACTTCTTTCAACATCGCCGCGTTGTCGTTGAATGATTTGATAGGCATTTTCTCGGATTTCCTCAAGTTTGCTTAATCCGTGGTCTTCAACACGGTATCGACCTTGAAAACCTAAACATAAGGCAAAATATAGCAATTCCAATAAATCTAAATGAGTGCCAGGTTGCTGCATACAATTTTTTAAAATCAGAAAAAACTTCTCACCGCCCCACGCTTCTTTATGAAAAAAAATCAGCAGACTTTGTGTTCCCCATAAACTATTAGACCCCCACGGCGTATTAAGTACCGTTTCATCCAGCAACGTGCAGAGTGCGTAACGTGCTGCTTGCACTTGTTCGCTAGGCACACCTTGCTGTTTGATTTTAAGTTCAAACTGTTTTATTTCTTCGATGATGCTGTTTCTAAGTCCAGCAATATCAGGGTGTGATGAGGTGTTGCGTAATTGCGCTACGATGGACAATAAAGAAATCGCCGCGCCTGCGATGGGATTGCACGTCGCGTTGGCGATTTGTTCCCGCAAGTTGTCGGACATACCCGCACCCGCCATACTTGGTCTGGAAGCAGGGGGTGGCGTTGAGGGTGACGGTGCTGACTGTCCTTGTGGTTTTCGTCCACCAGGCATCGGTTTGAGTATCGTTTTATCGTCATCAATATAGCTATTGCCAAAAGGATCATCGTTGCTCATGGTGTCATCCGTTTTGTGTGGTCGTATTGTGTTTTGAAAAGCTATCCGTTTTTGATTGCCCAGAATTCTAATTCAAGCCCAGGAAACTCACCTGCAATATGAATGGCAAAACCACCCGATGTCTGCATTTGTTTCCACATCTCAGTTTGTTTGTTCAGTTCAAAATACGCAAAGCCCACATGAAAAGGGATTTGTCTGGGTGCAACAGGCAGTGCATGAATGGTGATACCAGGTAGGTTATTGTTAATTAACAAATTAATTTTTTCCACAGGTCCTATTTTAACTTGCATCGGAAAACCACTGCGTAATTGCTCTATAGACACTTGCGCACTGACCGCTAACACAAACACTGCATCTTTCAGCAAATTAATATCGGGTAATTTTGCCCCACGAATACCGTATTTTGGTGCAGTCAGTGGGATAAAAATAGCGTTTTGTTCTAGCACTGCATTGAGCAACGTCCGCAATTCGTCCATTACGCGCTTAAAGGTTTTCTGCAAATCATCATGCTGATAAGCGGCAAAACTAATCGGTCTTTTATTGGGTTTGCAAAAGGTCGATAACTCGCCTGCTAACTGCACGGCTAAACGATAAAAATTTTCGGGATGTAGACAAGGCACGTTCTGTAAATGTTCAAATAAAGGTTCTATGCGATTCACTAATTGCAATAGCATATAATCAGAAATTTCTGCAGCACCGCCCTTCCCTGCCTCAGACGCTCTAGCACCTAGTGCTTCGCCGCGTGTGTGTAATAAACCATAAAGTTCTTTGATGTAACCTTTAGTGTGGAGAATGGCGTTGCAATCGACAGTTGGGGGTATGTAGTATTCATCGAGAATAATATTTTTATCAATGCGTGATTCAATAACACGGGCAATACCGATACAAATATGTCCTGCCCGTTCTTGTTTTTCCAATAATAAACTGGTGTGTAACTTGGCAATCATCACCGCAGACGTGGCATTGGTGGCTACGTTAGCATCGCTTACTTCAAGTTCAGCGGCGTGGTAGCGGGCAAGATTATTGGGGTTTTCATCGGTATCGACTTCTACCGAACCCTTGCGTTGAGCAGGTATCGACAAATAGATAATATTATCTTTTACATCAACGGGGATGTCGATAGGGAGTGGTAACTCATCATCTTCGGGGAGATTAAACGGTGTACCATCAAGAAAAATACCGCTGCATTCGGCTAGTGCGAACTTACCCATGCCTAATTGACGGGTATCTATTTTGAGTTTTTTAACACCCCATTCGTAAGGTTGCAAACCTCCACAACGTTCGCGCACCAGCGTTTCAAGATAGCGATCATGTTGCTGAAAATGTTGCGGTCTAAGGAACATACCCTCTGACCAGACGGTTTTGTTATTTTCTGACATTGTTAGTATCGCACTCCTGTCTATTGCGTTAATTTTTATGAGCTACTTATGTTTTCACTTTTTGCGCGTGTTTACTAATTGACTCATTTGCTTTTCATAGGCACTGACAAACTCTTCACCAAAAAAGTTTTCTACCGCATCTTCAACCGTATTACGATAGGTTTCTTCGTACTTGTCCCAACACTTAGATTTTTTCTGTAATACGAGACCTTGTTCAAATTGTTTTTCAATAATTCTGGGATCAAAGGTTTTTAATAAGTCAGTTAAGGAGGATTGGATACCCGCCTGCATGGCTAACTGGTGATTCATAATATCGTTAAATGCTTCTTCAATCGCAGCGGTTGATGCGAGGAAACCGTCGGTTTTATTTTCAATCAGTTGCCGCAACACATCATCAGTTGATACAGTAAATTTTAATGGATTATTATTCGTCGCTTTTATGACCGTCATATTAACCCGACATAAACTTTTAAATTCCGCACGACTTCTTAATACTGCTACCGTGCCATCAATGAGCTTTCTAAACATTTGCCCGATTCTGCTCAGTGTTTCCGCTTGTTGTTCAGGGCGAATGTCGCTGCATTCTACAGCGACACCTTGTAAAAACGCATTGAACAATACGCTATCGGCTGGAGCAGGGAATGTTTTTTCAATGATGGTTTCGGTGACTGCAACAAGAGGCGGGGTGGTATGAATAGTGGCAAGCGCGGGTTCGTGTTGTTCTATATCGGCAAATAGACTAGTAGTTTCGCTAGTAGTAGAAAAAGGTGGTGCGATTTTGGATGACGAGATTTCTTCATCAACCCATTCTGTAGCAGTCTCTTTGCCTAACTGACTTGTCTCTACCTCGCTAGGCGGTACTTGCTCAATAGGCGTGTCGTTGTAGCCTAGATGGAGTGCAGCGAAATTTGGGGCAGTTTCGTCATGTTGTTCTGTGGGTGAAATAGATTGATTGTTACCCGCGACCATTTCACTAATAGCGGCACCAAAGAAATCTTCAAAGTCATTATGCGCGGCTGGCTTATTAATAGGTTGAGTCTGTGGCGTTACCTTATCAGTTGCTGAAAAAAGATCATCAAAACTGAAACTTTCTGGAATGGTTTCAACAGACGCAGGCGAGGCAGATGGAATAATGCTAGGCGCGATATAACTATCAAACAGGGGCGATTGATTGTTAGCTAAACGGCTTTGAAAATCAGGAGTACGGGGAGTATCTTGGTGTATCAGTTCTTCATGACTTGGAAAACTGTCAGTCATTAAATTATTGGTAGCCCCGCTGTCTGATTCTATCCACGGCTCATCAATGCTAGGAAACGTATTAAACGTTGGTGCGATTGGCTCAGGCACGAAAAGAAAATCATCTACGATTGACTCGTCACTGGTGATGACGACCGCAATTTCATACTCGCCAATTTTTAAACGCGTGCCGTTATCAATGCGTACTGTCGCATTATGCAAGGGTAACTCTTCGCCATTAATAGTGACTCCACCTAAACTGGTATCTGATAGGTAATAATAACCATTTTCCGCTTTGATAGTGGCATGATGTCGGGAGACGAATTTCTCCGTATCAGGCAGCACTAAAGTATTATTATCCGAACGACCAATACTGCCCCCTTCGTTACCAATAGAGACGGTAGCTATTTCAGTAATAGGTCGATTTTTAAATGAGAGTACCGTTAATGTTAAGTTCATGTGATTACCAATTACCCACTACAACAAACGGTGGTTAATAATAGTGGTGTCTTAAGTCATTGTTCTTGAGCAAAGCAAGTTATGTTTGTCGCAACGCTTTTACTTTGGATAGTGAGTTCAAGTTAGTATCTGATGTTACGCAGTATCTCAAGAATCAATAACTATAGCGAATTGAAACTTTGTAACTCATTGATTTTTGTTATCGGTGCGGCACATCAGTTAGTATAAAAATTTTTAAAATGTAGCGGTTATTGTGTCACTCACCGACTACAACTTACCAAACACACTTCTGGCATTTGGTTTTAATCGCCTGTTGCAGAAAAGTTCACAATACCTGCCGTTCCTGTCCTTCCACCTTTACTAATATGAAGATTGAACATTGGCAACATAATAGACACTCATACACAACATAGCAGATATGGCTATAACTAATAATTTTTGTAAAAATGGTAGTTCATTGTAATACATCAAAAACTCCCTTATACATACAAAATGGTAGCATAAGGATTATAAATTAACAGCATTGAACTCTCCATTGGCATTCGAAGATTCATCCACAGTTAAAAACGGTGTTCTTCTGCCGATGCCAATGCGACTATTTTAGTTGTGTAGTGGTCTAACAAAAACTGTAGTGTTTCAAAGTTGCAGTTTACCGTATTATTACGTCTGTCCGAATTGTGGTAGCAATAAAATCACCAAATCTGGTCGTACGGAGCAAAGGGTACTACGGTATCGTTGCTAGGGTAGTGGGTGAAACCTGTATTTTTAATTGCACATCATCTTGGAAAAATATCTGTATTAACAAGGTTGCTATACAGGATGACTTACACCGAGTTGCAGATTTCACCCACCACCTATCAAAGTCTGTTTCCACGTCTTTCGCCAACTCCTCCCTGTTAATCTTTGTCGCTGGTTTAGTCGACTGCACTACGACTCCAATTGCTTAGAACGTGTTCAAAATTTCA